>NZ_FXXN01000028.1:600000-933138 GCF_900184795.1 Magnetospirillum sp. 15-1 | reverse complement strand
ATCCTTCGGCATCAAGACCATCCTCGAGGCGGGAGACGGCCCACCGGACGTCGAGATCCTGGCNAAGCAGCCGGTGCATCTGGTCATCGTCGACCACGACATGGCTCCCATGGACCGGCATCGACTTCCACCCGCTTCGTCCGGCCGGGGATATGGTGTCCTGCGACGACGTGGCCATCATCATGATGAGCGCCGAATCCGCCACCGAGGTGGTGTTCCAGGCCCGGGGCGCCGGCGTGAACGAATTCCTGGTCAAGCCCATGTCCACGGATTCCCTGTTCCGCCGTATCCGTAMGGGCGTTTGCTGCGCTGCCCTTCGGGTCTCATCCTCAAGCGCCTTCAGCCGCCGCGCCTCCGACACCTCCAGGCCGCCATACTTGGCCTTCCATTTGTAGAAAGTGGCGCTCGAAATGCCGTGCCGGCGGCACACATCCGCCGTCCCCGCCCCGGCCTCCTGCTCCTTCAGGATGCCGATGATTTGTTCTTCACTGAACCTGCTGCGCTTCATGTCGTCCGTCCTCTGATGGGCCGGACTCTACTTCAAACTGGAGGAAGATTTCCAAGGCAGGTCAGCTACACCAAGGAAGCCACCCACACCCTGAGCACCACCACGACCTACGGCATGGAATCCGCCGACCGCAACGGCATCCGCTTCCAGATCTCCAACGACGGCAAATACGTCATCTGCTACCAGCCCTATTACTACTATGGGGCCGGGGCCGAGGTGTTCCTGATCCGGGTGTCGGACGGGAAGTACGCCTTCCTGCAATACCAGGATTCCAGCTATGGCCGGTCGTTCGCGCCCATCCGCGACAGCGACTTCATGGTGTCCTACAGCCCGAATTCCGACAGCGGCTACGGCATCTATATGTCGCACATCGACACCCGCACGGTGTTCCAGGCCGTCGCCGACAAGGGCGACATGAGCTCCAAGGTGCCGGGCTTCAACGTCTACATCTTCGACAGCGCCTATCACTCGACCAACTACCCCTACATCGTCCCGATCATCGGAGGCATCTGATCATGGCCGGCAAAATCAGCTTCCCCCATGGCAATGATTGGGGCGTCATCGGTCCCGAGGGCGACCACGATCTGCCGGTGGACTCGACCTTGGGGCACCGGTTCCATCTCGTCGACGGCGAGGTCGTCGACCGCTATGACGGCGTCACCGACGATCGGGTCCGCGAGATTGATGCCGAGCGCGTCGTCGAGCGGCAGGCCGAGGAACTCCAGGCGGCCAGAACCGCACTGGTTCGACGGGTGAAATCCGAAGCGGCGCAGCGCATCGCCACTCTCGACTGGAAGGTCGAACGCGCCCGTGAGCGGGATGCCCTGAACGGCACCAAGACCCTCCAGGAGGTCTATGCCGAGCGTGAGGTCATTCGGCTGGCGAGCAACCAGGCCGAAGCCGCCATCGCCAAACTCGCCTCCCAGGAAGAGATCCTGGCCTTCTCCTGGTAGCCCCTTCCCCCGACCCGGAATTCAATGCCATGACCGAACAATCCCCGGAAATCTGGGCCGGAGTCGCCACCCAGTATGTGGGCGCCTGGGGTCAGGCCGCCCCCATGGTCCAGATCGCCGCCATCGCCGCCACGGTGATCATCATCGCCATCATCGCCTGGGCATGGTCGAGGAAGCAGGGGGCGCCGGATGCATCCGGTGTTCCCGTCGAAGCCTTCGCCCATGTGGTCGAGGAACAGGCCCGCCAGACAGAGGCCCTGCGCTCGGCGGTCGAGGGACTGAGCGAGGTTGTCCATCAGATCCGGATGCTGCTGGAGACCAGGACGCTGTGCCCGTTCCCGTCACCCATGTGCGTTCCCGGCAAGGACGACCATGCCTGATCCGACGTTATCGCAGGCGCTGAAGGAGGCGTTTGCATCAGCCCCGGCCGGAACGGTGGTCCTTGATACGTTGGAAATCTGGCATCCAACCTTCAACGAGCCGATCCGGGTGGTCCGCGACCATGCCGATCTCACCGCCCGGCTGGAGGCTGGTGCTCCCCGTGACGGCGGCAAGCGGGTGACCTTCGCCGCGCTGGCCTTCGAGTTCTCCCCGCCGCCGGTGGATACCGCTCCGGTGCCGGAAATCACCGTCACCCTCGACAATGTCGGCAGCGACATCACCGACGCTCTGGAAGGGGCCGCCGTCAGCCAGCAGGTGATCGAGATCACCTGGCGGCCCTATCTCTCCACCGATCTCAACGGCCCCCATATGGACCCGCCCATCACCATGACCCTGACCCTGACCGATGTCGAAGCCGACACCATGAGGGTCACCGGGCGCGCCCGCATGCTGGACGCCGGCAACAAGTCCTTCCCTTCCATCACCTATACCGCTCGGCGCTTTCCCGGCCTGGCGCGGTGACGGGGATCAGGTTTCCCAGGGATTGAGGATATCGACGCCGGCCGCCGCGAAGTCGGCGACGTTGCGGGTCACCACGGTGAGCCGGTGCTTCAGGGCGGTGGCGGCGATCAGGCTGTCGATGGCCGGCAGGGGCTGTTTGATCCGTGCGGTCAGGCGGCCCCATTCGTCGGCCACCGCGGCATCGACCGGCAGCACGCGACTCTCGAACCAGTCGGGCAGCTCGATTTCCAGCCAAGCGATGATCCGGCCGCGCCGCCGCCCATCCGCCAGTTTCTCGGCACCCCGGCGGATTTCGCCCAGGGTCAGGGCGCTGATGAACAAGGCTTCCTGCGGCACCGTCTCGAACCACTCCACCACCTGCGGCGCCGGGACGGGCCGGATCAGCTCGGACAGGGCGCAGGTATCGACCAGATAGCTCACAACTCGATGTCCCGCGACGGCGAGCGGTCGCGTTCGACGTCGAGGTCCACGCCAGACAGCGGCGAAGCCCGCAGGAATTCCACCAGCGACGGCTTGCGTCCCTTCAGCCGTTCGTACTCGTCCTGGGACATCACCACCGCCGTGGTGCGGCCGCGAACGGTGATCGCCTGCGGGCCTTCGCTGGCAGCGCTGCGCAGCAGCTCGCTGAACCGGGCCTTGGCATCCTGAACCTGCCACGCGTGCATGGGCGTCTCCTGACCATTCTGACCAGATGAGGATAGCGACAATGACCCGCGAATGCCAGTCGCCGGTTTGCGGCCCCCATTGGGGCATCGCCTTGATCGGTTTGCCGTGGTCTGTCCACGGCAGCGGGCCGAGCATGTTCAATTGCTGGGAATTCGTCCGCATGGTGCAGGCCCGCCATTTCGGCCGCCTGCTGCCCGAGATCAGCAATCCCGAAGACATGCTGGTCATGGGCCGCACCTTCCGCGACCACCCCGAGCGTCGGCGCTGGGCCAAGGTCGATCCGCCTGCGGAAGGCGATTGCGTGCTGCTGCGCCGATCCCGCCATCCCATCCATGTGGGCATCTGGCTCGATGTTGATGGTGGCGGCGTTCTGCATTGCGCCGAGGGCGCCGGGGTGGTGTTTCAGCGCTCGGATGCTCTTCAACTCAACGGCTGGGCCGTCGAAGGCTTCTATCGGTTCTTGCCATGACCGCCTCCATCATCATCGTCACCAATCCGTTCGAACCGGTGGCCAGCCGCTCGGTTCATGCTGTGGAAGCAGGGATCACGCTGGGCGGCCTGTTGCAGGCTTGTGGCATCGCCGAGGATTGCTGGCCCGATGGACCGGAAATCCTGATCGGTGGCATGGCGGTGCCGGTCGGCATCTATACCGTCCGGGCCATCGGCGACGGCGAGGTCGTCACCGTCATTCGCTGGCCCCAGGGCGGCGGAGGCGGTGGTGGGGGTGGCAAGAACCCCATGCGGATCGTGCTCACCATCGCGGTGATGGTGGCCGCCATCTATCTGGGTCCCATGGCGGCGGTGGCCATGGGCTATACCGCCGCCGGCAGTGCCGCCGCCATGGCTACCGCTGGCATCGCCCTGGCCGGTTCGATGCTGATCAATACGGTGATCCCGGCCCCCAAGCCCTCCATGCCGTCGCTCAACTGGGGCGGCAGCGGCAGCGCGCCGGCCCCCAGCCCGACCTATTCAATCCAGGCTCAGGGCAACCAGGGCCGATTGGGCCAGCCGATCCCGGTGATCTATGGCCGCCACCTGATCTATCCCGACCTCGCCTCCGAGCCCTACCAGGATTACGTCGGCGGCGAGCAGTACCTGTATCAGCTCCACGTCATCGGCCAGGGCGAGTACGCGGTCGAGCAGATCCGCATCGAGGACACCCCCATCTCCTCGTTCGAGGAGGTCCAGACCGAAACCGTCCCGCCCGGTTCCCCGGTAACCCTGTTCGAGCCCGACGTGGTCACCGCCGCCGAGGTGGCCGGTCAGGAACTGGTGGCGCCCAATCTGGTGCAATCGGGCGACGACGGATATATCGGCCCGTTCACCGCCAACCCGGTGGACACCTCGGCGGGGGCGCTGGGCATCGACGTGGTAATGCCGCGTGGCCTCTATTACGCCAATGACGGCGGCAGCCTCGACAGCCGCACCGTCCAGTGGCAGGTCGAGGCGCGGGCCATCGATGCCGAGGGGGGAGCCATTGGTGGCTGGGCGGTTCTGGCGCAGCCGTCGCATACCGCCGCCACCAACAGCACCATCCGTCTGTCCTTCCGCTATTCGGTCAGTCCCGGTCGTTACGAGGTCCGCCTCAAGCGTCTTGACACCAAGGACACCGCCGAACGCGCCGGCCATGAAATCCGCTGGGGCGCTCTGCGTGCCTATCTGACCGGCCAGCCCGATTTCGGCTCCGTCACCCTGTTGGCGGTCAAGATGCGGGCCACCGACAACCTCAGCCAGCGCTCCAGCCGCATGATCAATGTCATCGCCACCCGCAAGCTGCGGGTGTGGTCGGCGACCGGTGGCTGGTCGGCGCCGCAGCCAACCCGGTCCATCGCCTGGGCCTTCGCAGATGCCTGCAAGGCCGAGTATGGGGCGAAGCTGTCCGATTCCAGGATCGATCTCAAGACGCTGGCCACCTTGGATGCCGTTTGGGCTGCCCGTGGCGATTCCTTCGACGCGGTGTTCGACACCAGCATGACGGTGTGGGAAGCGTTGACCCGTATCGCCCGCTGCGGCCGCGCCGTGCCCATCCAGCAGGGTGGCATCGTCCGCATCATCCGTGATGCGCCCCAGACCATGCCGGTGGCCATGTTCGGGTCGCGCAACATCGTTAAGGGCTCGTTCAAGATCAAATACGTCATGCCCGGCGACGACACCGCCGACGCGGTGACGGTGGAGTATTTCTCGTCGCGCACCTGGAAGCCCGACGAGACCACCGCCAAGCTGCCCGACAGCCAGGGCGACAATCCCGCCAAGGTCAACCTGTTCGGCTGCACCGCCAAGGACCATGCCCAGCGGGAAGGTCTCTACATTGCCGCCAACAACCGCTATCGCCGCCGCCTGGTCACCTTCCGCACCGAGCTGGAGGGCATGATCCCCACCTACGGCGATCTGGTCGCCATCACCCACGATATGCCCCGCTGGGGCCAGGGCGGCGAGGTGGTCGACTGGCGGGCCGAATCTACCAAGCCGCCTTGGGTTGGGGCGGTACTGGTGCTATCCGAGCCGCTGACCTGGACCGAGGGCGCCAGCCATTATCTGGCGCTGCGCCGCCGCGACGGAAGTCTGGCGGGGCCGTTCCGGGTCGAGCCGGTGGCCGATGCGCCCACCATGGTGCGTCTCGCCGAGCCGCTGACCGTCACCCCCTATACCGGCGGCTCGGAGGAGCGGACGTATTTTTCCTTCGGCCCCGGCCAGGCCTGGGCCCAATCCGCCCGCATCCTCGCCATCCGCCCCCGCGCCGAACAGGTGGAGATCACCGCCGTCGCCGAGGATGCCCGCGTCCACGTCAATTAGCCATCTTCCATTTCCCGTCCCCACAGCCGCCTTCGGGCGGCTTTTTGTATTGGAGAATGATCATGACCCAGTCCTGCACCATTCCTCGTGGCATTCGCCTCAACAATCCCGGCAACATCAAGGAATCCCCTGGCGACAAGACCCAGTGGCAGGGCGAGCGCGCCACCGATGACGATCCGGTGTTCGAGGAGTTCATTAGCCCCGAGGCCGGTATTCGTGCCCTAGCCCGCATCCTGCTCGGCTATCAACGCCGCTATGGCCTCAACACCGTCGCCGGAATCATTAATCGCTGGGCGCCGGGCTGTGAGAACGACACCGGCTCCTATATCGCCCATGTTGCCGCCCGTCTGGGCGTCAAGCCCGATCAGGCCATCGACCTGACCAATGCCGACACCATGGCTGAACTGGTCGAAGCCATCATCCGCCATGAAAATGGCCAGCAGCCCTACGCCAGAGAGGTGATCATGGCCGGGGTTGGCATGGGGCTGGGGAGCGCCTGACCATGAATCTGCTCGATCTCCTCGGCGATGCCGCCGCCATCGCCGCCAATCCCATCGCTGGTCTGGCCAAGGTGGCGCTGGACGTGGCACCGGACATCGCCAGCCTGTTCGGCGACGATGCCGAGAAGGCCGTCGGCAAACTGGCCGACACCGTCCGCACCATCACCGGCACCGACGATCCCGGCAAGGCCCGCGAGGTGCTGGCGGACCCCAATCTGGTGTTCCAGCTTCGCTCCCAGGCGCAAGGATTCGCCCATGCCGAACGCATGCAGCAGATGACCGGGGCCATTACCACGCTGACCGCCACCCTGGCCGACCGTCAAAACGCCCGTGCCAGAGACAGCGAGTTCATCAAAGCCGGGCGCAGCAATACCCGCGCCAACGTCCTGCTGGTCACCGCCGGCCTCGGCATTGTCGGCGGTATCGGCTTCATGGTGTTTGGCCATGTGGACGGCAACACCGCCGTCGGTGGCTGCATCATCTCGGTGGTGACGCTGCTGGCGGGCAAGTTCGCCACCGCCTTCGACTTCGAGTTCGGTGGATCAGCGGATTCCGAGCAGACTCGCACCCTGCTGGCGCAGGCGCCGTCTATCGGCAAATAGAACAGATCGGATTTCGCTCGACGCGGCCGACCGGGGGGAACCCTGGTCGGCCGCTTTCGTTGCTTCGGGCCAATGTAGCGTGGCTGTTTCGTCTTCGAGCCCTGAACCGACAGAAAGAATTCCAAACACGGGCAGCAGCCCCCAGGCAGCGTGCAGGCATCATCCTGAAGCCGACTTTTCCCATGCGGGTATCGTGGCGGGCGGAGGCGCGGAAGGCGGGCGGCGGTCACGTTCCGTCGCGGGGGCGGAGAGCGGCCATCCCGTCATCCGAACATGCCCCGCCACCATATCGCTAGAATTGAGAAAACAGGGGGGGAGGGTTATGGGCTGCGGCTTTGGTGCCGACCATTCCGGCGGCATGGGATAGACGTCGTGGCGGGGAATGGGCTTGGCCTCGCGCGCCTCGACCGCCGCCTTCATCGTACCGCAGGCGGTGGCGAAATCCTGGTCCTTCACCGCCTCCACCGCCGAACCGAACCGCCCCAGCGCCGAGCCGCCGAAACCGTCGGGATCGGAAAACTCGCTGCCGCGCCAGCGATCGCTTTGCGCCTCAAGCCCCGCGATCACCTGGGCGCAGAACGTGCCCCAGCTCTCAGCCTCGGCAGCGTCAAGGATGGCGTCGGCGGCCTCCCGCGCCTCACGCACCCACGACCCGGCGCGGGGGCCGTAATGGGGCGTGTCCAACTCGTAGCGGAAGCGAAAGGCGATGGCGTGGATGTCCTGGCGCAATGCGCTGCGCCAGGATTCCGGGGCAGGGGTAGTGGGAGGTTTCAGAAGGTCATGCATCATTCAAATAGCCTATTCGCATTCGTCGCCTTAATGTTCTACGCCCTCCGAGGTTGTTCCTAGAACAGTTCAGCGCTTCCGCCACACATGCCGATCAAGTGATTGACAGCATTTTTTATGCGACCAGCATTTTCTTCTCGAGGAGAGTTAAGTGAGTACAGCCTCACATCATCTACATATCGCCTATTTCCAGGCCGGTCTTTCATGCTTGCATATTTCTTAGAGAAGTCGCTTTCAGATGGTCTATCGTAGCTTGTGCGTTTGATACTTTCCTTGTTTTCTTTTGTTATTGTGGTGACCCATGGGGGATTTCCCTCCACGGAACCAATAGATGTTCGGCCTGGGTCAAGATCTTTAAAGTCAACAACATAAGACGTTAGGTCACCACTCTCTTCGCGGCCAGGATAATAAACATAAGATCTAATCTCAAATGTGCATCTGCTTATTTCATTAAAGGACTCCCGCCAAGCAGATCCGTAATCCCCCTTATAATTATTATTATCGATTTTCTTCTTAATAAAATCGACTGTCTCCTCGTACGTTGGTCCACTCGCAGCCGCAGCCGAGGATAAAAAAAACATAAGCACAAGCATTGCACGCTTGCAGAATCGATGCATGGTCATGATGCGAGATCCCTTCTATCAAAAGCCTGTAATTTACGGCATTATTACAACCTTAAGCTTGCTACCTATAATAATTATACACGTGTCAACCATTCAATTTTTCACGGCTCCCTTCTGCAATCTTGTATCATTCTGTCGGCGTTGGAGGGGCATCAGTGGTCCCCGTTAAGGGAGACCGCGGGCGATGGGAAAGCCGACATTTGCAATTTTTACACTGGTAGCCTTCTCGCCGCGACTTGCGGAGCAGATGCTCCAGACATCGCTGTACCAATTACCATTCCGCACTATGTGGATATCGCACTTGCAACGTCCCTTAAACCAGTTGCTTCCTCGGCCCGGTGATTGGCCGCAGCCCAAGCGGATTGTGTCTACGGGGTTCCTTTGGACAGAGCCCCGCAGACTCGGAATGCTGGTGAGCATCTGCGTCAGCGGCACCCCTTCTCGGCCACCTCGTTCGCTGACATGTTGCGGAAACGGTCCCCCATGTTGCTGAAACCCGAATCCACCCAATAGCCGTCCGAACGCTGGCCGATGACCCTGGAGCCACCGCTATTGCAGGTGATGCGGACGAACTGGACGCCCGACAGGTAATCAGCCTTGCGAATTTCCCGGACGCCGCCGCTGCCGAAGTCGCCAGCCAGCGCAGGAAGGGCCGAAAATGTGGCAACAGCGATCGCAGTGCTGATGGTAAGAAAGCGCTTCATGGTTACATCTCCGTTTTTTAAGTAAAAATTAACGTAGAAGTTTCTAGCAGTGGCGAGCTCTTGATCGCACATTTGCGTTAATTACATGGCCTCATGGCCAGGGACCTTGCGGTCATGTCTTTGAGTTCGTTGTAGTAATTAAACCTGACAATTTGCCCGCACTTGTAATCCGTACCTGGGCTCACCCAAGTGATTTTGACGTCGGCGTTTCCTGTGAAGCCGTCGCCGATAAACTCAAGATTCACCATCTTTCCACCCCAAGTTACGAGGGTTCCTTTCGATGTTACGCTGCTAAAGCAGCCAGCAGGATAGTTGTTATTCTTGCAAACCTCGGCCTCAGAACGCCATACTGCCTTGGTTTTTTCTTTCGCGTTCGCCGATAGCGACATAATCACCATCACAGAGATGGCCGACACAAATATTTTGCTAAGCATGATTTCCCCCTTCACTGTTGAATTACCACCGCATCACCACCTTTTCCCCGTCCCCTGCCAGCACCGGCGATTGATCCCTGCCCAGGCGGGCGGCTTCGCGGCGGGTGTTGCGTTGGACGAAGGTGGACAACTCGGCCAGGGTCAGGACGCGGTCGCCATCGGCATCGGCGTCGCCCATCAGGCCGCGCATCAGGAAATAGCTGTACAGGCCATGCCGCGCCGGGCCGTAGGACGACGACAATTGGTCATTGCCGGCGGCGGCCAGCAAATTGGCGGCGGGGGGCAGTCCCTGGTCCTTGGGCACGATCATCAGCGGTCGGGCATCGGCGATCAGGCTGGCGCCGTTGCGGGTGCCGCCGGAATAGCAGGTGTCGAGGAACAGGGTGACGTTAGCCGCGCCGTGACCCAGGATACCGGCGATCAGGCGGTCGCGGTCGATGGCGCTGCGCTTCAGGATGGCGCGGTCGCCGTCATGAGGGATCAGGTATAGTTCGCGCCCATCGGGCGAAGCCAGGCCGTGCCCGGCAAAGAAGACATAGATTTCGGTGGCGCCCGACTGGATTTCCGCCTTCAGCCAAGTGTCGATGGCTTTCTCGATATCCAGCAGCCGCGCCTCGGCTCCGGTCAGTACCTTGACCCTGGCCGGTTCCATCCCCAGGGCGTTGGTGGCGAATTCGCCGAAGGCGCGGGCGTCGCGCCCGGCGAACTGGGCCATGGGCAGCGTCAGGTAATCCTCGATGCCGATGATCAGGGCGGCTGCATTGGGCTTGGGCTTTCCCTTCAGGCGGGTGGCATCGAGCGGCGGCGGCGGTTCGGCCTGGGCGGCCAGCGCGGTCAGGCTTTCGTCACGCATTTCCGGCACCGCCGCGAAGCGTGTCGCCTGGGCTTGGGCGGCACGCAAATCCTCGGCCTTCAGGCGCGTCGCCAGGGAGTCGCGCAAGGCCACCGCCCGGCGGCGCTGGTCGTCGCGCAATTGCGCCGCCGCCAGCGAGGCCCAGACATAGGCCTCGGCGCCCTGCCCCATGCCCTCGGCCAGGGCCAGTTGCGCCGAGGCGTGCCCCTGACGGGCGGCGCGTTCGGTCCAGTGGCGGGCGTCCCGTTGGTTCTGCGGCACGCCCTGGCCGTCGCGGTACATCTCAGCCAGCAGGTATTGCGCCTCGGGGGCACCCAGTTCGGCGGCCAGACGAAAGCGCTTGGCCGCGTCGGAATGATCGCCGCTCGAACGGGCTTGGCGCCCCTTCTCGGCGGCATAATTGGCGGTCAGGCGGCGCAGGGCGGCGAAATCGGCCCCGGCCAGGATGATGGGTGTTTCCACCTTCTTGCCCCCGACCTCGGCCCACACCTTTAGCGAAAGATAATCATGGTCCAGCAATTGGCCGGCGGTGTCGATGGCATCGTACAGGTCGAACACCGCCTCGCCGTCGGCATCGTTCTGGCGTTGGCGCGGCGGCCCTTCCTCGATGGACAGAGACACACTCAGCCCCGGCCAGGGCCGGCGGGTCACCCCTTGTCTGCCCAGAGGCTTACCGTCGGCGCTGATGCGATCAGTGTGAACTCTCTGGCTACGTTCCAATTCCCGGTACTGGAACAGGGTCGGCAATTCACGCTGGGCCGATTTGTCGAAGGGGGCCAGGACGACATCAAATGGCAATGAAATAACACTGCGGCCAATGTCCGGGGGACGTTCCGTTACCGTCGTTACCGCTTCGTCGAAAACTTCGTATTCCCGAACCTCGCCCGAGACCTCCTTCACGATAGTGACAGTCAAGGTCCCGGTGATGGCGTTGAAGCGGGCGGTCGAAACAGGCCGCACGTTGGCCTGGGCATCCTCGGCCACTCGCTCGAAAGTGCGGACATTGCGCCGCTCAGTCAATGTACGGCTCCGAGTACCATCGCAAGCAGAAAGAATAAAAGAAGTCTGACACATGATAATAGACGCAAGCACTGCTCGCAAGGCGAGGCAACGACAAAAATGTCTGCGTGTATACATGTTTTTCTCAGAGAGTGGTGTTGTTAGCGCAAATTAGGCGCCCATGCAAGTATTTGCGAAGGCGATAGCGATCTGAAAAGGCATGGCATTTACTGCGTCATCGCTATCTCTATATGAGCCACCGGATCTGCGACTAAGCCCGCGATAGGGATCGAAGGTGCGCCAGGAACGATACTCGTCCCTGGCGGTACAGTCACCGTGGTGCTGCTTGCCTTGGGATTCGGCTTTCGCGATGGTTACACCAAGCTCAACGCTCCGGTGCCGCCGTCCACCGCCACCATCATCAAACCGGTAGGACGACCAGAATGCCCAATCCTTGCCAAGTGATCGTATGGATTCCCCCTGTTGCACGTTCATGTCACGGGAGCGTTCTGGCGAGACGGAAACCCAGATCGTTGCCCCGGGTGCCTGAGTTGTCCCTGTAGCGGTTGGCGGAGCGGAAGACACTTGGGATGTAGTACCAAGAGCCGCCCCGGTTGACGCGGAGGCAGGATCTTCCTTGCCACGCGCTGCCATCCGTGGGCGCACCAGTATAGTTATCGTGCCAGCAATCCTCGACCCATTCCAAGACATTGCCATCCATGTCGTAGAGGCCGAACCGATTGGCCTGCAACTGACCGACAGGATGAGTTTCCTTGCCCGAATTGCCGGCGAACCAAGCGTATTGGCCCAGCTTGCTCCTGTCGTCGCCAAAGGAATAGGCGGTCGTCGTTCCAGCCCGCGCCGCATATTCCCATTCCGCCTCGGTGGGCAGGCGATAGGTTTTGCCGGTTTTGGCGTTCAGGCGACGGATGAAGTCCTGGGCGTCATCCCAACTGACCTGCTCCACCGGGCGCAAGCGGCCCCTAAATTTGCTGGGGTTACCGCCCATCACCGCCATCCATTCCGCCTGGGTTACCTCATATTTGCCGATGGCGAAGGGGCGGGCAATGGTGACGCGGTGACGGGGCGTCTCGAAGTCACTGGCGTCCTCTAAATTCTTGTCAGCCCCCATCATGAAGCTGCCTGCCGGGATGACCACCATCTCGGGGCAGTCGTCACAGTCGCGAAAGGAACTGTCCGGCGTTTGGGCCTGGGCGATCCCGGCGGTGAAAACAACGGTCAAAGCCGCGATAATGATCGAACGCATCCAATCCCCCGTTTGATTGAGAACACTCTCGGCAAGGCAACCGCCCGGGACGATACCCGTCCCGGGCGGCCTTGTCACGCCGCGCTCAGCGGCATTGCGACGTCCCCATGGTCTGCGTGCTCGCCCCCCGATGGCCAGCGGCCTGGCAGACCTGGTGGCCCTGCTTGTCGACGATGGACGCCGCTTCCGACGCCGAACTGGCCCGCACGGTGACGGTGGTGGTGCCGGACGGGCCGACGCAATAGACCTTGCACGAATACTCGCCGGCCTGGGCAAGGCCCGCGCCAGTCATCAATCCGCCGATCAACACGGCAGCAAACACAGACTTTTTCATCCCGATACCTCCATCATGGCCGTATCCCCCCACCCGGCGAAAATGCCGATGGCAGTCGATACCACCACCCTTAGACGGCAGCGGCAACGGTTTTGCCCCGCGGATATTTGAAGAAATCATCTGCGGGTAAAAAACTCCCCCACTGCCGTCTAACGAGACGAGGGCACTTGACGCGTGTATCGTCGGCCTGGGGGCTTTATTGGGGGGAAGAGTCGATGGCCTTTCGGTCGGCACGCATGGCTTTGTTGGCGGGATGTCTGGCGGTATCCGTCCCACCGGCGGGGGCCAAAGACGCGGGGCCGGCGCTGGACACGATCGAATCGCTGTTGGCGGCGGAACAGTTCGATAGGGCCATTCCCCTATTGAAGGATCTGGACGCCAAAGGTGAGATTTCGTCCTCGGACACCGCCCTGATGCTGGGCCGCATCTATCTGGGTCTGGGCAAACCGGGCAAGGCGGCGGAATTCTTCGAACAGGCGGAATTTTCGTCTTTGGACGCCGAGGCCGCTGCCCGGCTGGGGCTGGCGGAAAGCAGGCTGGGTCTGGGCGATCTGGGCGGAGCCCGCAAGGCCGCCGAGGCGGCGTTGAAATCCGCCCCCGACATGGTCGGCGCCCATCTGGTGCTGGCGATGGTGGATCAGCGTCTGGGGCGCTCGGAAGCGGCATTCGCCCGTCTGCGTAAACTTAGTAGCGAACGTCCCGATTCCGAGGACGCCGCCTTGGTCTTTGCCCGCTTTCGCGCCCAGAATGGCGGCCCCGCCGACGCTTTGGACGCGTTGCGCGGCTTCGTCGCCAGCCATCCCCGTGCCGCCGATGCCTGGGACCGCATCGGCCTGTATGCCTGGGGCATGGGCCGCAAGGCCGAAGCGGTGGAGGCGCGCAAGACCGCCCGCGCCGTTTACGCCGAACAGGGACGGCAGGGGCGGGTCGAGGCCATCGACATGTGGCTGGCCAGCATCGGCCCGGTGGAAAAGGTAAAACCAGTCGAACCGCCACCGCCATCCCCGCCGCCCGCCCGTCCCCGCGTCGAGGCGGCGCCTCTGCCCCCGCCGCCGCCCCGTCCGGCGCAAAAGCTGGTGCAGGCCACCGTGCTGGCCCAGCCCGAACCGCTGCCGTTTCCGCCCGGCTCGCCCATCATGACCGGCAGCGGCATCGTACTGGAAGGCGGGCGGCGCATCGTCACCAACCGCCATGTCATCGACGGTCAGCGCGAAATCGCCGTGCGCAACGGCAGCGGCCATGTGCGCATGGCCAAGGTGGTCAAGACCGCGCCCGACGACGATCTGGCGCTGTTGGAGATCGACACGCCATTCCCCGACAGTCCGGCCTTTCCGCTGGCCCGCATGGCCGATCCGGCGCCGGGTCGGGCGGCGGTGGTGCTGGGCTATCCGCTGATCGGCATCCTGGGCGACGAGCAACCGGCGTTGACCGAGGGCATCGTTGCCAAAACAGCGGGCCTCGCCAACGATCCCAACACCTTCCAGATGACAGCCAAGTTGAACAAGGGCAATTCCGGCGGCCCGGTGTTCGATCGCCAGGGCCGCCTGATCGGCATCGCGGTGGGCAAGATGGACAGCGCCGACATCGTCGCCAAGGGCGGCCCAATGCCCGAGGACATCAACTTCGCCATCAAGGCGGGGCGCCTGCTGGCCTTCCTGGGGACACAGCCAGCCAAGGAAGAGGGGAGCGCCGCCGAGATGGGATTGGAAGACCTGTACCAACAGATGCTGCCCCGTGCCGTTCTGGTGGCGGGGCGCAAATGAGGCCCGCCATGCCCCCCCGCCTGCTTGCCCTGCTGTTGCTGTTGCCCGCTCCGGCCCTGGCCGAATGGGTCGAGGCGCGCGGCAGCTATCTGTTCCCGCCGACCATGGCCGAATCCGAAGCCTGCGGTTACGCCGAGGAACGGGCCAGAGCCGAGGCGGTGCGGCAGGTGACCGGCGAGACCATCGCCGCCGAGGACGTGCAGCGTTGCACCGAACAGGGTGACGAGGCCCAATGCGCCCGCAATTCCGCCCTGTGGTCCAGCATGCAGGGTTATGTGCGGCGCACCGGAGACAAGACGATCCAGCTCCGCCCCAGTGCCGCCGGTCACCGCGAATGCGTGGTCGGGTTTTCCGCCGACGTGGCGGCGGCCGAGGGGCGGCCCGATCCCGCCTTCGACCTGGGCGTGTCGCTCAGCCAGCCGGTGCTGCGTCATGGCGAACCCCTGGTCGTCACCCTGTCGACGTCCCAGCCCATGTATGTGCAGGTGTTCCAATGGCTGCCCTATCGCAGCGGCGATCAGGCGGTGGTGCGGTTGTTCCCCAACGCCTATGACAGCAATTCCCGCATGGATGGCCTTGCCACCATTCCCACCAATGCAGGCGCGCGGCGCTATGACGTGCGAGTGGAATTCCCCGAGGGCCAGCCGCCCGGCCGCAAGATGGTGGATGAATACCTGATGGTGGTGGCGACGCGCACGCCGCTGCCGCTCCGCGACAGCTACAGCCTGGACGATTTCCGCCGCCTGATGGCCGAATTGCCCCGCGCCCACAGCCGGGTGGTGCGCCGGGCCTACAACATCGTGCGGGGGGCGCCATGAGACATATCACCCTGATCCTGCCGCTATTGCTGGCCGCCTGCTCGACCCCCGCCTATGTGGACCAGGGCAAGGCCGAGCGGGCCGGGGCGCTGGACCTCAACCCGGTGCTGTTCCAGGTGCATCCGGCCTTCGGCGCGGCGCCGCCCGATTGCGTGGCCATCCTGCCGCTGGCGGTGGCCGAAACCGGCGAACCCCGCGCCACCGTCGCCGACGCCGCGCGGGTGCGGCTGTCGCTGTATGCCCATCTGCTGACCCAGGCCAAGCGCGGCATCCGGCCCGAGCGGGTGGACAAGGTGCTGGCCGAGGTGGGCGGCGACCGCAACACCCTGGGCCGACGCCTGAACTGTGCCGCGTTGATGGAAGGCACCGTCACCGAATACGGCATCACCTTTCTGGGCCTTTATTCAAGCGTCACCGTCGGTGCCGATTTGCGCCTGATCCGCGCCGCCGATGGCGCCGTGTTGTGGCAGGGCCGCCATGTGGCGGCGAATCGCGACGGCGGTCTGCCGCTGGACCCGGTCGGCCTAGCCATGGGGATTTACGGCGCCATCGACAATATCCGCGACGAACAGGTGCTGCGGGTCACCGACGATCTGGCCCGCCGTCTGGTTTCCACCATCCCCGATACCGCCAGCCTGGCCTTGGATGATCCCGGCGAAACGTCCCCTGTCGCGGTTGCTGTCACCGACCCGCTGGCCGAGGCCCAACGTGCCCTGGCGGCCGGCGACCACAAGGCGGCACTGGCCGCCGCCGAGCAGGCCATCGCCGCCGATGGCGGCAATGCCGAGGCGTGGTTCCTGAAAGGCCGCGTGCTGATGCTGGACGGCGACGGAATGGCCGCCGAAAAGGCCATCGTCAAGGCCGCCGCCCTGGACCGGAACAACCCCCGCATCCTCAACGCCCTGGGCGCCCTGGCCGCCGACCGGGGCGACGCGCCCCGCGCTCTGGCCGCCTATCGCATGGCCATCGACGCCGCCTCCGCCAACGGCTTCGCCTGGTACAATTCCGCCGTGCTGCTGGCCGAAACCGGCGAACCGGCCGAGTCCGCCGACGCCTTCTATGCCGCCGCCCTGGCCTATCTCAAATCGGGCGACCCGGCCCGCACTGAGCGCGCCCTGGGCCAGTTGCGTCGCCTGTCCGATCCCCGCGTCACCACCATCGAAACCGCCCTTACCCGTTGGGGGCGGGGGGCATCATGAACAGAGGGGAAAATTCACGTTCCCTCGGGAAAAATTCCGCGCCCCGCCGTCTAACCGACAAAACCACCCTTGCCCCATGGGGCCGGAGGACATCATGACCCGCTTGCCGCTCGCTCTGGCCGCCCTGGCTTTATTGGCCGCTTGCTCTCCCGATCCCGGCTCGCCCGCCTGGACGGCGCAACAGGCGCAGAAGAAGGACGAGGCCCGCGCCGCTGCGGTAAAGGGCGCGGTGGATGAAATCCCGTCCTGGTACAGCGCCCCCGCCGATGACGAATACGCCATCCTTGCGCCGGGCACCGCTGCCTCCACCGATTTGCAATTCGCCCTGGACAAGGCGGTGCTGGCGGCCAAGCGCTCACTGGCCGACCGGCTGAACAGCAAGCTTTCCGCCAAGATCAAGGAATTCGTCGCCGAATCGGGCGCTGCCGAAGGCGCCCCGGTCACCAGCGAAAGCGAACGCACCACCACCAACCTGATCTCGGAAGTCACCCTGACCGGCTATGCCGTGAAGGAACAGAAATTCATCCCCAGCGGGGGGCAATACCGCGCCTATGTGCTGCTTCAATACCCCCTGGGCAAGGCAAACCGCCTTCTGGTAGAACAGGTTGGCAAGGATGCCGCGCTTCAGGGCAGGCTGCGGGCGTCGAAGGCGTTCCAGGAGCTGGAAGCCGATTTGGGATTGAATGGAAAAAACGCGAAATAGTTTTCATTGAAAATGAAATATTGCAAGAATACGGAAAAACTAAAAGACTATTAGTATTTTTCTTGGAATCGCCATTGCAAATATGGCTGGTAGCCCGCTGGCATATTATGAAATTAACTCTGATTTCCCAGGTTACCTTGCCGTTTCGTTATGTATGAATGCGAATATAGCATAGAAACCAATGCGATGATGGAGCGGTGGGCTGCGAGAAATGGAGGTGGTGGTGGGTAAAACAGAATTGGGGGATCTTCGGGGTGTTCTCGACCGCCGCCTGAAGTTGGAGTTCTGCGGCCCAACGGTAACCTCCGATGCTGGGCTGCTCGCCTTCCGGGAACTCGACAATGCCCTCGGCTTGACCGAGGTGGCCGGACAGGTACTGGCCGACTGCCGGATCGGTAAAGCCTCACAGCAAAAAATGGTGGCGAAGGCTATGCATAAATATTGTGCGCGCAATATACCAACAAGTATTTCATTAGCACTTTTGGCATTCACATTTATTATGTATTCACACCCCGCCACTGGCGGTGGCTGCAATGGATATAATTATATCCATGGAGAAGAGGTTGGCGGATCAAAGTTTTTCCTTGATCTTTCAAAAAATACATATTTTGGCGTAAACGTAGTAACAAAGGAAAATAGAGGCTCGATAATAAATTATAAATGCTCCGAAAAGTTAATGGGGATGTATCAATCCCTACCAAGCGACGACATCAAGTGCCATTATTTGGGGTCAATATCTGGATTGGACATATCTGGTAAATATTGGTGTGGAAAAATAGCGAAATCAGGGGAAATATACGACAAATCACCCGAAAACGTTTTTTCCGGAAAATTCTCTAATGCCGATGAATACAACAAGATGATTGCTACGGTTTTGTATGATGTGCATGGCAGTGGCACTGCGAATGACCTCCAAATGTCTAATGGAGGGGTAGATATCGTAAAGAGAGATGGAAAGCGTTACGATGTTCGATGCAAGAATGGCGCCTGGGGATTTTTGCTCTGGCAGGATTACCCAGTATTATGCGCAAACCGAGCAGGGAAAGCTAGTACATGCCGACATGATTGGGATGTGTCTCGGGCAGCCGAATATCTATGCAATTGATTGATGAATTGAACAGGCATTAATCTGATAACAAACAAGATGGAGTATTCGCAATGAGAAATGCCGTATTGATTCTGGGGGCGGCGTTGTCAATGGCCATTCAGCCGACAGAGGTATTAGCTGCGCAACCCTATAGCATACCAAAAGGAGTGGATGTAATTATAGGGTGCTTTGACTCGGATCGAGCAGTGCAAGCGGCTATGAATTTTGGCCTCGGAAACACCGCCCCAGTCCAGGAGTTTGTGAATAGGAAGGAGTGCATCCCAATAAAAAAAGAGCACTCACCTGTTTTTAAGACTCTAGGAACACAAAAAAAGGCCATCGGCGAATTAAAGGTGACCGTATTTTACGTCCAGATGATGAAGTGGAATGGCAAGGCCGCTCCCGATGACTTCAAGTTTTATGTTGCTGATATTCTTGGTGAGGTTCGGTAGATCTCCACAGACTCCACGCTCCTTATCCGACAGATTTCCAGGCGCACAATTGTGCGCCTGGAAATCCAGTCATTCACCATGACGGCGCGGAAGTCAGTCGCGGCCGAGCGCGCAGCGATGGCATACCTGGGTGGTTGCCATTGCTGCAGTTAAGGCTGGGACTCATAACCTTTAGCAGAGCGTTGCGGCGATGTAGATGGTAGCCGGGAAGTTCTGGTTAAAATTCAACATATGCGTCATCGGTCATAGCAATATCCCTTCTTCAACGTATTTAGAGAAGGACTGGGCTATAAAGGGGGGCAGCAGCATCGTTCAACGCTGTCGGATCAATATCATGTCCATTCTCAAGACCCTGGTGCTGAGAAGGCATCTGTTTTTCTGAAACGAGTCGAAAAGACATTCAGGCCGGGAAATGAACATGGGGAGAGGCACAAATATCAGATGTGTTTGGCGTGACATATCGCTATCCGCCGCTCTGCTCCTCGCCCTCGCCGCCTGCGAGGGGACGCAGACCCGCACGCTGACCGAGCGGCGCAACGTCCGCACCGTCGAGATGGTGGCCGAGGATGCCCAGGCCAGTGTGCGGCCGGTGCTGGCCGCGCGGTTCAATGCCGCCACTGGGGCGCTGACGGTCGGGGTCGCCAAGGAAATTTCGGGCGAATTACGGGCCTTCGACACCTATGATGAGGCCAGCATCACGGTGAAGGAAAATCATCGCAGCCCGATTTCCGAGACGATCCTGCTGCCCTTTGCCGTCGCGCTTTCCCCCCTGGACGCCTCGGCCCGGCGTTTTTTGACCGACGAGGTTTACCGACCGAAGGAGCAGGAGCGCAACGAAAACGTCTCCACCGGTCGCATCAGCGCCGACGGTAAGCCTCTGGGCAGACAAGGGGTGACCCGCCGGCCCTGGCCGGGGCTGACCGTGTCTCTGTCCATCGAGGAAGGGCCGCCGCGCCACCGCCAGAACGATGCCGACGGCGAGGCGGTGTTCGACCTGTATGATGCCATCGACACCGCCGCCCAATTGTTGGATCGCGAAAGCCTGTCATTGCGCCTGTGGGCCGAGGCCGGGGGCAAGAAGGTGGAAACCCCCATCATCCTGGCCGGGGCCGATTTCGCCGCCCTGCGCCGCCTGACCGCCAATTATGCCGCCGAGAAGGGGCGCCAAGCCCGTTCGGGCGGCGATTATCCGCAAGCGGCCACGCGGTTCCGTCTGGCCGCCGAACTGGGTGCCCCCGAGGCGCAATACCTGCTGGCTGAGATGTACCGCGACGGCCAGGGCGTGCCGCAGAACCAACGGGACGCCCGCCACTGGACCGAACGCGCCGCCCGCCAGGGGCACGCCTCGGCGCAACTGGCCCTGGCCGAGGGCATGGGGCAGGGCGCCGAGGCCTATGTCTGGGCCTCGCTGGCGGCGGCGCAATTGCGCGACGACCCGCGCCGCCGGGCGGTGGCCTTGCGCGACTCCCTGGCGACGCGCCTGAAAGGCGACGACCTGCGTTCGGCCCAGACCCAGGCGACACGCTTCGCGGCGGTGCCGGAAATGCGTGACGAAAGCCTGACCGCGCTGGCCGCCCAGGCCGAACCGCCGCCGCCGCTCGATGCCACCCGCCTGAAGGGAAAGCCCAAGCCCAATGCCGCCGCCCTGATCATCGGCGTCGAGGATTATCTGACCCTGCCCATGGCCCAGTTCGCCGGGCGCGACGCCCGCGCCTTCGGCGAATTCGCCACCAACGCCCTGGGGATGGAACCGGCCAGGGTCAAGGTGCTGACCGGGTCCGAGGCGCGGCTGCTGGACATCGAAAAGGCCATCGACACCTGGCTGAAGGCGGAAATCCAGTCGGGCGCCACCGAAATCTATGTGTTTTTCGCCGGGCACGGCCTGGCCTCGCCCGATGGGCGGGACCTGTACCTGATCCCCCATGACGGCGACCGCGCCATCCTGAAGCGCAGCGCCATCGACCGCGACCGCCTGATCGCCGGCATCCTGGGTCACGGCGCCGCCAACGTCACCCTGTTCCTCGACACCTGCTATTCCGGCGGCACCCGCGGCGGCAATTCCCTGATCGCCGACGCTCGCCCGCTGATGATCGTGCCCAAGGACCAGGGACTGCCGCCCACCGCCAATCTGCTGGCTGCCGCCGGCAACGACCAGCTGTCGTCGTCCTACGGCGCTGCGCGGCATGGCCTTTACAGCTATTTCCTGATGCGCGGCCTGATGGGCGACGCCGATGCCGACGGCGACCACGTCCTGACCCTGGCCGAACTATCCACCTTCGTCCAACGCAACACCCGCCGCGAAGCCGCCCGCCTGGGCCGCGACCAATCGCCGGTGCTGGTGGGCGATGGGGAGAAGGTGGTGATGCGGTGGTAGGCCGTAGACTCATTACGCGGCGCACCAAATGCGCAGGGCGACGAGCTTTACGGCGGCGAGGAAATTCCGTGGGTCTTTGTCATAGCGGGTGGCGATCCCCCGGAAGTGTTTGATCTTGTTGAAGAAGCGTTCGACCAGATTGCGCTGGCGATAGACCCAGGCGGAAAAGGCGAAGGTGCCCTTGCGGTTGGACCTGACCGGGATGTTGGCCCAGGTCTTGTTCTTCTCGGCCAAGGCCCGAATGGCGTTGCTGTCATAGCCCTTGTCGGCCAGCAGGGTTGAGCCGTCGCCCAAGGCTCCATCGAGCAAGGCTTCGGCCTCGACGCTGTCGTGGACCTGCCCGGCGGTCAGGCGCAGGGTGACGGGACGGCCTTCCGCATCGACGAGCGCGTGGATTTTGCTGGTGAGCCCCCCACGGGAACGTCCCATGCTGCCATCGTCGAGAGCCCCTTTTTTCCCGTGGCCCCGTGTTGGTGAACGCGGACACAGGTCGAGTCGATCATGATGATGTCGCCATCGTAAGCCTTGGAGATTTCCTCCAGAAGCCGGTCCCAGACGCCCGCCTTGCGCCAGCGGACGAACCGGTTGTAGCAGGTGGTCGATGGGCCGTAGCGCTCGGGAACTTCCGCCCAAGGCGAGCCCGTGCGGAACCGCCACAGGATACCGTTCAGGACCCGACGGTCATCAACCCGAGGCACGCCGCGAGGCTTGTTCGGAAGCAAGGGCTCGATGATCGACCATTCGTGATCCGTCAACTCGTACCGCCGCCGTGCCATCAATGCCCTCCGTGCCAGAGGGAATCGTTGAATCACGACGCGCGACGAAGGGGAAGCCTGTTTATGAGTTTACGGCCTAATTGACAATAATTACCCGCACCCAGGCCATGATAACGCCCAACCGCTCGAAAGCCGGCGGACTGTGCCCACTTTAGCGGGATCAGGCAAGCGGAAGGTTCAATTACCCGCTACTAATGCTTTGCGTTTACTAGTTTCCAATAATAGAAAAATGTCTTATTATATGTTCCAAATTGAAGAAGAGCCATACGTAAAACGCTCCCTGCTTATGGCCGCCATGCTGCTGACGGCGGGTATCGCGTGGGCGCGGCCTCCGGAACCTGCAGTCACGCCGCTCTCGGCGAAAAGCTCTTCCCGACGGAATGCACCGGAAGAGCCACGTCCGCCAAATCCTGTGGAATATTTCCAATGCCTGCCTCAAGTTCTGGGCTGTCTGGAAATGATGCCTCCGGTGATCGATCGCGATAATCGCCAAATGATCGACACCAGGAAAATCCCCTTACCATACAGTCGGCTTTCAGCAATAACCGGACTCCTTCCGGTAGGGTTTGGAGAATTTTCATGCGCAACACCTTCGCCCTAGTCGCCTCCGTCCTGATGTTTTCCGCCATCGGCGCCTGGGCCCAAGCGCCTGCCACGGTGGTCGCTCCGACCACGTCGTCACAGGTGACCGGCTCCACCGTCCAGGGAACATCCCAGCCCATGCCGGCGCAGCCCCCCAAGGAAGAGAAGCTGCCTCCCAAGGAAGAAAAGAAGTAGCTCTTGCCCTCCCGGCCCAGCCGCGTCCCGTCGTCGCGGGACGCGAGAGCCGGCTGTAGCCAACGGGCGCGGGCCAGGTACCATTTGTCGAAGAAAACCTCTCAAGACCATCCCTGGCCGGACCTCCATCCGCCGCGTCGCGGCAATCATGATGGGATGGTTGAGCGTCCGCTCGACCTTGGACAGCCAACAGCGAAGAAACTCGCCGAGACGCAGCCGGCCAAGGGCGCGGAGGCCCCCTCCGGCGAGGGAAAGGCCAATGAGCTGAACAGGCGAGTGCCCCGCCCTTGGAGGATTCGGAGGGTTGTCGGACCGACCTCGGAGCCCTACCCTGTGCCCCATTCACCCTCCGACCCGGACATCCCAAAGTGCCCCCCACCGAAAATACCCGCAATTGGCCGCTCGCCCTGCTTCTCAGCCGTCTGGCACTGACCCGCGCCTTCCGGCCGTCGGGTCTGGGACCGCTGTGGAACACCATCGGCATCGCCTTCGCCGTGGCCTCGGTGGGCCTGTTGTTCGGCACCATCCTGCGGCGTCAGCTGGTAAGTTTCGACGCCTATATCCGGCAACTCACGGCCGGGCTCGTCCTATGGGCGTTCCTGTCGGCGGTGGTCGGCGAGAGTTCCATCGCCTTTGCCCGCTGGATGCCCATTCTGCGCCATTCCAGCATTTCGCTGTCGACAATCGCCCTATCGGTGTTCCTGCGTCACCTGCCGGTCCTCGCCCTCAACATGGGCTTTTTCCTTTTGCCGCAATACCTTCTTCTCGGCCAGCTCTCCGCCGCCCTGCAGTTGGCCGCGTCGATACTGCTGCTGGCCAACGTGGCCTGGCTGGGAACCGCCGCCATGGTGCTGGGCGCAAGATTCCGCGACATCGGGCAATTGATAGCCAATCTGCTGCAGGTCACCTTCCTGCTGACCCCCATACGGGAGGATGACCTCGCTGACTGATTCCTTCTCGTCGCAATACGGCGTCAACATCGACGAGGAAACCGCCCGCATCTCGGAGCTGGAGAACGCCTACGCCGCCTCGGCCCAGGTGCTGTCCACGGTAAAAGATATGTTCGATTCCCTGCTGGAAGCGGTGAGGTAGCCATGATGGAACGGGTTTCCTCCTGGGGCCTGAGCCAGGCCCTGCTGCGCTCGACCATGGCCACCCAGGCCCGGCTGGCGGAAAGGCAGACCGCCAGCGCCTCGGGCCTCAAGGGCCAGAGCTATGCCGACCTGTCGTCGGACTCGGCCAGGCTGATTTCCATGGAAACCACGCTGACCCGGCTGCAGACCCGCTCGGACAACACCCAGACCGCCCTGGACCGGGTCGAGTCCATGCATACCGCCGTGGGCTCCATGGTCGATCTGGCCGGCGACTTGCGCACCACGCTCAGCCAGTTGCTGTCCCAGACCGACGACACCGTGGATTACAACGCGGTGGGGCAAGGGCTGCTGAGCGACCTTGCCGATCTGATGAACCTGCAGATGGACGGCCGCTACCTGTTCGGCGGCAGCCGCACTACCGCCGCCCCGGTCGACACCTCGCTGCTGGCCGTGCCCGCCACGCCGTCCACCGCCGACGACGGCTA
Source organism: Magnetospirillum sp. 15-1 (assembly GCF_900184795.1). Classification (NCBI taxonomy): domain Bacteria; kingdom Pseudomonadati; phylum Pseudomonadota; class Alphaproteobacteria; order Rhodospirillales; family Rhodospirillaceae; genus Magnetospirillum; species Magnetospirillum sp. 15-1. The sequence continues at coordinate 908,685 of NZ_FXXN01000028.1, read as the reverse complement.
CTATCTGGGCGACGACGTGACGCAGTCGGTGGGAGTCTCGGACCAATCATCCATCGATTACGGGGTGACGGCCGGCCAATCGGGCTTCGAGAAGATCCTGCGCGCCGCCAACATCCTGGCCAACACCGACACCTCCGATCTGGACAAGGATGCCGTGACCGAGGCCTACGATCTGGCCACCGAGGCGCTGGACGAGTTGCTGGCCACCCAGGGACGGCTGTCGGTCAACGCCAGCCGCCTCGAGGCCTTCGGCGAACGCCAGGACACCACCCTCAGCCTGCTGAGCGACCGCATCTCCGATGTCAAGTCGGTGGACGTCGCCGCCGTCACGGTGGAAATCTCCCAGCTCCAATCGATTCTCGAGGCGTCCTATTCGGCGCTGTCGAAGGTTTCATCGCTGTCGCTGACCGATTTCTAGGGCTTTTCACCGCCGCACCCCCGAGGCGGCGTCAACTGATCATCCTCCAGGCATCGACGCCGCGAACCTGACGCCACCACAGGGATATCGCCCTGGGGGTCGGGGCGATCGCCGTTCCAAACTCGCCGGTATAGTCGGCCCATCGGTCGGCATGACGGTGATGGACGGAGGTCAGAACCGGAACGCCGGCGGCGATGGCAACCGTGATTTCCGCCAGGAAACCGCCGCCATCGGCCTCCAGCTTGCCGAACTTGTTGACCACCAGCAGGTCCAGCGGTGCTTCCAGGGCGCGGCGCAGCACGATGCTGGCCTCGGCGACGCCCGAGGGATCGACGCTGCAGCAGCTCGAGCCCTCGCCCAGGCGCTGGGAGACCAGATAGCTCTCGTCGCCGGCAAGATCATAAAGGATGACGTCGCCGGCACACGGCCGGTCCTCGGATGCCCGGCGCTGGACCAGGCCGAGAACGCGATAGCCAAGCGCCGCCTGCTCACGGGCGAAACACTCAAGAACGGCGTTGGCATTGATGCCGTCGCCGTAGACGACGGCCCCGCACAAACCGGAAGCGCTATTTGAATCCATGTCCAGATCCCCGTCTGATGCTCGCTCCCCGATGTTTTCTTGTGGTTGATCGCTGAAATCCGTACTGGTGCGGCACGCCCCGTCTATTCCACCGCCAGGATGACGTGGGAGGCCTTGAACAGGGCCCAGGCCGCCGCGCCGGGCCGCAGCCCCAATTCGTCGGCCCCATCACGGGTCACCATGGCGGTCAGGACCTTGCCACCGCCGATATCCAGGGTGATCTCGCTGCTGACCGGCCCGTCCTCGCGATGGGCAACGGTGCCGGGGATGCGATTGCGCGCCGACACCGTCGGCGTTTCCTTGCCGGTGGCCAACATCACGAAGGACGCCTTCACCAGGGCGGTGACGGCCTGCCCCTTGACGATGCCGAGGTCGCGCAGGCTTTCCTCGGTCACCGTGGCGGCCAGGGTCAGCGCGTCGGTCAGGTGAAGGATCACCTCGGCGTTGACGCTGCCCTGGCGGATTTCGGTGACGGTGCAGCGAAAGGCGTTGCGGGCGCTGGTCTTCATGCCGAGACTCCGGAGCAGGATGATCGGGTCGACGGGGGTACTGCCCTCGCCGAACAGGGCGGCGGCGCGCGACAGGCGTTCCTCGAGCAGGTGGAAGGCGGCGATCAGCGCCTTGCCGTCCTCGGTGACCACGGCGCCGCCGCCGTTGCGGCCGCCGGTCTGGGCCGCCACGGCCGGGCGCGGCAGCAGATTGTTGACGGCGTTGAGCGCATCCCACGCCGCCTTGTAGCTGAGCCCCACCGCCTGGGCCGCCTTGGTGATGCTGCCCTGGCTGTCCACCGCCTCCAGCAGCGCGATACGGTCGCGCCCGACGGGCGAACGGCTGCCGCCCCTGAGCGCCAAAATGGCTTCGACCTTGCTGTCCGTCACGAAATCACCCCTCGTCATGTATTATAACTATATGACGAAGGACCGCCGCCGTCAGCCAAAAAAGCGAAGGCCCCGGCATGCCGGGGCCCGATCCAGCCAATGATGCGATGGCTTACTTCCCGATGATCACTTCCGACGATTTGATGATCGCGTGGACATCGTCGCCGACCTTGAGGGCGAGGTCGTCCACCGCTTCGTTGGAGACCAGGGAGGTGATGGTCTGGCCGCCGATGTCGACCTTGATCTTGGCGACGATCTGGCCCTTGTCGATGGCGACGACCTTGCCCTTCAGATTGTTGCGCGCGCTGAGCTTCATGGAAAAATCTCCGACTGAATTCACGATCGACAAAGCATCGATCCATCCAACACATTATTTATCACAAGAAACACGTCAACACTACCATAAGGAATAAAGACGACAACAGGCGCTATAAAGTCTAGATACGAAACGCACACATTAACTCAACATCAACAACACCATATAATGCCGTTATATTGCCTTCGTAAATACCGGCACCATTCCCATGCAATTTATGCAACCCCTCGATCCACGCATTCCGAATCCCACTTTTCCTGCAGACCCGGCCATCGGGAAATCATCCGCGCCGCCCATTCCGGGTTGCCGGAAGGGCTTTAGCGTTATATACCAATCCTACATTTCGATTCGATGCAGGAGTGAACCGATGCTGATGAAGCGCCTGTTGGGGGCCGTCGCCGGCCTCGCCCTTTCCGTTGCCGTCGCCGCTCAGGCCCATGCCGAGGACGTGGTGGTGTTCGCCGCCGCCTCGCTGACCAACGCGCTCAACGAGATCGGCGACCAGTTCACCGCCAAGACCGGCCACAAGATGGTTCCCTCCTATGCCGCCTCGTCGGCCCTGGCCAAGCAGGTGGAGCAGGGCGGCCCCGGCCAGGTCTTCGCCTCCGCCGATTTGAAGTGGATGGATTATCTGGCCGACAAGAAGCTGATCAACCTGGACTCGCGCTTCAACCTGCTGGGCAACACCCTGGTGCTGGTCGCCCCCGCCGATGCCAAGCAGGGCAAGGTCGAGCTGACGCCCAAGACCGACATCGCCGCCCTGGCGGGAGCCGGCCGCATCGCCACCGGCAATCCCGACAGCGTTCCGGTCGGCCTGTATTTCAAGCAGGCCATGGAGCGGGCCGGACAGTGGAAGGCTCTTGAAACCAAGATCGCCGCCACCGATTCGGTGCGCTCCGCCCTGGCCTTCGTCGAGCGCGGCGAGGTGCCGCTGGGCGTGGTCTACGCCACCGACGCGGCGGTTTCCAAGAAGGTCAAGGTGGTCGGCGTGTTCCCCGACACCATGCACGATCCCATCGTCTATCCCTTCGCCCTGATCGCCGGCAAGGAGACCCCGGCGGCCAAGGCGCTGCTGGACTACATCAAGGGTCCCGAGGCCAAGGGCGTGTTCGTCAAGTACGGCTTCAAGATCAACTAGGACGCGGAGGGGCCTGTCATGAAGGTCGCCATCGCCACCCAGGATCTGACCCGTGTCGACGCCCATCTCGGCTGGGCGCGACACCTGATGCTCTACGAAGTCGACGAGGAGGGGTACCGCTATCTCGATCTGGTATCCTTCCCATCCGGCAGGCAGGACGGCGATCACTCCAAGCTGGCCTGCCGCCTCGCCGCCATGGAAGGATGTCAGTTGCTGTTCGCGGCCGAAATCGGCTCCGACGGCGAGTTCGGTCTGGCGCGGATCAAGGTGACTCCCATCCGAAAATTCGCGGGAGAACCTGTGGCGTTGGCTTTGGAATCACTACGTGATGGAATGCGGGGTCAGGTGCCGCCCTGGCTGCGCCAAGCCGAACAGAAGTATCGGCGAGAGAACATCGACGGGTGATTGCCGAAGGAAACATGACTGAAACCTATGACCGCCTGATGGCGACGGCAAGCAGCCTCGACCCGCTCGACCGCCACGTGCTGGCCTCGGTCATCGCCGCCGCTCGGGCCGAGGGCGAGGCCCCGCTGACCGAAGCCCTGGGGCTCGACCGCCCCACCCTCCACCGCCTGCTGGAAGCGGCCTTCCCCGGCGCCTGTGCCGTGGATGATCTGGTGGGGACGGACGCCACCGCCGGTGAGGATGCTATCGAGGAGCCCGATTACCGTGCCCTGTTGCTGGACGGCCGCGCCAGGGGGACGGAGACCGAGGACTGGCTGGCCCATGTCGTGGCGCGGCGCTCGCTCCGGCCCGAGCATCTGTGGGTCAGCCTGGGCCTCAGAAATCGAAGGGAATTGTCCGACATGCTGTTCCGCCATTTTCCGGCGGTGGCGGCGCGCAACGTCCGGGGCATGCGCTGGAAGAAGTTCTTTTACCGCGAGATGTGCCAGGCCGAGGGGGTCTATGTCTGCAAGTCGCCGGTCTGCGACACCTGCCCCGATTTCGGCGAATGCTACGGAACGGAAGAGAAGGGATGATCCGGATCACCGACGAAGAGCTTGACCGCTTCGTGCACGACGACCTGCCCTATGGCGACCTCACCACCCGCTCGCTGGGGCTGGGGGCCGGGGCCGCAACCATGGTGTTCCGGGCGGGCGGCGCCCTGGTCGCCTCCTCCACCGAGGAAGCGGCGCGCCTCCTGACCCGGCTGGGCTGTACCGTGACGCTCGCCGCGACCAGCGGCACCCGCGCCGCCGCCGGGGACCTGCTGCTGTCGGCCACCGGCCCGGCGGACGCAGTGCTGGCCGGCTGGAAGGTGGCCCAGACCCTGGTGGAATACGCCTCGGGTATCGCCAGCGCCGCCGCCCGCATCGTCGACGCCGCCCGCACGATGCGTCCCGACGTCATCGTCGCCTGCACCCGCAAGACCTTCCCCGGCACCAAGGCCGTGGCCATCAAGGCGGTCATCGCCGGTGGCGCCATACCTCACCGCCTGGGCCTGTCGGATTCGGTGCTGCTGTTCCCCGAGCATCGCACCCTGCTGGGCGAAGGCTCCATGGCCGAAGCCGTCCGCCGCCTCAAATCAACCTGCCCGGAGAAAAAGGTGGTGGTCGAGGTCACCTCCGCGGACGAGGCGGAAGCCGCCGCCCAGGCCGGCGCCGACGTCATCCAGTTGGAGAAGTTCTCCCCCGCCCAGACGGCGGCGGCGGTAAAGCGCCTCGGCGGCCCCGGCGGCATCCCCATCGCCGCCGCCGGTGGGATCAACGCCGCCAACGCCGGCGCCTATGCCGAGGCGGGAGCCTCCATCCTGGTGACCTCAGCCCCCTATTCCGCCCCGCCCGTGGACGTAAAGGTGACCATCATGCCGGCGACGGCATGACCGGAACCATCATTCGCCCGGCCGCCCCCGATGATGCCGCCACCATCGTCGGGCTGATCATGCGTCTGGCCGGGTTCGAGGATGCTTCGGCGGTCGTCTCCCTAAGCGAGGCGGCGGTACGCCGCGACTGCTTCGGCCCCCACCCCCGCCTGCATGTGCTGCTGGCCGTCTGCGGCCAAGTGCCCTGCGGCATCGTCACCCTGCTGGACACCTATTCCAGTTGGGCCGGGGCACCGGCCATGATCGTCCATGATCTTTTCGTCGATGAAACGGCGCGCGGCCAGGGACTGGGCCGCCGGTTGCTGGCCGAGGCGGCGAAGCTGGCCGTGGCGCGGGGCTGCTGCCGCCTGGACGTCAACGTGTTGAGCTGGAACGGACAGGCCCGCAGGTTCTACGGCGCCCTGGGCTTCGTCCCGCAGGAGGACTGGCGCATCCACCGCCTCGACGCCGCCCGCCTGAAACACCTCGCGGAACAATAGCCCGGCCTGGAGTGCATCAGCTTCAAGCTGAAGCACTCCAGGATTCTGTGTATACGAAAAAGCTTTGCCTTTTCAGGGCTCAAGCGCCGCTCGGGCTTAAGAGCTTTTCGACTTTCAGATTCAACTTAAGCGCGAAAAGCTCTAAACCTCGGGCGCGTAGCATTCCGAATGGTGGGGGCAGATCTCGCAGGAGGACGCGGTGCAGGTCCACACCTTCTCGATATCGCACAGCAGTTTGTAGAAGAACTTCTTCCAGCGCATGTCGCGGTCGTTCTTGGCCATCAGCGCGGGGAAATGGCGCCCGAGGATGCCGGTCAACTGGTCCCGGTTCTCCAGGCCCAGGCTCATCCACAGATGCTCGGGCTCCATGCAGGCCCGTGCGATCAGGCGGGCGAACACCACCGGCCACAGACCCTTTCCCGTGGCGTGGTTGAGGAACAGGCGGCAGAGATCCTGCTCCTCCTGCTCCAGCAGCGAGCGGCTGAAGCGGCCGTGGGCCGGATCGTCATCGCCCCCCATGTCGCGGCAAAAGCCGCCCGGAGGACTGAACTCGGAGGTATGCCGCCGCCAGCAGCCGCCCATGGGCCACCCCGCCGCCTCGGCCGCCGGGAAATAGCGGGTGGTTATGGCCTCGATCTCCTCGGGATCAAGGCCCAGGGCGCGGCGATAGGGAGTCTCGGCGCAAGAGCAGCGGTGGGTCAGGATGCAGGCCAGGGCGCGAATGTCGGGATCGTCGCGGCCGACGGAATACCGCAGCAGCCACTCGCTTCCCCAATTGAGCCCGGTCTGGCAAATGACCGCCATGCCACCCTCCCGCTATTGCCGGGCGGATATTACGGGCTGGACGACGGCACCGGTATGATTTTCGTCAAGTGGGCGCGGGCTTGCGCTTCCTGGAGCGACAGGCCGGCGAGTCCATGCCGTCCTCGAGACCGGGACAGGCGTCCCAGTCGGAATCCAGGGCCAGCAGGTGGCTCAGCGCGTCGAGATCGCCGGCGAACATGATCTTCGCCTTGGCCTCCACCGAACGGTAGATGCCCAACACCGCCCGCCCGGTCTCGGTCAGCGAGGCGCCGCCGCCCCGCCGCCCGCCCATGACACGGATGACCAGGGGCTCGCGGAAATGGCGGTTCAGGCTGTCCACCATCTTCCAGGCGTTGGGATAGGCCATGCCCAGCACCCGGGCCGCCGCCGAGATGGAGCCGTGATGATCGATGGCCTCCAGCAATTCCATCTTGCCGGGGCCAATCAGGGGAACAATGCGTACCTGGACGCGAAGATCGGGTTTGTCCGCCATGAGCTCGCCTCGTTGATCATCCTGATGGCGTAGCCCCCCGCCCCGGAAAGGTCAATGGGAACGATGGATAAGTTATTGATTTTTCGCTATGTTGTCCAGGGCTATAGCGCCCGTTGAGCCAACAGCACCCCCATCACCAGGGCCGCCATCAGCACGGTTTCCGCCAACAGCAGAAGCACCGGCTTCGGCCCCAGCTCGGTCATGGCCTTGAGCGAGGTCTTCATGCCCAGGCCGGCGATGGCGGTGACCAGGCACCAGCGCGACAGGTCGTTGATCGCCGCCGTGGCGACGTGCGGCACCAGTCCGGTGCTGTTGACGCCGACCAGAACGGCGAAAACCACCAGGAACGGCGGCAACAGCGGCGGCTTCTCCCCCTGGGCGCCGCGCCCCCCGAAGGCCAGCGACACCGCCATGACCACCGGCAGCAGCAGCGCCACCCGCAACAGCTTGACGAAGGTCGCCGTGTCGCCGGTCTTGACCGAGACGCTGTAGCCGGCCCCCACCACCTGCGCCACATCGTGGATGGTGCCGCCCAGAAAGATGCCCGCCTCGGTCTCGCCCAGGCCGAAGGCGCCGACCACCAGGGGATAGACGATCATCGCCAGGGTGCTGAGCGTGGTCACCCCGATCACCGTGAAGATGGTATCACGCTCGGAATGCTCGTGGCGGGGCAGCACCGCTGCGATGGCCAGGGCCGCCGAGGCGCCGCACACCGCCACCGCGCCGCCGGTCAGCACGCCGAACGCCCCGGAAAGCCGCATCAGCCGGGCCGCCAGCAGACCCACCAGGGTGGTGAACGCCACCGCGCCGACCATCAGGGCCGGGGTTTCGCCCCCCAGTTCGGCGATCTGGCCCAGGGTGATGCGCATGCCCAGCAGGGCCACCCCGACCCTCAGGACCGAGCGGGACGCGATGCCGATCCCCTCGACGCAGCGCCCCTCCTGGGACAGGAAGTGAAAGGCCATGCCCAGCAGCAAGGCGTACAGCATGGTCGGGCCGCCGTAATGGTCCGACAGGAACGAGGCGGCGATTCCCACCGTCACCGCCGCCAATACCCCGGGAAAGGCGGTACCGAGCTTTTGCCTTACCGCCTGAATATCGAACATGCTCGGCTATCTCCGGGATTACAGGCTGTCGAGGAACCGCAACAGCGCCCGCCGGTCGTCGGAAGGCAGACGGCGCACGGCCGCCGCCGCCTCTCGGGCGGCGCCACCATGCCACAGAACCGCCTCCAGCGGCGAACGCGCCCGGCCGTCATGCAGCAAACCGGCGCGCGGGTCAACCAGCCGGCGCAGCCCCAGCCCCCACAAGGGTGGCGTGCGCCACTCGCTTCCCGTCGCCAGGAAGTCGGGGCGGCCATCGGCCAGATCCGCCCCCATGTCGTGGAGCAGCAGGTCGGTATAGGGATGGATCACCTGTCCGCCCAGGTCCTCCAGCGACGGGTGGGAACCGGTCGTCAGGGTCGGGCGATGGCAGGAGGCGCAGCCGGCGGCGACAAACAGCGCCTCGCCACGGCGGACCGAGGGATCATCGACGCCGCGCCGGGCCGGCACGCCCAGGCCCAGGTGATAGGTTTCCAGCGCCAGCAACTGCCCGGCGGTCAGTTCCGGCTGCGGTGCCACGAAGGCCGCCCGGCACTCCGGCTGGGCCTCGGTGCAATTCTGCCCGGTGAACAGCGGCGAGGTGACACCGAGATCGCCCAGCATGGCCCCGGCCAGTTGCTGCAGCACCGAAGGCTGGTTGGCCTTCCAGCCGAAGCGGCCCAGCACCGTCCGGCCGTTGCCCGCATCCCACACCCGGTTGGGGCGGCCGCCGTTCTCGGCGGCGATGGCCAGGATGTCGGCCTCGGGAACCGCCGCCAGCAGGCCCAGACCGAATACCGGCGGGGCAATGCGGGGAGAGATCAAAGCATCCTTGCCCAGCGGGCCATAGGCCAGGCCCGTGAAGGAAATCAGGGGACGCCGCAGCCGCACCGCCTCGCCGCCCGGCAGCACCTCATCATGCTCCCGCCAGCGGATCACCGCCCGTCCCTCGCCCGGTACTCCGGGAATGCCGTCCTCATTCAACTGGTCGCCATAGGCGGAATGGGGCCTCACTCCGCCATGCTCGCCCTCGCCCGGCACCGACAGACGGACCAGCATGGTGCGCATGGGCTCGGCGGCGGTCTCGGGAGCGAAGCCGCCACCATTACGGGGATGGCAGGCAACGCAGGACAGGCGGTTGAACAGCGGCCCCAGCCCGATGAAGCGCTCGTCCTGGGCCGGCGCCGCCAGCCAGGGCCGGTTGAACACCGTACGGCCACGGGCGAAGTCCCGCACCAGGGCCTCGGGCAAGGCGGGGGCCATGGTGGTGAAGGCCGCCCGCCCACTTTCGAACACGGTAAAGGCGCCGCCGGACAGCGCCTCCTCCGCCCCCGCCGTGGCGGGAGCGGCCAGCAACAATCCGGCGGCCAGCAGAAAGCGCCTCATTTCGCCAGGGCCGCCAGGGCCTGGGCGGTGGTGGCGCCGACCGCCTGGGTCCAGCGGGCCTTGACCGCCTTGGCACCCTCGGACTCCATGTCCTCCAGGGCGGCATTGAGGGTGGGAGCACCGATTTCGGCTTCGGTGGCCGGCACGCCGGTCAGCAGCCGGCGGGCCGCCTCGGCGCGGGCCTTGTCCCCGGTGGCCTCGGCCTTGCGGATGGCGGCGAAGCCGTCGCGCAACTGGGCATGGCGGGTGGTGATGAAGGCATCGAACAGCGCCGTCATGGCGAACTGGCGGGCAGTGCCCTTGGCCGGGTCGAACACGAAGGCGGCCGCCCGGCCCTCGAAGGGCCGGGGGAAATCGGCGGGTGCCTTGGCATAGGCCGACGGCCGCACCGGCAGGCGCATGACCTCGGGGGTCATCAGCAGGGCCTGGCCCTCGTCGGACAGCACGAAGCGCACGAAGGTCTCCGCCGCCTTGGCGTGGGGGGCCTGGGCGGTGATCGCCACATGGGCGGGGACATAGGCGGTGATCTCGGGATAGACGAAGGTCACCGGCTTGCCGTCGGCCTTGGCCGAGCGCACGAAGAAATCGATGATCATGCCGATACCCTTGGTACCCTCGGCCAGTTCGTTGACCATGGCGACACCGCCGCCCGAATCCAGCAGTTCGGCATTGGCGGCGATCTCGGCCAGCAGCGCCCAGCCCTTGTCCCAGCCGTGATGCTGCAGGATCACCTCGATCATCGGCGGGGCGAAGCCGGTGGAGGACGGTACCGGCAAGATGACGTGCCCGGCATAGGCGGGCTTGGCCAGATCGCTCCAGTCACGGGGCACCGGCAGGCCATGCCCCCTCAGGTAGTCGGGCCGCACCGCGAAGCCGTAGCCGGCCAGTTCGAAGGCGGCATAGGTCCCCTTGCCGTCGGTCAGAGGCATGCCGCCCACCTTGGTGGCGATCCCCTTGGCGGTATCGCCCAGCGGGCGGAAGGCGCCGCCCTTGGCCAAGGCGGGAAAGGCCTTCAGGGCTGGCGACCACAGCACGTCCACGCCGCCCTGGTCGGGCTGGCGCAAGGTGGCCATGGCGTCACCGCCGTGGCCCCACTGGAAGTCCAGCTTGATGTCGGGATTGGCCTTGGTGAAGGCCTGCTCGTAGCGGTCCATCATCTCCTGGGGATAGCTGGTGAAGACGCGGACCGTATCGGCCGCCTGGGCGGCGCTCCAGGGGACGAGGCCGCCGAGGGCAAGAGCAAGGGTGGCGCGCAAAAGGGCCTTCATGACGGAACTCCCGTATGGATTATCGTTGGGTCAGTGTGAAACTCACCGGCACCTCGACGCCGATGCTCCCCACCGGCGGTGGGGAAAACGTGGACAGGCGGCGGATGGTGTCGAGCGCACCCCGCCGCAGAATATCGTCATCGCTGCCGCCGGTTACCACCAGCGAGCCCGGATCGACCCCGCCGTCGGCCAGCACCTGGAAGCGCACCCGGACCAGCCCGGCCAATCCCAGCCGCCGGGCCACCGCCGGATAGACCAGGCCGCGCTGGATAGCCCGGCGCAGGGCCGCCAGATAGGCATCCATATCGGGAGCGCTCCCCGCCCCATCTCCGGTCCGAGCCTGGCCCCGGCCGCTTCCCACGGCTCCACTTTCCACGGCCCCGTCCGATTGGCCGTCCCCCGCCGCCGTCACCGATGGGGTGACACCCGTTGTCGCCTCGGAGGCGACGGATTTGGCGGCGGAAGACGTCTCCTGGGTTGGCGAGGGGGGAACTGGCGGGCGCTTCGGCCGTCGAACGGTCGAGGTCCGCTCGGGACGCACGGCCGCGGCTTCCGCGACCGGTACCACCGGCTGGGGCGCCATGGCCGGAATTACCGGCGAAAGAACCTCGCCCGCCTCTCCTCCCGCCGACCGGCCGGCCGGCGAAGCCGCGCCGCCGCCGCCGGCCATGCCGATCAACTCGACCATGACCGCCGGAGGCAGAGGAGACGGAACGGGCGACGGCGCGGCCAGGACCAGCACCGCCACCAACACCGCCCCGTGCAGGCTGAACGAGAGCGCGGCCGGCCAGGGATTTTCGCGATCGGGCCATTGCGCCGGCCTCGCCATGACCGCCGGCTAGAACTTGAGCCGAAGGTTGGCGAAGAAGTTGCGCCCTTCCTCGTGATAGCCGTCGGAAATCTTGTAATTGGCGTCCAGCAGGTTGTTGGCGCCGGCCTCGGCGTAGACCTGCTCGGTGAACTGATAGCCCGCCTTGAGGTTGGCCACCACGTATTCGCCGCCGTCGAAATACATGGTGCTGGGATTGGCCTTCTGGAGGTGCCGCTCGCCGCCGATCTCGACGCTGGGCACCACGCTCAATCCGTCCAGCGGCTTCCAGTTGGCGTAGGCGAAGGCCTTGTGGCGGGGGGTATCGACCAGGATGGTCGATTTGTCGGGAACGGTGCGCAGCAGGTTGGCGTAATTGGCACCGATTTCCAGGTCCGGGGTGACGGCGTGGCTGATCTCCAGTTCGAAGCCCTTGTGAATGGCCTTGGCGACGTTCTGGTTCTGACTGAGCGAGGTCGTGAGGGGAACCGAGGTGATGGTGTCCTCCAGCCAACTCTGGAACACGTTGGCGCCCAGCTTGGTGTGACCGATGGTCTGCGTGACGCCCGCCTCCAGGTTGTTGGACTTCTCCGGCCGCAGGGTGGGATTGTTCTGGAAGGTGGTGAACCGGGTGCTGAAGCGCTCGAACAGGGTGGGAAAGCGGGTACGGCGCGACACCGAGGCATGGACCGAACCCGCATCATCGTAGCGATAGGCCACGGCCAGTTGCGGGTTCAGCGCGTGGGCATCGCCGCGCGGATAGGCGTAGGGCCGGTTGGACATATTGGTGCCGCCGGTATTACCCAGGATGAAATCCTGCGCCTTGATCAGGTGGCGGTAATCGTAGCTGACCCCGGGGACCACGTCCCAATCCTTGGTGGGATGGAAGGTGTTCTCGACCGCCAGCGACCAGGTGTCCTCCAGTTGCCGCTGGTGGGGCTCGGTGGCGCCGGTGGGAGGCGATCCGCGGAAATAGTCGTTCCACTCGGTGTGGATGTCATGGCGATAGTGCAGCGCCGTCTTGAAGACGTTCTGGCCGTCGAACATGGCCCAGGCGCCCTCGGCCGTCGCGCCCGTGGCGAAATCCTCGTAGTAGCTGCGGCTGGCGCTGGTGGAGCTCAGCGACGTGAAATCGGCGTTGTCGTAGGTGTCGATCTCGTTGAAGAAGCGGTCGGCGAAGGCCTTGACCTTGATGTAGGAGCCCTTCTCATCCAGGCCGGTCTTGGAAATCCAGTAGATGCTCTGCTTATCCCAGGCGGGCCAGGTCCAGTTGCGGGCGGTGGCGCCGGGAACCTCGTTGAAGGGGACCTCCTTGCTGCCCGTCTGGTTGATGATGTTCAGGCTGTACTCGTCGAAGGGCGACGGCTCGTAGCCCACCTTGACGTTGACCTTCATGTTCTCGCGGCGGGAATGGTCGCGCTTGCCGCCGTTCTCCATGGTGGTGGCCCGATAGTCGTCGGACAGGCTGAAGAAGGTCCGCAGGTTCTCCGACGCCGAGCCCTGGACGTACCAGTCGCCCAGGCGGGCGCCGCCGAAGGCATCGGCCTGGAAGCCGTTGAAGGTGCCGCCGTTGTTCATCATCGTGCCGAAACGCAAGTCCAGCTCGGTCGGCTGGGTCACCTTGCGGCTGACCAGATTGACCGAGCCGCCCATGGCGCCGGGACCGTCGATCACCGAGGTGAAGCCCTTGGAAACCTGGATTTCGGCGATATCGGCAGTGCCGAACAGACTGTAGTCGATGCGGTTGTCGGCGGGCAGGTAGACACGGATACCGTCGATGTAGAGCGGAACGCGCCAGCGGTCAAAGCCGCGAATGGCGACGGTACGCTCGCCGCGCACGCCGCCGTAGGAAATGGCGGCGCCGGGAACCAGATCGAGGGCGCGGTCCAGGGATTCACGGTTGAATTGCTGGATGTCGTCCTGGGTGACGGTCGAGCCGCCCATGGCGGTACTGCCCATCGCCGAGGCGGAAGCGTTGACCTGTCCCAGGCTGAACACCTCGGAAGCCAGGGTGGAAACGGGCACCAGGGCGGTGCAGGCGGCCAGGACGGCGAACGTGCTCTTCAATTCTTCCTCCATTTGCTCCTCTGCTCCGGCGCCGCCCACCGTTATAGTGTCAATCTATATAACGGTGGATGCGCCGAAAGCCCGAATGGGCGAGCCTCTGATCAGAGCGTTGTATTCAATCTAATATGATTACAGCCTGGATATAGCGAGACGGCATTCCAGGCAAGGGGAAATCGACACATATTCTCGCCGGAAAATCCCATGTGAAAGGCCGTCGCGCCGCATAAATCCACGGCCCAGCCCTTCCGTCCACACCCTAGTATCTATCACTTAATGGATATTGATAAGCCCCCCCCCTCTCCCCCGAAGCGTCGAGGCGGTCATGACGCCGCCATCTGGGATTGGGGGCGGTATTGCAGGTGAGGGGCCGGCTTGGCGTAGAGATAACCTTGCAGCATATCCACACCGGAATTCACGGCCAGCGCATGCTGTCCGACGGTTTCGATCCCCTCGCACACCACCCGCGCCCCCAGATCGTGGATGATATCCACCAGCTTGGGCAGGATCTGCCGGGCCCGTGGGTTGACGGTGGACTGGACGATCAGGCTGCGGTCCAGCTTGACGATGTCGGGTGACAGGCGCCACAGCCGGTCGAAATTGGAGTGCCGGCAGCCGAAATCGTCGATGGCGACGCGGAAGCCACGCCGCTGATAGGCGGCAATGGCCTCGACCAGACGGTCCAGATCGCCGATGCGCGATTCCAGAATCTCCAGCACCACCTGAGTCGGCCGCAGGCCGCAATAGCCCAGCAGGGTCTCGAAGAAACTGCCATGAGTGCCGTTGTGAACGTTCAGGAGATGGCGGCCGTCGACGTTCAGATACAGGACGGCGTCGGGCTGGGCCTGGGTCACGAAATTGATGGCGTGGATGGTCCGGCACAGGCGGTCGAAATGGACGATCTGCTCCGGCGTCTTCGGGATCTTGAAGGCCTGTTCGGGGGAAACGGCCCGCATCTTGACATCGTGCACCCGCAACAAGGCCTCGTGCGCCACCGCCGCCATGGTCGCGGCGAGAAACAGCGGCTGGAAGGCCGACCGCAGCCGCAGTTCGCCATGACGCCCCACCGCGCCGCAATCCTCGAAATGGACGCACCGCTTCAGAAGCGACGAGCCGCCGCCCTTCCCCTCGAAGTGAGCGACCAATTGCTCGACCTTGATGCCAGAGCCATCCTTGTGCCGCACGAAGGTCATTCCGGTCTCTCCTCTCAAACGCAACACAGCCGGCCACCGTCACGGAAAACGGGTACCGGACAACCATTCTCCCTCTCGCATTATCTATTAGTCTAGTAGATAAAATGCTTATATCGCCACCTCAGGCCGCCACCCGAGGCTTGTGGATCGTATCGCTCTATTTTTCTATTGATCTAGTAGATTTATGATGTAAGAGTTTCGACAGGACACAGCCACACCAAAGGGCACACACCATGGCGCGACCTCCCCACGGCCATCTGGCCTTGATTGCCCGGCAAGAAAGCGATCTGGGCCGTTTTGCCGACACCGTCTGGGCGGAATTGCGCAAGGAAGCGGAAGAGGCCCTGGCCCGCGCCCCCATGCTGCGGCGGCTGTTCATCGATTGCATCCTGGAGCAGCCCTCGTTCGAGGCGGCGGTGTTCTTCCGCATCTCGCAACGTCTGAAGAACGAGGTGGTGACGCTGCCCCTGCTGACCGAGACCTTCGCCCGCGCCGCCCTGGCCGATCCCGGCCTTGGCCTGGCGCTCAGGGCCGACATCGCCGCCGTGCTGGACCGCGACCCGGCCACCCGGCGGTTTATCGAGCCGTTCCTCTACTTCAAGGGCTTCCACGCGGTACAAACCCACCGCCTCGCCCACTGGCTATGGGGCAATGGCGAGCGCGACGTCGCGCTGTATCTGCAAAGCCGCTCGTCCGACGTCTTCCAGACCGACATCCATCCGGCGGCCCGCTTCGGCAAGGGCATCTTCCTCGATCACGCCACCGGACTGGTGGTGGGCGAGACGGCGGTGATCGACGACGACGTATCGCTGTTGCAGAACGTCACTCTGGGCGGCACCGGCAAGGAAAGCGGCGACCGTCACCCCAAGGTCCGCCAGGGCGCCATCATCGGCGCCGGAGCCAAGATCCTCGGCAATATCGAGATCGGCGCCTACTCCCGCATCGCCGCCGGCTCGGTGGTGCTGCGGGCCGTCGAACCCCACTCCACCGTGGCCGGCATCCCGGCCCGCACCATCCGCACCACCAACGACCCCGAGGCCCTGCGCACCAAGGAGGAGATCCTGAAGGCGCTGTCCTACGAGTCGTTCGACTATTCCATCTGAGCGCGAGGAGCAGACCCATGAGCACTCCAGCCACCGATGCCATCGATCTTTCCGGCCGCCTGATCCTCTACGTGGGCGGCCGCCACCAGCACGTGGCCCATCTGCGCCGCATGGTCGAGGAGCGCGGCGGCGGCTTCGTCCACCACGACGGCGGTGTCGAGCAAAGCATGACCAAGCTGGCCAACCAGCTGGAACGGGCCGACGCCGTGCTGTTCCCGGTGGGCTGCGTCAGCCATCAGGCGCAGAGCAAGGTCAAAGGCCTGTGCCGCCGTTTCCAAAAGCCGTTCCGGCCGCTCCGCAGCACCGGCATCGCCGCCGTGCTGCAGGCGCTGGAATCGGTCGCCGCCCACTGATTTTTCAACAAGGAGAAGAATGCATGTCCGAGGATATCGAGGTGCGCCGCACCCTGAACGAGCAGGCGGCCCGCCAGCTTGCCAACGCCACCAAGACCCGCGCCCAGTGGTCGGGCATCACCCCCAGATGGCTGGTGTCGTTCCTGCCCTGGACGCCGGTCGAGGCCGGCATCTACCGCCTGAACCGGGTCAAGGAAAGCGGCGCCGAGGCCTCCGCCGACGTCAAGTGCAGCCCGCGCAACGACGCCGACCTGCCCGAAAGCTTCGTTCCCTACGAAGAAAACCCGCGCGAGTACTCGCTGAACGCGGTAACCACCGTGCTGGATGTCCAGACCCGCGTCTCGGACCTCTATTCCCACCCCATCGATCAGATTCAGGAGCAGTTGCGCCTGTTGATCGAGAAGGTGAAGGAGAAGCAGGAATACGAACTGATCAACAACGCCGAATACGGCCTGCTGACCAACACCGCCAAGAGCCAGCGCATCAAGACCCGCAAGGGCGCCCCCACCCCCGACGATCTCGACGAATTGATCAGCAAGGTGTGGAAGGAGCCGTCCTTCTTCCTGGCCCACCCCAAGGCCATCGCGGCGTTCGGGCGCGAATGCACCAAGCGCGGCGTGCCGCCGCCCACCGTCAGCCTTTTCGGCACCAATTTCCTCACCTGGCGCGGCCTGCCTTTGGTGCCCAGCGACAAGCTGACCATCACCGCCGAGGGCAAGAAAAACGGCAAGACCAACATCCTGCTGGTCCGCACCGGCGAGAAAAGGCAGGGCGTGGTCGGCCTGTTCCAGCCGGGTGTTCCCGGCGAGGTGGCGCCGTCCTTGTCGGTGCGCTTCATGGGCATCAACCGCAAGGCCATCGCGTCGTACCTGATCTCGCTCTATTGCTCGGCCGCCGTGCTCACCGAGGACGCGCTGGCGGTGCTCGAAGACGTCGAGGTCGACCACTACTTCGATTACGACAAGAAGTTCGCATGACCCAGCCGCTCTCCCTCGATCTGCCGTCTTCTCCCACCCCGGCGGCGCCGCCCGCCGGGGACTGGGACGAGCCGGCGACAGGCTCCGCCGGCGCGCCCGACGCCCGGCTGATCGCCCAGATGGCCAACGCCCTCTTCAACACCCAGCCCGGCCACTCGCAGCCCTCCATCGGCGTGGCGCCGCCTTCGCTACCGCCGGTCGAGGCGCCGGCCGAAGTGGATTTTGGCAACGTCGCCAACCTGCTGGGCGGCATCGTCCGGCTGGTGCCGCCGGAGCACGGGGTGGAACCGGCTCCGCCGCCCTTGCCCCCCGATCCTTCATTGCCGGCTTCACCTCTCCTGGCCATCGAACTGCGCCCGGAGCTGATCCCCGATCTCAGGGGCACCGGCGCCCATGGCGGCGCCTTCGACGCTCACACGGTCAGGCGCGATTTTCCCATCTTGAACCAGCAGGTGCACGGCAAGCCGCTGATCTGGCTCGACAACGCCGCCACCACCCAGAAACCCCGCCAGGTGATCGAGCGCCTGAAACGCTATTACGAGTTCGAGAATTCCAACATCCACCGCGCCGCCCATACCCTGGCGGCCCGCTCCACCGACGCCTACGAGGCGGCCCGCGAAAAGACCCGGCGCTTTCTCAATGCCGGCTCCACCGAGGAGATCGTCTTCGTCCGGGGCGCCACCGAAGGCATCAATCTGATCGCCAAGGCCTGGGGCGAGCGCAACGTCAGGGAAGGTGACGAGATCGTCGTCACCTGGCTGGAGCACCACGCCAATATCGTTCCCTGGCAACAACTGGCCGCCAGGGTGGGGGCCAAACTGCGCGTCGCCCCGGTGGACGATTCGGGCCAGATCATCCTGGAGGAATACGAGAAGCTCTTGAACCCCAGGACCCGGCTGGTGTCGCTGACCCAGGTGTCCAACGCGCTCGGCACCATTACGCCGGCCGCCGAGATGACCGCCATGGCCCATCGCCATGGCGCCACCGTGCTGGTGGATGGCGCTCAGGCGGTGTCGCACATGGCCGTCGACGTCCAGGCGCTGGGCTGCGACTTCTATGTCTTTTCCGGCCACAAGGTGTTCGCCCCCACCGGCATCGGCGCCGTGTATGGCAGAAAAGCCGTGCTGGACCAGATGCCGCCCTGGCAGGGCGGCGGCAACATGATCGCCGACGTCACCTTCGAAAAGACGGTATTCCAGCCCGCCCCGGCCCGTTTCGAGGCTGGAACCGGCAACATCGCCGACGCGGTGGGGCTGGGAGCGGCCATCGATTACGTGGAAGCCATCGGCCTGCACATCATCGACGCCTGGGAGCACCAATTGCTGGATTACGGCACCCAGGGGCTGCTGACCATTCCCGGCCTGCGCCTGATCGGCACCGCCAGGGAAAAGGCCGGGGTACTGTCCTTCGTCATCGACGGCTGCCGCACCGAGGATATCGGCAAGGCCCTGAATTCCGAAGGAATCGCCGTACGCTCGGGCCACCATTGCGCCCAGCCCATCCTGCGCCGCTTCGGCGTGGAGGCGACGGTGCGGCCGTCACTGGCCTTCTACAACACCTTCGAGGATCTGGACGCCCTGGTGAACGCCCTGCGGCGCTTCCAGTCGGGACATGGAGGGCGGGGAGCCTGAGGCTCCCCGCTTCCTCGCCGAATCAATAGACTGGCGGGAAAGATCGGATTTTCCGCGAGATGATCACGCCGCCACGGCCATCACCCGGCAAAGACGGACTCCCAAGCGCGAGCGCGCCTCCAGCATCAGCGGCCAGACCTCGTCGGGAATCAGCCCGTCCCGCGCCATCAGGGCATGGATGATGGGGTCTTCCATCACATCGACCAGCCGGGGCTCGCCGTGGCGCCAGGGATCATGGAGTTTCTTGGAGCGGAGGGAATGGGTCATGGTGCGTCACCTCGCCGCTTGGGGTGAAACCATATTAGACAGCCATGGGCACGGAATCAATCTTATTTCTACTATTTTTATAGATTTATTGGGCGGCAAGAGGGGCCGCCGCGGATCACGCGGGAACTGGCAATATTCCCGAGTTCGGGATATTGAAACCGGCCATGACCACGGACAACGACCATACGCCCCCGTCACGCGCCTCGGCCCTGACCGGCCTCGCCATCGCCGCGATCCTGGTGGTGGCGGGATTGCTGCTGGCCCATAAGCTGAGAGAGCTTGGACGGCTTCAGGACTGCGCCATGCAGGGACGCACCAATTGCGTCGCCATCGACGGCGGCTGACCGGGCCGGACCTATTCGGCGACCAGCTTGATCGGCTCCGGCTTGCTTCGCCGGCCATCGCCGCTGCCATGGCGCAGCCGCTCGAACGCCAGATAGATGACCGGCGTGGTGAACAGCGTCAGCATCTGGCTGACCAGCAATCCTCCGACCATGGCCACACCCAGGGGCTGGCGAAGCTCCGAGCCGGTTCCCGCCCCGAGCATCAGCGGCAATCCACCCAGCATGGCGGCGAAGGTGGTCATCATGATCGGCCGGAAGCGCTTGAGCGAGGCCTCGCGAATGGCCTCCATTGGCGTCGCGCCGCGCTCACGCTGGGCGGCGATGGCGAAGTCGACGATCATGATGCCGTTCTTCTTGACGATACCGATCAGCAGGAGAATGCCGATCAGGGCGATCAGCGACATGTCGTGACCAAAGGCCATCAGGAACAGCAGCGCCCCCGCCCCCGCCGACGGCAGGGTCGACAGGATGGTCAGCGGGTGGACGAAGCTTTCGTAGAGAATGCCGAGAATGATGTAGACCGAGATCAGCGCCGCGAGGATCAGATAGGGCTGTGACGCCAGGGATTGCTGAAAGACCTGGGCGGTCCCCTGGAAGGTGGCGATCAGGGTGAGCGGCTTGGCCATCTCCGCCTCGGCCTTCTTGATGGCCTCGACCGCCTGTCCCAGCGCCACTCCGGGCCGCAGATTGAACGACAGGGTCACCGCCGGGAACTGGCCCTGGTGGTTGACCGCCAACAGGCTGACCGGGGCGGTGTCGAACCGGGCGATGGCCGACAGCGGCACCTGCGCGCCGGTCACCGGCGAGCGCAGGTAGATCTTGTCCAGGGTATCGGGCGAGCCCTGCAGTTCGGGCAGCACCTCCATCACCACGTGATAGCTGTTCAGCTGGGTGAAGTACTGCGCCACCTGACGTTGGCCGAAGGCGTCGTAGAGGGTGTCGTCGATCACCTGGGGTTGGATGCCGAAACGGGCGGCCTGATCGCGGTCGATGACCAGATTGAGGGTGGCGCCGTCGGTCTGCTGGTCCGAGGCCACGTCCTGAAGCTCGGGCAAGGCCCTCAGCTTGGCCAGCATTCGCGGCGCCCAGTTGTTCAACTCGTCCAGGTCGGCATCTTGCAGGGTGTACTGGTACTGGGTACGGGCCAGACGCCCGCCGACGTTGAGGTCCTGCGGCGCCTGCAGATACAGCATGGCGCCGCTGACCTGGCCCGCCTGGCGGCGCAGGCGCTCGATCACCTGCTGGGCCGAGGACGTGCGCTGGTCGCGCGGCTTCAGCGCCATGAAGAAGCGGCCGTTGTTCAGGGTCTGGCCGCTCAGGGCGCCGATGCTGGCGGTCCAGTTGGCCACGTCGGGATCGGCCGACAGAATGGCGCCCAGCGCCTGCTGGCGCCGGGACATCTCGGCGAACGAAATATCCTGGGCCGCGTCGGAGATGCCGAACAGCACCCCGGTATCCTGCTGCGGAAAGAAGCCCTTGGGGATGGCCGCGAACAGCAGGCCGGTGGCCACCAGGGTGGCGAAGAAGCTGGCCATGGTCAGACGCTGGTGGCGCAGAACCCAGTCCAGCCCCCTGGCATAGGCGCCGATCAGGGCCTCAAAGCCGCGCTCGAACAGCCAGTAGAGGCGGCCATGGCTGGCGGTGTGCTCGTCATGCAGAACCCGCGCGCACATCATGGGGGTCAAGGTCAGCGACACCACGATGGACACCACGATGGCCATGGACACGGTCAGGGCGAACTCGCGCAGCAGCCGGCCGACCACCCCCGACATCAGCAGCAGCGGAATGAACACCGCGATCAGCGACACGCTGATGGAAATGATGGTGAAGCCGATCTCCGAGGCGCCGGCGAAGGCCGCCTCCATGGGCGACATCCCCTCCTCGAGATGGCGGTAGATGTTTTCCAGCATGACGATGGCGTCGTCGACCACGAAGCCCACGGCGATGGTGAGCGCCATCAGCGACAGGTTGTCGAGGCTGAAATTAGCCAGATACATCAGCCCGGCCGTGCCGGCCAGCGCCAGCGGCACGGTGATGCCGGGAATGATGGTGGCCCACAGATTGCGCAGGAACAGGAAGATCACCATCACCACCAGGGCGATGGTCAGCACCAGGGTGAATTCCACCTCGTGAACCGAGGCACGGATGGTCGTCGTGCGGTCGATCACCACCTTGACCTGAACGGCCGGGGGAATCGACGCCTGCAGCACCGGCAGCGCCGCCTTGACCCGGTCCACCGTCTCGATGACGTTGGCCCCCGGCATTTTGTAGACCACCAGATAGACCGCCCGCTTGCCGTTCTCCCAGGCGGCCAGACGGGCGTTCTCCGGCCCTTCGACCGCCCGGCCGATATCGTCGATGCGAACCGGCGAGCCGTTCTTGTAGGCGACGATCACCCGCCCCCAGGGTGCGGCGGTGGTCAACTGGTCGTTGGCGTAGATGGTCAGGTTGCGCCGCTCGCCGTCCAGGCTGCCCTTGGGCGAATTGGCGGTGACGCTGGCGATGGTGCCGCGCAGTTCCTCCAGCCCGATCCCCAGGGCGGCGATCTTGCCGGGATCGATCTGCACCCGGATGGCCGGCTTCTGCTCGCCGCCGATGGAGACCTGTCCCACCCCGGATATGCGGCTGATCTGCTGGGCCAGCACCGTATCGGCGTAGTCGTCGACGGTGATCAGCGGCAGGGTGTCGGAATTGACGGCGATGATCAGGATGGGGGTATCGGCCGGGTTGACCTTGCGATAGGTGGGCGGGCCGGGAAGAATCTTGGGCAACTGGCCGCTGGCGGCGTTGATGGCGGCCTGGACGTCCTGGGAGGCGGCGTCGATATTGCGCTCCAGGTCGAATTGCAAGGTGATGGACGACGAGCCGAGGACGCTGGTGGACGTCAACTGGGCCACGCCGGGAATCTGCGAGAACTGGCGCTCCAGCGGCTGGGTCACCGACGACGCCATGGTCTGGGGATCGGCACCGGGCAGGCTGGTGGTAACGATGATGGTGGGAAAATCCACCTGCGGCAGCGGCGCCACCGGCAGCAGCGGAAAGGCCACCAGACCGGCCAGCAGCAAGGCCGCCATCAACAAGGTGGTGGCGATGGGGCGGCGGATGAATGGAGCGGAAACGCTCATTTCGCGGCGCTCGCCCCGACTTCGATCCTGGCGCCGTTCTTCAGCCGCATCTGACCGTCGGTAACGACGGTCTCCCCCGCGGCGAGGCCGGCGACCACCACCACCCGGCTTTCATCACCCCGCCCCAGGGTCAGCGGCCGGGCCTCGACGGTGGAATCGGCGCCGACCACATAGGCATAGGCCCCCTGCTGCCCCCGCAGAATGGCGTTCGCCGGCACGGTGACCGCCTGACGCCGGACCCCCAGCACCAGATGGGCGCTGACGAACTGGCCGGGCCACAGCAGGCCCGTCTGATTGGGCATCACCGCCTTGAGCCGGATGGTGCCGGTACTTTGGTCGATCTGGTTGTCGACCAGTTCCAGCCGGCCCACGTCAAGCACCTGCCGGCCGTCGCGCGAGACCGTGGTGACCTCCAGCGGCGCGGCCGCCATGGCGCGGATCACGTCGGGCAGGACGTCTTGCGGCAGCGTGAAGACCACGTTGATCGGATGCATCTGGGTGATCACCACCATGGGCGTGGCGTCGTTGACGTGAACGACGTTGCCCTGGTCGATCTGGCGGAAGCCGGCCCGGCCGTCGATGGGCGAACGGATGGTGGTATAGCCCAGCAGCACGCGGGAATTCTCGATGGCCGCCTGATCGGCCTTCACCGCCGCTTCCAGTTGATTGACCAGCGCCTGGGTGGTGTCGACCTGCTGGCGAGTGGCGTATTCGTTCTTCAGCAAGGCCCCGTAACGGCCGAGGTCGCGCCGGGCATTGGCCAGCATCGCCTCGTTCTGGGCCTTCTTGGCCATGGCCTGATCCAGTTGCGCCTGATAGGAGCGCGGGTCGATCTGAGCCAGTACGGCGCCCGCCTGTACGTCCTGGCCTTCGCGGAACAGCACCTGGAGCA
Organism: Magnetospirillum sp. 15-1; assembly: GCF_900184795.1. NCBI lineage: Bacteria > Pseudomonadati > Pseudomonadota > Alphaproteobacteria > Rhodospirillales > Rhodospirillaceae > Magnetospirillum > Magnetospirillum sp. 15-1. Next base: position 885,264 of record NZ_FXXN01000028.1, on the reverse strand, counting down.
GTTGCCCGTCCACCTGGGTCCGGACCGTAACCGTGTTGGCGGCGGTAACCGTGCCTAGCCCGTCGAGGGAGATCGGCACGTCCTCGAGGATGGCGGCGGTGGTCGCCACGGGTATCGCCGGCACCGCCTTGGCCGCGCCGACGGGGCCGACCTCTCCACCGTATTTGCGATAACCCCACACGGCCAGACCGATGACGGCCAGGAGAATGCAAATCTGGCGAAGATGTTTCCCTGACATGGACGACGCCCTGTAATGATCGACGGCCCCCTGGTTCCGGGATTTGATGACGGACCGCGACTGACGAAGCGGGGGCTGCTTTTTGTTATCAGCTTACAACCTCCGCCATCAATGCCGAAAAGCTCCCCTGGCCGATCAGCCAGGGCCACTTAAACCGTGCACAGAGCCTGATCCAGATCGCGAATGATATCATCGGCGGTCTCCAGCCCCACCGACAGGCGAACCACATCGGGCCCGGCGCCCGCCGCCATCCGCTGCTCGTCGCTGAGCTGGCGGTGGGTGGTGGAGGCCGGATGGAGGATCAGCGAGCGGGTATCGCCCACATTGGCGAGATGGGAGAACAGCCGCACGCCCTCCACCATCTTGATCCCGGCCTCGTAGCCGCCCTTGACCCCGAAGGTGAAGACCGAGCCGGCGCCCTTGGGCAGGTACTTGGCCGCCAGGGCATGGTAGGGGCTGGATTTCAGCCCGGCATAAGACACCCAGGCCACCTTGGGATGGCCTTCCAGGAACTCGGCCACCTTGCGGGCATTGTCCACGTGGCGCTCCATCCTGAGCGGCAGGGTCTCGATGCCGGTGATGGTCAGGAAGGCGTTCATGGGCGCCATGGCGGGGCCGAAATCGCGAAGCGCCACGGCGCGGGCCTTGGTGGTGAAGCCGAAATCGCCGAAGGTCTCGTAGAAGGTCAGACCGTGATAGGCCGGCTCGGGCTTGGTCATGGACGGGAACTTGTCGTTCTGCGCCCAGTCGAAGCGTCCCGATTCCACCACCACGCCGCCCAGCGAGTTGCCGTGGCCGGCCAGGAACTTGGTGGTGGAGTGGCAGACGATGTCCGCCCCCCACTCGAACGGCCGGCAGAGATAGGGCGTCGCCAGGGTGTTGTCGACCACCAGCGGGATGCCGGCCTCGTGCGCCACTGCCGCGATGGCTTCGATATCCACGATGATGCCGCCGGGATTGGCCAGGCTTTCCACGAAGATGGCCTTGCACCTGGGCGTCAGCGCCTTCCTGAAATTATCGGGGTCGTTGGGGTCGACGAAATGGCAGGTCCAGCCCAGTTTGCGGAACGACAGGCCGAACTGGGTCAGCGAGCCGCCATAGAGATTGCGCGACGCCAGGAACTCGTCGCCCGGCTCCAGCAGGGTGAAGAAGGTCAGGAACTGCCCGGCATGGCCCGAGGCGGCGGCCACGGCGGCGCGGCCCCCCTCCAGCGTCGCCACCCGCTCCTCCAGCACCGAGACGGTGGGGTTGGTCAGCCGCGAATAAATGTTGCCGAAGGTGTGCAGATTGAACAGCGACGCCGCCTGCTCGGCATCCTCGAACACATAGGACGAGGTCTGGTAGATGGGGGTGATGCGCGCCCCCGTCGCCGGATCGGGCGCCGCGCCGGCATGGATCGCCCTGGTCTCGAAGCCATAGCTCTGGTTACGCGGCGGCATGGCCCGTTCCTTGTGGCCGCGGGCGCGCGGCGCCTCGGGAGCCTGATTGCGGATCAGGCCGGTATTGACGCCGCTCCACCCCAACTCGCCGCCCAGCCGGCCGAACTCGATCTTGGGGCAGCGGTCCATCACCACCTGGAGCCCGGCCGCCTCGGCACGGGCGGCGGCCTCGTCGTTGCGCACTCCCAACTGCATCCACAGCACCTTGGCGCCCAGGGCGACGGCTTCATCGACCACCGGCCCCACCTGATCGGCGCGGCGGAAGACGTCGACCATATCCACCGGCTCGGTGATTTCGGACAGGCTGGCCCGCACCGTCTCGCCCAGGATCTGTTGCCCGGCGGCGGCCGGATTGACCGGAATCACCCGATAGCCCTTGGCCTGCAGGTACTTCATGACGAAGTAGCTGGGGCGGTTCCAGTTGGTGCTGGCCCCCACCATGGCGATGGTCCGCGTGTCGGCCAGAATCCGCCGCAACAGGGCATCGCTGTAGACGAGAAGGGGGCGGTCGGTCATGGAAAGCCTCGCTGTCCGGGTGCGATAAGGGGCCAGGATAGCACACCAGGACCAAGCGCGACCGTCGCCCGCCCCACCAAGACCGCCTCCGAGACACGTCCCGGAGGCGGCAGGGGGAAATCAGGCGATTTCTGAGAACTTCCCGGCCTTGGCGTGGCAAACCGGGCACTGGTCCGGGACCTCGCCGATCACCGTATGTCCGCAGATGGCGCAGACATGGATGCTGCCGCCGGCCAGATCATGGCCGGCCTCGATGGCGGCCAGGGCGTCGACGAACAGGCCGTGGTGGGTCTTTTCCACCTCCATGGCGTGCCGCATGGACAGCAGCGCGACCCTGGCGCCCTCGGCCTCGGCGGTGGCGACGAAGGCCGGATACATCTCCTCGAACTCGTGCTTCTCGCCGGAAATGGCGGCCCGGAGGTTCTCGGCCGTCGCCTTGATCCCGCCCATGGCGCGGAGGTGGGCGTGGGCATGGATGGTTTCCGCCGCCGCGACGGCCCGGAACAGCTTGGCGATTTCGGGCAGGCCGTCCTTGGCCGCCGCCTCGGCATAGGCGAGGTATTTCCGGTTGGCCTGGCTTTCTCCGGCAAAGGCCTCGGCAAGGTTTTCGTTGGTCTTCATGTCTTCCCCACTTCATCAGAATGCGAAGGGATACTATCCTCAAACCAACTCAGGCGAAAACATGGATCGGCGAGGCCTCAGGGCATATTCCCCTGGGCGACGATGGCCTGCGCCGCCGCCTCGCACTCCCCCAGTCTGGCGGCCAGCGCCCCGGCATCCTGGGCGACGCCGGCGGCGGCCAGATCGCCCCCGACCTTGCCGAGCATGGCGTCATCCCCCAAGGTAACCCCCGTCTCGATCACCGCGCGGATGTAAGCAGCGGCCCCGTCACCCGCCAATCCCAGCAAACCCGCCGCCCACACGCCGAACAGCTTGTCGCGCTTGGCCATGATCTCGAAGGCCTTTTCCTGCCGGAAGCGCCACCGGGCTTCCTCCGCCTTTTCCTTGCGGCGCAGATCCTCGTCCAATTGGGTCATGGGTGAGCCCTTCGGGGATGGAGGAGCATCTCGGCTCCGGTAATCACATCCAGAATCTCGGTGGTTATGGCGTCCTGGCGCAAGAGCTGTTCTTCGAGGCGAAGCCCGTCCAGGCGCCGCTCGATATTGTCGTGGGCTCCGGTGGTGGCGGCCAGACGGGCGGCATTCTCGGCGGCCAGGGCCTCGGTGGCGGCGCAGACCAGGATGGCGAGCAGATGCTGGGCCGAAAGCTCGGTCAGCAACTGGGCCGGCGGCAGGGTGTGCAGCGGCGAAAACGGCCGGTAGCGGGCGGCGGGCAGGACCGAGCGGTCCAGCGGCAGCACGGTGGCGGTCTCGATGCGCCACCGGCCGCCCTCGGCCACGCCGCCGTGGATCATGTCGAGCCGGGTGAAGTCGCCCCGAACGAAGGCGGGATAGAGCCGTTCCGCCAGACGGCGCCCCACCGTGACGGTACCGTCGACCCGCCCGGTCATGGGCAGGGACCAGCCGGGCGGCACACCCGCCTCCTCGGCCGCCAGGACGCCCCGCGCACCGGTCACGAACAAATGGGCGGGACGGCGACGGCGCGCCTCGTCCAGCAACGCCTCGTTGAAGGCGCCGACGAAGCCATGCTCGGTGGTGAACACCAGAACCGCCAGCGGGCCGTCGTCGGGCCTGGGCGTCTCGTCGGCCAGCAGCAGCGCATCGGCCATGGCCTCGGCCATGATGCCGGCATAGGCCCGCGCCCCGGGCAGGGCCGCCATGGCCTGCTGCATGCGGGCCGCCGCCATGGCCCGCATGGCGCCGACCACATCCAGCAATTGCCGGATACTGTGCAGACGGGCCTGGACGATCTCCAGCCGCTCCATGATCAGCCCCCCAGGTCGCGCAGCAGCCCCTCGACCACCGTCCGCATCTCGGCGCGGCCGTCGTCGGACAGCACGCCGTCCGCGTCCAGCCGCAGCGTCAGTTCCCCCAGGTCGGCGGCCAGACGCGGTCCCAGCCCGGCCTTGAACCGTTCCACCGCCTCCATGGGCAGCGGGTCGAGCCGGCCGTCGGCCAGGGCCAGCAACCCCGCCACCTGCTCGCTCAGCGGCAGGGGTTCCAGCGGTCGCTGGATCAGCATGGCGCGGATGCGCCGCCCATGCTCGACGATGCGCCGGGTGCGCTCGTCGATCATGCCGCCGAAGCGGGTGAACACCTCCAGTTCCAGGAACTGGGCGTATTCCAGCCGCAGGCTCTCGGACAGCGCCTTCAACGCCGGAGCCTGGGTCTTGCCGCCGACCCTGGACACCGACAGGCCCACATTCACCGCCGGCCGCTGACCTTCATAGAACAGCTTGGGCTCCAGGTAGATCTGACCATCGGTGATGGAAATCAGATTGGTGGGGATATAGGCGCTGAGATTGCCCGCCTGGGTCTCGGCGATGGGCAGGGCGGTCAGCGACCCGCCGCCACGCTCGGCCGACAGCTTGGCGGCCCGCTCCAGCAGGCGTGAGTGGAGGTAGAACACGTCGCCGGGATAGGCTTCGCGTCCCGGCGGGCGGCGCAGCAGCAGCGACAATTGGCGATGAACGGCGGCGTGCTTGGTCAGGTCGTCATAGACCACCAGCACGTGGCGTCCCTGCTCGGCGAAGTACTCGGCCATGGTGCAGGCGGCGTAAGGGGTCAGCCAGGCCAGTCCCGGCGGCTGGTCCGGCTCGGCGACCACCACGATGGTCCGGTCGGGGGCGCCGCGGGCCCGGATGGCATCCACCACCCGGTTGACCGACGAGGATTTCTGGCTGATGGCGGCATAGATGCAGATGACGTCGCTGTCGCGCTGATTGACCATGGCGTCCACCGCCACCGCCGTCTTGCCGGTCTTGCGATCGCCGATGATCAGTTCCCGCTGGCCGCGCCCCACGGGTATCATGGCGTCGATCACCGTGATGCCGGTGGCCAGCGGCTGTGAGATCAGGGCACGGTCGACGATGCCGGGCGCCGGGCGCTCGATGGGCCAATATTCCGACACCGGCAGCGGGCGGTCGCCATCCAGCGGGCGCCCCAGGGAATCGACCACACGGCCCAGCAGCGCCTCGCCCACCGGAACCCGGACGACCTGACCGGTGCCGCGCACGGGGGCGCCGGCGGACAGCCCGGCCCAGTCGCCCAGCAGCACGGCGCCGACCACATCCTCGTCCAGGGTGACGGCCATGCCGGCAACACCATCGCCCAGTATCAGCAACTCGTCCTGACCGGCCTCGGGCAGACCGGCGATGCTCGCCACCCCGTCCCCCAACGAGATGATCCGCCCCACCGCCTCGCGGCGAAGCTCCACCTGCAGCGTGTCGAGCCGGGCGGGCAGCCCGGCCGTCCACCGGACGAGATCGTCAACCAGATTGGGCATGATCAACCAGATCCTTTTCAGCCCGAACCAGGGCGTCCCGCCAACTGGCCTCCGTCTCCACGCCGTCCGCCGTCAGCCGTGCCCCGGCCAGCAGGGCGGGATCGTGGCGAAAGACCATGGCGGCACCGGGAAAGCGCCGCTCCAGCCGCGCGCGCCACGATGCCTCGGCGGCGGGGTCGAGGGGCGGCGCGCAGGCGATTTCCACCTCGGCCGACCGGCGCGGCTCGCCCAGTCCGGCTTCAAGTATCTCCAGGAACGGCTCCGCCGATGGCTTCGGACCGTTGCCCAACAGGCCGCCGGCCATGGACACCGCCAAGCGGGCGGCCTCGCGACGCAGCGTCTGCGCGGCCTCCCGGCGCTCGGCCTCCATCCGCTCGCGGGAACGTTCCAGCATCCGGTCGGCGTCGCCGCGGGCTTCCGCCATCAGATTCCGGCTTCGCTCGGCGGCCTCGGCCTCGGCCCCGGCGATGATGGCCCGGCGGCCGGCATCGATCTCGGCGGTCAGCGCGCGCTGGGTCTCCGCCTCCCGCTCGGCGACGAGACGGGCCTGTCCGGCCGCCTCGCGGTCGCGGTGCAGCGCGGCGCGGCGCGCCTCGATGGCCGCCATGGCCGGGCGGTAGAGGAAGTATCGCAGCAGCCAGACCAGAGCCAGGAAGTTGACGGTCTGCAGCCCCAATGTCCACCAGTCGACGTGCATGGCATCAATGGTGGATGAAGGGGTTGGCGTAGATCAGCAGCAGGGCGATGACCAGACAATAGATGGCCATGGTCTCGATCATCGCCAGGCCGACGAACAGGGTGCGCGACAGATTGCCGGCGGCCTCGGGCTGACGGGCGATCGCCTCCATGGTGGCGACGACCGCGCGGCCCTCGGCCAGGGCCGGAACGATGGCGCCGACACAGACGGCCACCACCGCGCCGATGATGCTGAGCATTTCCAGGGTCATGGTCGTAATCCTTTCTATCCAGCCTCCACCGTTCCCACGGCGGCGCCCAGGAACACGGTGGCGAGAACGGCGAAGATGTAGGCCTGTATGGCACCGATCAGCACGCCCAGGACCATCAGCGGAACCGGCACGAACAGTCCCGACAGCGACAGCAGGATGGCGATGATCAGTTCGTGGCTCATCATGTTGCCGAACAGCCGCACGGTCAGCGACAGGGTGCGGGTCAGCTCGGACAGGATGGTCATGGGCAGCATCAATGGGGTGGGCTTGAGGTAGTGGCCGAGATAGCCCCTCAGCCCCCGTTGCCTGACGCCGAAGACGTGAACGGCGAAAAACACGGTCAGCGCCAGGGCGGCGGCGGTTTCCAGCCGGGCGGTGGGGGCGTGTACCCCGGGTAGTTCCCCCGACAGGTTGGCGACCAGCAGGAACAGGAACAGCGTGCCGATCAGCGGGACGAACGGCCGGGGATCGCCATGGATGGCGTCGCCGATCTGGGTCGCCACCGTCTCGACCAGCATCTCGACCAGATCCCGCCCCCGTGCCGACCGCCGGGCGAGATGGAAGACCGCGACCAGCAGCGCCATGATGCCCCAGGTGGTCACCACCGGCTCGCTCACCGGCACCGGGCCGAGGTGGAACAGCACGGAGGTACCGAGGGGATCGATCATGGCGCCCCCTTTCGGACCATCAGGGTGCGGACGGCCAGAAAGCCGCCGAGCACCGCCAGCAACACCGCCGCTCCCGATTGCGCCGCCACCCACATTCCTCCGCCGATCACCGCCAGCCGGCCGGCATGCAGGGCCAGACCGCGGCGCCAGGAGCCCTCCCCGGCATAGAGTGCCACGTTCAGGCTCAGCAGCCGGACATAGGCGGCACCCAAGGCGGCGCCGGCCATCAGGCCGCCAAGGATGGGCAGCAGGGTGGGAAGGTCGGCGGTCATTCCTGATGCATCCTTCTCCATGCCAGCCAGCCGCCCAGGACCGCGCCGGCCATCAGCAATCCTCCGGTGAAGGTGACGCCGGCCCCCACCTTGCCGTCGAGCCAGCGGCCCAAGGCCAGCCCGCCCAGCATGGGCGCCACGATCAGCCAGCCCAGGGCGCCGACATCGCCGAGGCTGCGCAGCAGCGAGCGCTCGCCGGTCCGCTCCCAGTCCCGCTGGCGCTTGCGGCGGCGGCGCAGGCCGTTCAGCAGGGGTTCGTGGTTGTGGTTGCCGTCGCCGGTCATGGCATCCCTCCGGGGCCGCCGACGCGGCCCGCCTCGATATAGCTTTGAATGTGGCGGATGGCGGCGATGTGCAGCCGGCTCGAATCGGTCCGGACCTGCTGCTCCTCCTCCGACGCCCGGCTGGCGAATTCGATGATCATGGCCTCCAGGACGTCCAGGTCGTCACCGACCATGGCCTCCGGCGAGGCCACCAGGACCTCGTCGCCGCCCCGGACCACCAGCACCCCGCCGACCAGCCCCACATAGTGCTCGGCGTCCGCTTCGTCGCGATAGGACAGGATGGAGGGCGGCAGCACGGTCAGCAGGTCGGCATGACCGGTCAGGATGCCGAACCCGCCACTGGCATCCTCGGCCCGCACCGAGCGGACTTCGCGGATATCCAGGATCAGGTTGCGCGGCGTGGTCACCACCAGTCTCATGGCGCCGCCTCCACCGCGTGGTGCGCCCGGACCTCGTCGAAGCCGCCGACCATGTAAAAATCGCCTTCGGCCCACTCGTCCACCTCGCCCGACAGGATGACGCGGCAGCCGGCCAGGGTTTCGGCGATGCCCACCGTGCGTCCGGGCCGGCCGGTGAACGCCTCGGTGACCTGGAACGGCTGGGTGAGGAAGCGCAGCAGCCGCCGCGCCCGCTTCACGGCCGCCCGGTCCGAACGGCTCAGCTCGTCGATGCCCAGCAGGGCGATGACCTCCTGCAATTCGCGGTAATGGGCGATGATCCGCCGGACGTCCTGGGCGGTGGCGTAGTGCTCGGGCCCGATCAGCCGGGGATCGAGCAGGGCCGAGGTCGAGACCAGCGGATCGATGGCCGGGTAGAGCCCCTCGCTCGCCATTTCGCGCGACAGGACGATGGAGGCGTCCAGGTGGGAAAAGGTCTCGGCCACCGCCGGATCGGTGAAGTCGTCGGCCGGCACGTAGACCGCCTGGATGGAGGTGATGGCCGCGTTGCCCGCCGAGGCGATGCGCTGCTCCAGCTCGGCGATCTCCGAGGCCAGGGTCGGCTGGTAGCCCATGCGCGACGGCAGCCGCCCCAGCAGCCCCGAGACCTCGGCCCCGGCCTGGACGAAGCGGAACACGTTGTCCATGAGCAGCAGCACGTTCTCGCCCCGCTCGTCGCGGAAATATTCGGCGACGGTCATGGCGCTCATGCCCACCCGCCAGCGGGCGCCGGGCGGCTCGTTCATCTGGCCGAACACCAGGGCGGTGCGGGCCAGGACTCCCGATTGCTCCAGCTCCAGCAGCAATTCGTGCCCCTCGCGGGAGCGTTCGCCGATTCCGGCGAACACCGAGATGCCGGCATAGGCCTCGACCATGGTGCGGATCAGTTCCATGATCAGCACGGTCTTGCCCACTCCCGCGCCGCCGAACATGGCGGCCTTGCCGCCCTTGGGCAGCGGCGCCAGCAGGTCGATCACCTTGATGCCGGTCCACATCACCTCGTCGGCGCGGCCCTGGCGGACCAGCGTCGGAGCCGGGCGATGGATGGCCCAGCGCGGGACCGTGTCCGGCAGGGCCGGCTTCCGGTCCAGCGGACGACCCACCACGTCCATCAGCCGGCCCAGCACCGCCTCGCCCACCGGAACCCGGATGGGAGAGCCGGTGTCCACGGCCTTGGCGCCTCGGGCCAGACCGCTGGTCGGCTGCATGGCCACGGTGCGCACGGTATCGCGGCCCAGATGCTGCTGTACTTCCAGGATCAGCGGCTGGGCACCGGGGCGCTCGACCTCCAGCGCGTTCCAAACGGCGGGCAGGGCGTCGAGGGCGAACCTGACGTCGACGACCGATCCCGCGACACTGGTGACGGTGCCCGACGCGCCGGCCGCCTTGACGGCGGCGCCATCGGATACGCTCGACTGGGATTCCGCCACGAAAGTCCCCTTTCAGGCGTGCTTCATCCCATGAGGTTAGGCCCGAAGCCGCAACGCCGTCAAACCATAGTCCGGCATGGCACGGCGGCGTCCCTGGCCTCGGCCGGAGGCAAGGGCGCAGGCCTCCGCCCCATCCTGATCACGATTTGCGGACACCGCCCCCCATCCACTCCATGAAGGCATCGGCGGCCAGGGGGCGGCTGTACAGATAGCCCTGGCAGGAATCGCAGCCCCGCCCGGTCAGGAAATCCAACTGGGCCGTGGTCTCCACCCCTTCGGCCAGCACGGCCAGCCGCAGATTCTTGGCCATGGCGATGATGGTGGCGGTGATTTCCATGGCGGCGGGATCGGCGGGAATGTCGCGGACGAAGCTCTGGTCGATCTTGAGCTTGTCCAGAGGAAAGCGCCGCAGATTGGCCAAGGAGGAATAGCCGGTGCCGAAATCGTCGATGGCCAGCTGGATGCCCTGGTTCTTCAAGCCGGCCATCTGGCCTTCGGCGGCGTCGCCGCGCGCCATGATGGTGCTTTCGGTCAGTTCCAGTTCGAGGCAGGGCGGCGGCAGCCCGCTTTCCTGCAGGATATCGCGGACTCTTTCCTTCAGATTGGCGAGGCGGAATTGCTGCGGCGACAGATTGACCGCCACCTTGTCGATCCGCAGCCCCTGGTCGAGCCAGCGCTTCATCTGGCCACAGGCCTCGCGCAGGACCCAGTCGCCCAGGGGAATGATCAACCCGGTTTCCTCGGCCAGCGAAATGAACTGGTAGGGGGGAATAAGCTCCATCCCCGGCGGCTGCCAGCGCACCAGGGCCTCCACCCCCTCGACCCGCAGGTCGGTCAGCGAGACCAGGGGCTGGTAATGCAGGATGAACTCGCCCTGCTCCAGGGCTCGCCTCAGCCCGGCCTCCATATCGAGGCGGCGGCGGGCTTCGTCGGTCAGCGAACGGGTATAGAAGCGATAGGTATTGCGCCCCTCGCCCTTGGCCTGGCTCACGGCGGAACCGGCATGCTGGATCAGTTGCTCGGCGCTGTCTCCGTCGTCGGGAAACAGGCTGATGCCCACGCTGGCGCCGATGCAGATTTCCTGACCGTTATTGAGGCGGCAGGGCGCGGCCAGATGCTCGATCATGCTTCCTGCGACGGTGGCGGCGTCGTCGGCATAGGGGACGTCCTCCAGCACCACGACGAATTCGTCGCCGCCGTGGCGGGCCAGGGTGTCGGCCTGCCGCGCCCGGTCGCGCAGCCGGTTGACGGCGATCTGCAGCACCTCGTCGCCCGCGCCGTGCCCCAGGCTTTCATTGACCACCCTGAAATGATCCAGGTCGAGAAGCAGGACGGCGCAGCGCTTTTCGTCGCGGCGCGCCCGATCCAGCACGTGCTCCAGCCGCAGATGCAGCAAGGTGCGGTTGGGAAGGTCGGTCAGGGGATCGTGATGGGCCAGATGCTGGAGCATGGCCTCCGATTGCTTGAGACGCGACAGATCGGTGAACACTCCCACATAGTTCACCGCTTCGCTGGTCGCGGCCCCCACCAGGGCGATGCTCATCCAGGCGGGAAACACGTCGCCGCCCCGGCGGCGGCAGGACACTTCGCCCTGCCATGCGCCGCTGGCCTCCACCTCCCGCCAGATGGCGGGATAAAGGGCGGGGTCGTCACGGCCCGATTGCAGCAGGGACAGGGGCTGCGACACCATTTCGGCCTCGGGGTACTCGGAAATCAGCGAGAAGGCCGGATTGACGGCGAGAATGATACCGGCGGAATCGGTGACGAATACCGCCTCCAGGGTCGTCGTGAAGACGGCGGCCGCCTGCCGCAGGCTGGCCTCGTTCCGCCGCAATTCCGTGACGTCCACATGGGTGCCGACCAGACGCTCCGGCCGGCCCTGGGCGTCGCGGGTCAGGAAGGCCGGCGCCCGGATGCAACGGTCGCTGCCGTCCTTGTGCCGCATGCGGAATTCAAGCTCGATGCGGTCTTCCTCGCCCTTGAGGAAATCTCCCATGCGCTTTTGCGTCGGCAGGCGGTCATCGGGGTGCAGCAGGTTGACCCAGGTGAACGGCGAGGCCTGCAGTTCCGCCTCGCCATAGCCGAGCATGGCCTTCCAGCGGGGCGAGAAATAGACCTGATTGGATTTGAGGTCCCAGTCCCACAATCCGTCATTGGCGCCGCACATGGCCAGTTGAAACCGCTCCTCGCTGAGGCGCAGCCCTTCCTCGGCCCGGCGCAGGGCCCGGCGCTCCGACACTTCGGTCAGGGCGCGTTGAATGGACGACACCAGCCGGGCGAGATTGCCCTTGAGGACGAAGTCCCAAGCCCCCAGCTTGAGCATCTCCACCGCCTCTTCCTCGCCGATACTGCCCGAGATCAGGATGACCGGCAGATCGGGGAAGCGCTTCTGGATGCGGGCCAGATTCTCCTGAAAATCCAGGCCCGGCACATTGTAGTCGGACAGGATGAGGTCCAGCCCGCCCCGCTCCAGGGCATTGGAAATCTCGGCGGCGCTGGCCGCCCATATGCATCGGGCCGCGATGTCGTTGCGGCGCAGATGGCGTTCGATCATCAGGACGTCGGCCTTGATGTCCTCGATGATCAGGATGTTGATAGCCGTCTCCGTGGACATTTCATTTCACCGGCGTTTCGTTGGGCGGCATCTTGCCCAGGCGGTTGTCCTCAACCGGCAGAATCGTCTCGTGCATCGCGCGATTCCTCCTCTTCCAAAACCCCGGCGGGCAAGGTGAAGCGAAACTCCGCCCCCTGCCCCGGTGACGCATTTGCCCGGATGGTGCCGCCGTGCCGGCGGACGATGCGCTGGACGGTGGCCAGGCCGATGCCGATGCCGGGGAACTCGTCCTGGCGATGCAGGCGCGAGAACGGCTTGAACAGCTTCTCGGCATGCTTGGGATCGAAGCCGGCACCGTTGTCGGCGACGCAATAGACCGGACCGTCGTCGCCTTCCTCGGCATGGAAGGAAATCACCGGATCGGCCTTGCCCGAGGTGTATTTCCAGGCGTTGCCCAAGAGATTGCGCACGACAACGTCGATCATCCGGGAATCGCCCAGGGCGGCCAGCCCCCCGGCGATGCGCCACTCCACCCGGCGCCCGGGGGCGAGACGGGACAACTCGGCGCGGATGCTCCGCGCCATCTCCGACAGATCCACCCGGTCGCGGCGCAGATCGCCGCGGGTCGAGCGGGCCAGTTGCAGCAATCCGTCGATCAGCGCCCCCATATGGGTGCCGCCCCGGACGATCTGGTCGAGATACTCGCGGGCCTCGCCGTCCAGCAGGTCGCCGTAATCCTCGACCAGCGCCTGACTGAAGCCGGTCATGGCGCGCAGGGGAGCGCGCAGATCATGGGACACCGCGTAGGAGAAGCTTTCCAATTCCTCGTTGGCGGCCTGCAATTCCCTGGTGCGGTCGCGCACCCGCTGTTCCAGGCCGGCGTTGAGGCGAAGCACGTCCGCCTCGGCCTCCTTGCGGCGCTGAATATCCTCGACCACCGCGATGAAATAGTCGGGAATGCCCCGCGCGTTGCGCACCGACGACATGGTCAGGCTGAGCCAGACGACCTGCCCGGTCCTGGTAACGGCTCGCTTTTCCGCCGTGTAGGTCGGTATCTCGTCGGCGACCAGCGCCCGGGCCTGGGCCAAATCCGTATCGCGATCATCGGAAAGGATGAAATCTCCCAACGGGCGGCTCAGTATCTCGTCGCGGCCAAAGCCCAGGATTTGGCACAGCCGGTCGTTGATCCGCAGGAACCGGCCGTCGGGGTCCAGATGGGCGATGCCCACCGCCGCCTGCTCGAAGGTCGAGCGGAAGCGGATTTCGCTCTCGCGCAGGGTGGCGAGCTTGCGGCGGCGCTCGTCGATCAGCCGCCCGGAACGGGCCAGCAATTCCTCCAGGGAAAACGGCTTCTGGACATAGTCCTGCACGGCGTCGCGCAGCAGCCTCACCCGCAAGCCGTCATCGGCCTTGGCGGTCAGCATGATGATGGGAACGTCGTCCATGCGGGAATCGCCGCGCAGGGCGGCAACCATCTCGTCGCCGCTCATCCGGGGCATCATCACGTCGCAGATGATCAGGTCCGGGTTGAGGGCCATGGCCTTCTCCAACCCGTCCCGCCCGTCGAAGGCCACCTCGACCCGGTAGCGGGAGGCCAGCGCCTCGGCCACGAAGGTCCTCATGTCGGCATTGTCCTCGACCACCAGGACCAGAGCCCCTCCGGACGGTCCCTGGGCGGGTGCAGCCGCCTCGCCGCCGTCCAGGTCCCGGGCGAAGTCCTTGGCGGTGGAGAAATAGGTCGACGCCACCGTCGCCACCTCCGCCCCGGCCGGGGCAAGACAGGGCAGGGCGACGGAAAACAGCGCTCCGCCACCGGGAGCCTCCGCCACCGTCACATTTCCGCCGTGCAGGGCGCAGAACTCCCTGACGATGGCCAGCCCCAGGCCGGTACCGCCCGACCGGCGGCTTCCCTGGCGGAACCGCTCGAAGATCACCTCGCGCTCGGCGACGGGAATGCCGGGGCCGCTGTCCTCGACCTCCATGACGGCCATGCCGTCCCGTTCCTTCAGCGACACCGTGATGGCGCCGCCATCCGGAGTGTGGCGGAAAGCGTTGGCCAGAAGATTGAGCAGGATGCGCTCGACCATCTCCTGATCGACCTGGGCCGGCAATTGGCTTACCCCCCGCACCCCGTAGCGGATGTGCCGCCCCTCGGCCAGGGAATCGAAATGCGAGGCGATCAGGCGAACCTCGCGGGCCAGGTCCACCTGGGCATGGCGGAGCACCATCCGCCCCGCCTCCAGCTTGGAAATGTCGAGCAGATTGTTCACATGGCGATAGAGCAGCCGGGCGTTACGGCCGATAACCCCCAGGTCACGCCGCTCCGCCTCGGCGAGGGCCGGGTCGGCATGCCGCCGTTCGGTCACTCCGAGGATCAGGGTCAGCGGCGTGCGCAGTTCGTGGCTGACATTGGCGAAGAACTGGGATTTGAGGTCGTCCAGCTCCCGCGTCTTCTCGTACAGCCGCTCCAACTCCCCGTTGGCCTGCTTGAGCCTGAAGTTGATGTCCGCCACCTCGCGGGCACGGGCATAGACCTCGGCCTCCATCCGCCCGGTATGTTCCCGCAGGTGTTCGGCGACCCGGGCCTGCTCCATCTCGCGCTGCTGAAGCACGATGAAGTCGGTCACGTCCTCCACCCGGTGGATGATGTGGCCCAGGGAACCGTCCGGCAGCAGAACCGGCGTATTGATCGGGCTCCAGTAGCGGGTTTCGAACCCCCCGCCCTCGTCCTCGGGTTTACGGATATCGTATTTCTGGATAGCCATGGTATCGGCGGTCCGGGTGGCCAGCACCCGTTCCAGCGAAGCCTTCAGGTTGCGGACCCCGTCGGCGGCGGCATCGTCCGGATTGTCGGGAAAAATGTCGAAGATCCGACGGCCGAGAATCTCCTGGCGGAGAGTCTTGGTCGCCCGGGTATAGGCATCGCTGACCGCCACGATCCGCAAATAGGGGTCGAGAATCAGGTACAGCCCGGGCGCCGCTTCGAAAAGAGCGCGGAAATCCGGAGCCGTTACGGCAGGCAAGCCCTCGCAAGACCCTGGCGGAGGTGTGGATTGCACCACCATTGCAGGCCTCCAGACGGAGTTACGACAACCTTGAACCCCAACTCATTCCCCCGAACTTTCGTATCATGACTCCACCGCGCCGCAACAGAGAAGGACAAAGCGCATCTAAAATTCTACCTATAAGCCTTGGCCTATAGGGTGAATAGGTCATTGGATATATAATTAACACGCCTTTAGGATGGACAACGCCCCGGCCATAGGGTATAACCCTTAGGGATTGACGGCACTCACATACAACATACCATAACGTGCGCATCCCGACCAAAGAACCGCCCCTGGCGACAAGATATTTTCCGCCATCAGGCCTCCTGCCGATTTATGCTGTCTCCTTCGGACGCTCAAGGAGCCTGGGATGAGCGGTCTTCTGATCCTGCTGGCGGTCCTCATCTCCTTCGCGACGCTGTTCGGCTTCGCCATGGCGGTCGAAAAGCGGGCCGCTCCGGCGGGTTCGGAACGGTTCGGCGGCGTGATCTACGCCCTTTCCCTGGCCGTCTATTGCACCTCGTGGACCTTTTACGGCAGCGTCGGCCGGGCCGCCACCGACGGCGGGGGGTTTCTGGCGGTCTATCTGGGGCCGGCCCTGCTGTTCGTGTTCGGCCGGCCCGTTCTCGCCCGGATCATCCGGACGGCGAAGGCTCACCACTCCACCTCCATCGCCGACCTGATCTCGGCCCGCCATGGCAACAGCCGCATTCTGGCCCGGCTGGTCACCGTCATCGCGGTGATCGGCATCCTCCCCTACATCTCGCTGCAGTTGAAGGCCATCGGCACCAGCCTGCGGATTTTGGAGCACTATCCCAGCCTGGACGGCCTCGCCAGGCATGCGCCGCCGCCGGTATGGCAGGACCCGACGGTCCACATCGCGCTCGTCCTGGCCGTCTTCTGCGTGGCATTCGGAACCCGCCGCATCGACGCCACGGAGCAGCACCGGGGGCTGGTCACGGTGGTCGTGCTGGAATCGGCGATCAAGCTGCTGGCCTTCCTGGCGGCGGGGGGCTTCGTCGTCTGGGGAATGTTCCATGGATGGGGCGACCTGCTGTCGCAGGCCGCCGGCACCCGGGCGGCTTCCCTGCCGAACCTGCTGCCCTCCCTGAGCAGCCTGGACTGGTGGGCGGTGGTGCTGGCGTCGACGGCGGCGATCGTCTGCCTGCCGCGCCAGTTCCAGGTTCTGGTCGTCGAGAACAACAACCCGCGCCATCTGCGCTCGGCCGGCTGGATTTTTCCCCTGTATCTGGCGGCGATCAACCTGTTCGTCCTGCCCATCGCCATGGCGGGCATTCTGGTGCTGGGGGATCTGCAGGTTCCCGCCGACACCTTCGTGCTGACCCTGCCCATCGCGGCACAGCAGCCGTGGCTGGCGCTGCTGGTCTTCATCGGCGGCCTGTCCGCCGCCACCGCCATGGTGCTGATCGAGGTCACCGCCCTGTCGACCATGATTTCCAACGATCTGGTCATGCCCCTGATCCTGCATCGGCTGATGGCGGCGGAACGGGACCCGGTCCCCATGATCAAAGCCATCCGCCGGGTCTCCATCGTCGCGGTGCTGATGCTGGCCTATGTGTATGTTCGTGCCATCGGGGATTCGCGGACCCTGGTGGGCATGGGGCTGATTTCCTTCGTGGCCGCCGCCCAATTCGCCCCGGCCCTGCTGGGCGGGCTGTATCTGCCGCGGCCCAGCCGGCTTGGCGCGCTGTGGGGGCTGGTCGCCGGCTTTGCGATGTGGGGCTATACGCTGCTGTTCCCGTCCTTCGCCGAATCGGGCTGGCTGGGGCGGGAGTTCCTGGACAGGGGCCTGTTCGGAATCCCCCTCCTCATCCCCCGCGCCCTGTTCGGCCTCGGCGGGGTGAACGAGATTTCCCACTCCCTGTTCTGGAGCCTGGCGGTCAATATCGGGGGCTATCTGATCGGCATGGCGGTGGATGCCGGGCGAGCGTCGGAAAACCGGCAAGCCGGGCAACCGTCGTCCCTGACCATTCCCGCCTCCTCCCTTCAAGATCTGGTCGGACGGTTCATCGGCGAGGAGCGCAGCAGGCAGGCCTTCGCCGATTATGTTTCCGCCCACGACACCCCATTGCCGCCCGAAGCCACTCCGGCGCATCCCTTCGTCGGGCTGGCGGAAAAGCTCCTGGCCGGCACCATCGGCAATGCCTCGGCCAAGATCGTGGTCGCCGGCGCCTTCGACGGTGAAGGCATCGATCCGGCCCACATGCGCGGCATGCTCAAGGACGCCTCGGCCGCCATCGAAACGGGACGGGTGATTCTCGCCGATGCCCTCGACCATCTGGGCCAGGGCGTCACCGTGGTCGATACCGATCTCCGGCTGGTGGCGTGGAACAGCCGCTTCGTGGAACTGCTGGCTCTTCCCGACGGCATGGTGGCGCACGGCACCCCCCTGGCGGAGATCATGCGCCAGAACGCCCTGCACGGCGGATACGGTCCCGGCGACCCCGAGGAACTGGTCGCGTCCCGGCTGGCCTGGCTGCACAAGGGACTGCCGTTCCACGACGAGCGCGAGCACCTGGACGGGATTGTGCTGGAAGTCCGGGGCAAGCCGCTGCCCAATGGGGGCTACGTCACCACCTACACCGACGTCACCCGCCGGCATCGGGCCGAATTGGAACTGCGCCGGGCCTATGACGAGTTGGAGGACCGGGTCGAGGCCCGGACCCACGAATTGTCCAAGGAAGTCAGGGTCCGGACCCTGACCGAAACGGCGCTGCGGCGATCGCGCGAGCGTCTGAAGGGGATCACCGACAGCCTGTTCGAGGGCGTCCTGGTGGTCAATACCGAGGGGTTGATCGCCTTCATCAACCCATCGGCCAGGAAATTGCTGGGAATAGGGGAAGAGGCCGGCGACGTCGAAGGCTATCCCCTCGACAGCGTGATGCGCATCCGGGGCCGGAACGGAGAGATGGCGTTCACCAACTCGCCGCTTGGGCGGCTGCTGGCGGATGATACGCCGTTCCTCGACGACGATGCCGTATTCGTCACGGCGACGGGAACCGCCCTGGAGGTGGCCTATGCCTGCGCCCCCCTCGCCAACGAGGGCGGCCAGCGCTCGGTGATCGTCTCCTTCCGCGACATCGCCGCGCTGAAGGCCGCCCAGCGCGAGGCTCTTCAGGCCTCCCGTCTGGCCAGCGTCGGCCAGCTGGCGGCCGGCATCGCCCACGAGATCAACACGCCCATCCAATACATCGGCGATAATCTGAATTTCATTCGCGGCGCCATGGCCAAGCTGATCACCCTGGCCGAGGCGGGCCAGGAACTGGCGGCGGCCACCGGCCCGTCGGAGCCGGCCGGCCGCTTCGAGGCCCAGGTCGCCGCCGTCAAGCTGCCGTTCCTGCTGAGCGAGACGCCGGTCGCCGTCCAGGAGACCCTCGACGGGGTGGCGCAGATCGCCAAGATCGTCCTGTCCATGAAGGAATTTTCCCATCCGGGCACCACCGAGAAGGTGGTCACCGACATCAATCGCGCCATCGAAAGCACGCTGACCGTCTCCCACAATGTCTGGAAGCAGTTCGCCACCGTCGAGACCGCCCTCGCCCCCGATTTGCCGTCGCTGCCGTGCTTCGCCAGCGAGCTTAACCAGGTGTTCCTGAACCTGATCGTCAACGCCGCCCAGGCCATCGAGGCGTCGGGCAAACCCCTGCCCGGCCGCATCGCCGTGACCACCAGGGTCCGCGACGGAGCGGTGGAAATCTCGGTCGCGGACAACGGCACCGGAATTCCCGAGGCCATTCGCGAGCGAATCTTCGACCCGTTCTTCACCACCAAGGAAGTCGGCAAGGGAACAGGTCAGGGGTTGGCCATCTGCCGCGACGTCGTGGTGATAAAGCACGGCGGCAGCCTGCTCGTCGAAAGTGAAGCCGGACAAGGAACAATGTTCACCGTCAGGATTCCCCTTCCCGACTAGCCGGGAAAGGCGAAACCTCATTTACATAATCGATACACAGCCCCTGAATTCCGTTTTTCGCTCGACCGCTACACTTCCCCGGTACACCCCGCCATTCTTGCCGATGGGGAGGTGATCCAATAGAGAAACCGTCTATGGACGCACAACCCTATTGACGTATGCTTACCGGTGAAAATCCGGGACACGCGACTTCCTTGGAGCTTGAATGCACAAGCTGCTGGCCCGTCAACTCCGCAAGGCCGCCGAAGGATCTCCCGACGGTACGGTGGATTTGACGCGTCTCATCGATATGGTCGACCGGGCCTATGAAGAGACCGAGCGGGAGCGCCGGCTGAAGGACCGCGCCCTCGACGTCATGCAGGAAGAAGTCGACGAGATGAGCCGCCGGGTGGCGGAGGAAGCCGAACAGCGCTTCAACCTGCTGATGGACAACGTGGGCGAGGCGGTGATCGTCATCGACGCCCGGGGACATATCGAAGGCTTCAACCGGGTCGCCGAAAATATCTTCGGCTACCGCGCCGACGAAGCCATCGGGCGCAACATCTCCTTCCTGATGCCCAGCGATCTGGCCTCGGTCCACGATTCATTCCTGTCGGAAGCCGACAGCCACAGCCGGACCCGCATCCTGGGCAAGGGCGGGCGCGAACTGCTGGGCAAGCGCAAGACCGGTGAAATCTTCCCCACCGAGATCGCCATCGGCGAAGTCACCACCGGCGGGCACCGCCAGTTCATCGGTGTCATCCGCGACATCACCCTGCGCCGGCAAGCCGAAATGGAACTGCGGGAAAGCGAAAGCCGCTTCCGCGATCTGGCCGGCTCGGCCTCGGACTGGTTCTGGGAGAGCGACGCCGAATATCGGCTGACCTTCGTCTCGGAACGCATCGGCAGCGTCCTGGGGGTCAAGCCGGCCGCCATCCTGGGGCACACCTGGTTCGAGATCGGCCTGGACGATCAGCCCGAACGGGCCGCCGCCCATTGGAACGATCTGCGGGCTCATGCCAGCTTCCGCGATCTGGTCTTCACCGTCGGCCCGCCCGACGGCAAGGATGCCAAGGTCATCCGCCTTAGCGCCATCCCCATGTTCTCGACCGACGGCAGCTTCACCGGTTATCGCGGCGTCGGCGCCGACATCACCCGCGAAGCCAGTGCGGTGGAACGGGCGATCCAGGCCCGCGAACAGCTTCGCGACGCTATCGACAGCATCACCGACGCCATCGCGGTCTACGACGAGGACGAGAAGCTGGTGATCTGCAACCAGGCTTATGCCGATACCCTGGACGGCTCCCACGAATTCCTGTTTCCCGGCATCGCCTTCGAGGACGTGCTGCGCAACGGCAACGAGCGCAGCTTCTTCGATATCGGCAACCAGGATTTCGAGGAATGGCTGGTCGGCCGCATGGCGCGCTTCCGCAACGCCGACGGCCATTCCTTCATCGTCAAGCTTTCCGGTGGGCGCTGGGTGCAGAGCCGGGAATGTCCGACCCGCGAGGGCGGCGTGGTGGCGGTGCGCACCGACATCACCCGCCTGAAGCGCCGCGAGGAGGATCTGGACAAACTGCGGCGGCGCTACGAGTTGATCCTGGACTCGGCCGGCGAGGGCATTGTCGGCCTCGATTCCTGCGGCCGGGTCACCTTCGCCAACCGCATGGCCGGCGAAATCATCGGCCGCAATTCGGTGGAGATGGTAGGCCAGTGCTTCCATTGCCTGGTCCATCCCGATCCACTCCGCTGCGAAGGCCCCTGCCCCGCCGCGGCGTCACCGGTAGTCGAGGCTTACCTGAGCGGTATTCCCGGCCAGATCAGCGGCGAGGTCTTTCGCGACTCGGACAACCGCGTCATCCCGGTGGACTACTTCGTCGCGCCGATCATCGAGAACGAGGAGCCCTCGGGGGCGGTGCTGGTCTTCCGCGACGCCACCCTGCGCCTGCAATTCGAGCGCAGCCTCGAGGAACAGCAGCGCGAACTGGCCCATCTGGTCGCCGAGCGGACCAGGGAACTGCAGCGCGAGATCGATATCCGCGCCCACACCGAGACCGCCCTGCGCGGCTCGCGCGAGCGGCTCAAGGGCATTACCGACAGCCTGTTCGAGGGCGTGCTGGTGGTCGATCGCGAGGGCTACATCTCCTTCGCCAACCCGTCGGCCAAGCAATTGCTGGAATGCGACGACAGCAGCGGCGATATCGAGGGCTATCCCCTCGAGATTTTGCTGCGGGTCAGGATGCCGACGGCGGATGTCGGCTTCGGCGATTCGCCATTCCGCCACGTCATTCAGGAAAACGCCACCTTCCGCGACGACGATGCCGTCTTCGTCACCGCGTCGGGCAAGGCTCTGTCGGTGGCCTATGCCTGCTCGCCCCTGGGCGAGGACGAGGACAAGCGCTCCGTGATCATCTCCTTCCGCAACATCGAGACGCTGAAGAAGGCGCAACGCGAGGCGGTCCAGGCCTCGCGGCTGGCCAGCGTCGGCCAGTTGGCCGCCGGCATCGCCCACGAGATCAACACGCCCATCCAGTATGTGGGCGACAATCTCCGCTTCCTCGACAACGCCCTGGGCAAGCTGGCGACGGCGGTGTCGGCGGGACGGGAACTGGCGGCCAGCGCCGTGGCGCACCCGGCCATGGGCGAATCCGTCGACAAATTCAACGCCGCCATCTCCCAGGCCAAGATTCCGTTCCTGCTGGCCGAGGTCCCGTCGGCGGTGAGCGAATCCCTGGACGGCGTCGCCCAGATCGCCCGCATCGTGCTGTCCATGAAGGAATTCTCCCATCCCGGCACCAGCACCAAGACCATGACCGACATGAACCGGGCGCTCGACAGCACCCTGACCGTGTCGCGCAACGTCTGGAAGCATGCCGCCGAGGTGGAGCGGCACTTCGACACCTCGCTGCCTCCGGTCCTCTGCCACGCCGGAGAATTGAATCAGGTATTCCTCAACCTGATCGTCAATGCCGCGCACGCCATCGAAACCTCGGGCAAGCCCCTGCCGGGGCGGATCACCATTTCCACCTCGCATCACGATGATCACGTGGAGATCATCGTCGCCGACAGCGGCACCGGCGTCCCCGAAGCCATCCGGGAACGCATCTTCGACCCGTTCTTCACCACCAAGGAGGTGGGCAAGGGGACCGGACAGGGTCTGGCCATCTGCCGCGACGTGGTGGTGGCCAAGCATGGCGGCAGCATGGACGTTGCCGACAACGACGGCGGGGGCGCCGCCTTCATCGTTCGCCTTCCCATCGGCGGGACCGGCGAAGCGGGGACCAAGGAATGACGGATATGCTGCGCGTTCTGTTTGTCGATGACGAGGCCCACATCCTCCGGGGCCTGCGCCGCTCCATGATGAGCATGGGCGAGGAATGGGACATGACGTTCTGTTCCTCCGGAGCGGAGGCCCTGGCCCTGATGCAGCAGGAGGCCGCCTTCGACGTGGTCGTCTCCGACATGCGCATGCCCAGCATGGACGGCGCCGAATTCCTGGGAATCGTGCGTCAGCGCCACCCGGAGACCATCCGGGTCATCCTGTCCGGCTATGCCGACGTGGAATCGATCCTGCGCACGGTGGGGCCGGCCCATATCTACCTGGCCAAGCCGTGCGACGCCGAAACCCTGCACGGCGCCATCTCGCGGCCCATCGCCCTGAAACGCCTGCTGTCGACCCCTTCGCTGCGGGCGGTGCTGGCCGGACTGAGCAACCTGCCGAGTCTGCCGGACGTGGTCTTCAAGGTGGACGAGGAACTGCGTTCGCCGCAATGCTCGGCCAAATCCATCGCCACTCTCATCGACCGGGACGTGGCCATGACGGCCGAATTGCTGCGGCTGACCAATTCCGCCTACTTCTCCGTGTCGAGCCCCGTCACCACCACCTTGCAGGCGGTCCGTACCATCGGGCTGGAGACCATCCAGGCCCTGGTTCTGCAGATCGGCATATTCCGCCAGTTCTCCGGCAGCCCCTCCGTCGCCCCCCTGCTCGAGTCCTTGACCGGCTATTGCCTGACCACCGCCAATCTGGCCGAGGCCATCGCCGGTTCCATGGGGGCCGATCAGACCACCGCCAAGGCCTCCCATTGCGCCGCCATGCTGTCGCGGATCGGCATTCTCGTCCTGCTGGACGCCTATCCTGAGGCCTATGAGCGGATACTGTCCCAGCCCACGGCCGGATTGTCCCTCTATCAGGCCGAGGAGCAGGCGTTCGGGGCCAATCACGCCCTGGTCGGCGCCTATTTGCTCGGATTATGGGGATTCAGCCCGCCGTTGGTGGAAGCGGTGGCCTTCGCCGGCACTCCCTCCCGCAGCCTCGGCCATGACAACGCCATACTGACGGCCCTGCACGCCGCCATTGCCCTCGGACCACCCTTGCCGTCAACGTTTCCGGCGGACATTCAAATCAAAAACAGCCTGGACATGGCCTATATTGTCGAAGCACGCAAGGACGGCCAGATTTCGCGCTGGCGCGAACTGGCACTCCAGATTTCCGGGGGGAACAAGTAATGCCGGAACGTATCCTGGTCATCGATGACGACCACCACCTGCTGTCGGGCCTGCGCCGCCAACTCAGCGACACCTTCGACGTCACCACCGCCCAGGGCGGCGGCGAGGCGCTGAACGAGGTCCAGACGGCCATGGCGGCCCAAACCCCCTTCGCCGTCGCCCTGTGCGACATGCGCATGCCGGGGATGGACGGCATCGAGACCCTGAAGCGGATCAGGGAACTGGCTCCCGATACCGTCAGGATCATGCTGACCGGCAACGCCGACCAGCAGACCGCCATCGAGGCCATCAACCAGGGCAACATCTTCCGCTTCTACACCAAGCCCTATCCGGTCGAGCAATTGCGCGAGGGGCTCGAGGCCGCCTGCGAGCAGTACCGGCTGGTGACGGCGGAAAAGGAGTTGCTGGAAAAGACCCTGACCGGCGCCATCAAGGTCCTGGTGGATATCGCCTCCATGAACGACGCGGTGGTCGCCGGTCTGGCCACCCGGCTGCGGGAATGGGTACGGCTGCTGACCACCGAATTCAAGATGCCCCAGCGCTGGCAGCTGGAAATCGCCGCCACCCTGGTGCCGGTCGGCCAGGTGGCCATTCCGCCCGAGCTGATCACCAAGAAGCGGGCGGGCGAAGCCCTGACCGACCTGGAAAAGTCGCTGTTCGAACGCAACCCGGAAGCGGCGCGCAACCTGATCGCCCATATCCCGCGGCTGGCCAAGGTCTCGGAGATCGTCTACCTGCAGGATCGCGGCTTCGACGGCAGCGGCTTCCCCGCCGACGGACCGGTCGGCAACGATATTCCGCTGGATGCCCGCCTGCTGAAGATTCTCAAGGATCTGGCCGAGGCGACCGAGGGCGGACCGCTGACCAAGGCGGCCTTCGCCGTCCTTGAACGCCGCCGCTCGCAATACGACCCCGTCCTGCTGCCCAAGGTGAAGACTTGCCTGGAACGGGTGGTCGACCTGATGCCGTCCACCTCCATGGAGGTGCCGCTGGCCTCGCTGCGCACCGGGCAGGTGGTGCTGTCCGACGTCAAGCTGGCCAACGGCCACCTGATCCTCGCCGCCAACACCCAGTTGAGCGGCGCCCAGATCGAGCGTCTGCACAATCTGCGGCGGATATTCACCTTCGCTGAACCCATCAAGGTCAGGATTTGACGGAAATGAGCGCGGCAAACACCGACGACACCAAACCGGTTGCCTGTGGTCTGGCCTGGCGGCTGCATGAACTGCTCGGCGCCACCAAGGCCCACGAGGGCCGCAGGCTGAGCTTCCTGGCGCTCGACCCCGCCCGCAAGCATTTCGGCCATGACTGGCCCAGGGTTTCGGCCAAGGTGCACGGGCTGGTGGCCGCCACCCTGAAAAGCTTCCTGTCCGATGGCGACGTCTATTCCGCCGCCGACGAGTTCTCGTACATCATCATGTCCAGCGGCCGCGAGGCCGGCGACTTCGACAAGCTGATGGAAGACATCAGTTCCGAGATCTCGTCGCGGCTGACCGGCAAGGGCATCGCCAAGCAACTGGTCGCCATCATTCACCTCAACGCCGACACGGACGACAGCCACGGCCCCCATCGGGGCAAGATCGCCCCGCTCGCCAGCATCGATCCGGCCGAGCATATCAGCAACATCGAACGGATCATGGGCGAGGCGGATTCCAGCATCGTCGAATTCAAGATCAGCGACGTCCACACCACCCTGTCCCCGGTCCTGTCCCTGGGCACCATGTCCACCTCGGCCTGGGCCTGCCTGGCGTCGCGGGTGGACGAGGACGAGGTCGGCCATTACGGCTACGACGTCCTGCCGGCCGAGGCCGATCCCCTGCTCTTCGCCGAACTGGATGCGCTGGCCGTCGAATACGGCGCCAAGCGGCTGAAGGAGGCGACGGACCGCCAGATGATCGTCCTGCTTCCCGTTCACCGCGTCACGCTGTCGTCGAAGAAATATCGCGAGATGTATCTCAAGATCTGCCACGGCCTGCTGGCCAACCGCAAGGAGCGGGTGATCTTCGACATCCACGGCATCGACGAGGGAACCCCCTCGAACCGCATCGCCGAGTACATGCAGTGGCTGCGCCCCTATGCCAAGTTCATCGCCATCACCCTGGACATGGACTTCGCCACCCTGTCCCCGTTCTCGGGCACCAACGCCATCTCCATCGGCACCGATATCCGGAGCCTGGACGATGATGCCGCCATCCAGAAGATCGGCAAGTTCGCCAGCCGGGTGAAGGCCGCCAACATGAAATGCCATATCCACGGCATCTCCACCAAGTTCCAGGCCGAACTCTGCCTGAAGCTGGACATCGACTACATGGACGGCGAACTGATCCTGGATACCACCCTGCCCTAACTCCCCCGGCGCAGGATCAGCGAGGCGTTGACGCCGCCGAAGGCGAAATTGTTGCTCATCAGGTATTCCGCGTCGATGCGGCGCGGCATGCCCTGGATGTAGTCCAGCTCGGCGCAGCGCGGGTCCACCTTGTCCAGATTGGCGGTATGGCAGCACCAGCCCTCCCGCATCATCTCGATGCCCAGCCACGCCTCGATGGCGCCGCAGGCCCCCAGGGAATGCCCGAAATAGCTTTTCAGCGAATGGACCGGCACGCGCGGCCCGAACACCGCCGCGGTGGCCGCCGCCTCGGCGATGTCGCCGCCCTCGGTGGCGGTACCGTGGCCGTTGACCACGCCGATGGCCCCGGCGTCGATGCCGGCGTCTTCCAGCGCCAGCCGCAGGGCCTGCTCCATGGTCCCGGGCTGCGGCTGGGTGACGTGATTGCCGTCGGCATTGGTGCCGAACCCCGCCACCTCGGCGTGAATGGTGGCGCCGCGCGCCCTGGCCCGGTCGTAATCCTCGAGGATCAGGGCGCCCGCCCCCTCGCCGATCACCAGGCCGTCGCGGTCCACGTCGAACGGCCGCGGGCTGAGATGGGGGGTGTCGTTGCGGGTCGAGGTGGCGAACAGGGTGTCGAACACCGCCGCGTCGGTGATGTCCAGTTCCTCGGCCCCGCCGGCCACCATGACATCGGCCTTGCCCCAGCGGATGGCCTCGGCGGCGAAGCCGATGGCCTGACTGGCCGAGGCGCAGGCGTTGGAGGTGGGGATCATCCGCCCGGTCAGGCCGAAGAACAGGCCGATATTCACCAAGGCGGTGTGGCTCATCATCTGGATATAGGTGGTGGCGTTGAGGTTCCTCGACTTGCCGCTCATCTTCAGTTCGTAGAAGCCCAGCACCGAATCCGGGCTGCCGAACGACGAGCCGAAGGCCGCTCCCGCCCGTCCGCCGGTCAACACCGGGTCGTTCAGCAGGCCGGAATCGGCCAGCGCCGTCTCGCTGGCCGCCACCGCCATGCGGGCGACCCGCCCCATGGTGCGGGTCTTCTTGCGCGGCCAATGATCGGGAAGGTCGAAGTCGAGGACCGGGGCCGCCAGGCGGGTATTGACCCCCTCGAAGCGGTCCCAGTCCGGGCTCATGGCGCGGATGGCGGTGCGCCCATCGCGCAAGGCGGCGCTGATGGTGGGCCAGTCGTGTCCCAGGGCGGTGATGCCGCCCATGCCGGTAACAGCCACCCTGCGCATCACACCATGCCCCCATTCACCGAAATCACCTGCCGGGTGATGTAGCCCGCCGCCTCGGAACACAGGAAGCCGACCACGGCCGCCACCTCCTCGGGCTGCCCCAGCCGGCGCATGGGGATCAGTTTCATGGCCTCGTCCAGGGGAACCCCGGCGATCATCCCCGTCTCGATCAGGCCGGGTGCCACGCAATTGACGGTGATGGAACGCTTGGCCAGTTCCAGGGCCAGGGCCTTGGTGGCGCCGATGATACCGGCCTTGGCCGCCGAGTAATTGACCTGTCCCCTATTGCCCACCAACCCCGAGACCGAGGACAGGGTCACGATCCGCCCGCCCTTGCGGGCCGAGACCATGGGCATGACCAGCGGCCGCAGCACGTTGTAGAAGCCGTCCAGATTGGTTCCCAGCACCTTGTCCCAATCCTCGTCCTCCATGGCTGGAAAGGCAGTGTCGCGGGCAATGCCGGCGTTGAGCACCGCCCCCCAATAGGGGCCGTTGGCCTCCATGTCGGCCTCCAGCGCCGCGCGGCAGCCGTCACGGTCGGCGGTGTCGAAGCGGATCAGCCGCCCGGCGCCGCCCATGGTGTCCAGGGTGGCCTGCGCCGCCGCCTCGTCGGAATGGTAGTGAACCACCACCCCAAAGCCGTCGGCCGCCAGTTTCAGCGCAATGGCCCGGCCGATGCCGCGCCCCGCCCCGGTGACGAGAATGGTTCTTGCCCTCATGAATTCCCCCCAACATCCTCCGGCTGGTAGACGCTCAGTTGCGCCTCGGCCAGCATTTCCCCCCCTGCACCGCCGATGCGGCAGTCGAACACCCCCATGCCCTGGTCGCGGAACACCAGCCGGGCGGTGATTTCCAGCCGCTCGCCGAACCGGAAGAACGGCCGGGCCGCCCTGTAGCGCCGGGTTCCCAGCAGGAAGCCCAGCCGTACGGCGCCACCCTCGCGCCGGGCTTCGGCTCCCGCCCACACGCCGCAGGTCTGGGCCATGAATTCGATACCCACATGGGCCGGCACGCCGTCCGGCCCGGCGAACGGATGGTCGGGACGAATGGTCACCGCCGCCACGGCGCCCTCGGCATCATAGGACAGCGCTTCGTCCAGCAGCAGCATGGGCCGGGCGTGGGGAAGCAATTCCCCGATGGGCCAGAGGCCGGCGCTCATGGCATCCCCCGGCGAAAGGCCAGACAGCAATTGCTGCCGCCGAAGGCAAAGGAGTTGGACAGGGCCGCCGGCCGCGACAGCCGGTGCCCCTCTCCCGCCAGATCGAGGCGCGGCAACAAGGGATCGGCCACGCCGTCCCACAGATGAGGCGGCAGGCGGCCGTCCGGGTTCCAGCGGAGCGACAGCATCAGCCACAGAAAGGCCGCCTCCACCGCTCCGGCGGCCCCCAGGGTATGGCCGGTCATGGCTTTGGTCGACGAGCACGGCACGCCCTGGGGGAACAGGGCCGCCACCGCCTTGGCCTCCATGGAATCGTTGAGCGCCGTGCCGGTGCCATGCAGATTGACGTAGCCGATCCCGGCCGGTGACAGCCCGGCATCGGCCAGGGCGGCGCCCATGGCGGCCAAGGCCCCGGCGCCTTCGGGATCGGGCGCGCTGACGTGGTGGGCGTCGGAGGTCTCGCCCAGCCCGGCCAGCTCGATCTTGGCCGGATCGGGGCTCAGCAGGAACAGCCCGCCGCCCTCGCCGATGGTGATGCCGGCCCGGTTGGCGGAGAACGGATTGCACGGACCGGGCGACAGCGCTTCCAGCGCCCCGAACCCGGTGACGGTCAGGCGGCAGAGGGTATCGGCACCGCCCACGATGGCCGCGTCGGCCAGACCGGCCCGGATCAGCCGCCGCGCCGAGGCCAGGGCCTTGGCGCCGGAAGAGCAGGCGGTGGCCACCACATAGGCGGGGCCGGACAGCCCCAGCAGATCGGCCAGAAACAGGGCGCCGCTCCCGGTCTCCTGCTGCCGGTAGTCAAAGCCCTCGGGCCATTCGCCCGTGCGGGCATGCCGGGCGAAAGCCGCCTCGCCCTCGGCGATGCCCGAGGTACTGGTACCGATCACCACGGCGATACGGTGAGCTCCGAAACGGCGGATCGCCTGGGCGATCTCGTCGGCCACCTCGGCGGCCAGGACGGCGAGCAGCCGGTTGTTGCGGCACTCCCAACGGCCCAGGGCGGCGGGCAGCGGCGGAATTTCCTCGGGCAGCGCCCCCAGCGGCACCGGAAACCCGTCCACATGGCGCAGGCCCCGGCGCGAACCGGCCAGCAACGGTCCCATGGTGGCGTCCTTGCCCATGCCGAGGCAGGAGGCGACCGCCATGGCGGGGAGATAAAGGCGGCTCACGGCGCCACCCTGGCCGAGCGGACCTCGATCTCGTAGCCCCACGGACGATTGACCAGCCGGGACAGACCGTTCCAGGGATCGCCCCGCCACGAGACGGCAATGGAATCGCCGACACTCCGCCCCTGGGGCGTCTGGATCAGGGGCGCGCCGCTCAAGCCCCGCCGCACCGCCTCCTCCGGCCAGTACAGCAGCACGATGTCGGCCAGGACATTCTCCGGCTTCAGGGTTTCGGGCAGCCAGTCGGCCCGCTCCACCACGATGCCGTCGCGGCTCCAGGTCACGGTCATGGCCCGCCGCCCCATGGAATCGCTGCCGGCCAGCAGCAGGCGCTCGCCATCCACCGACAGGCGGCACTCGAATACGAACGTCTCGCCGTCGCGCCGGGCCGTCACCAGTTGCACCGCGTCCTCGCGGCGGCCAAGCTCGCCCGGCGCCGGCAGGGCCAGGGTGACGCCCGGCGCTACCAATACCTGATCGGACGCGGGCGGCACGGTGGCGCAGGCGGCGAGGACGAGGGTAAGGAGGAGAACGGCTGCGCGCATCGACAGGGGTCCGAAAAAAAGGGCCGTCATCATGGAATGACGGCCGCTGGTTTTGTATGCCGCCGCCTGAACAAAATCAATGGATGCAGATCATTCCCGCCGCGCCACCGACGGCGACAGCAGGAAGGCCAGCGCCACTCCCACCAGCATGGTGGCGCCGAAGGCCCGCACCGCCGCCACCTCGCTCGCCGCCAGCAGGCCGAAGGACAGCAAGGTGGTGACCATGGCGAGACTGACCGACACCAGGGTCACCGGATCGCGCCGGTCGTCCTCGGCGCAGAACACGGCGTAATCGGTGCCGATGGACAGCACCAGCACCAGGGCCATGGCGGCGAAGAACGAGAAGCCGATACCGGCCAGGGCCAGCAGCGGCGGAGTCAGCAACACCGCCCCCGCCGCCGGCAGCATCACCCGCACCGCCCCCTTGGCCCCATAGCGCCAGGCCAGCAACGGCACCATCAGCAGGGTCGAGGCCGCCACCAGCATCAAAGCGCGGTGGCGATAGCTTTGCAGCAGCAGATTGAGATCGCCGGTGGGATCGACGAAGCGCACGCCGTCCAGCCCCTGGGCGGCGGCGCGCAGGGCGGCGGATGGCGCGTCACCGTCCACCATCGCCACATGCAGCCGCTCGTCCAGCACCAGGGCGTCGAGGAACGGCAGGCCGCCCGTGGCCCGGATATGGGCCAGGGACAGCGGCCGGGCGGGCGCATCCCGCTCCGCCGGCTCAGCCATGCCCAACCCGGCGCGGTAGGCGGCAAGATGGGGGGCGTAAAGCGCCCGCTCGGCCAAGGCGGCGTTGTCGGCCTGACGTTCGGCGGAGGGCACGAAACGCGCCGCCGCCTGCCAGCCGCTCAACCCGGCCAGACGCTCGTCCAGGGCCTCTTCCCGCTCCAGCACCTGCTGCTCGTCGCCGCCCTGCACCAGGAAGAAGCGCCCGGCCTGACCGAAACCGGCCAGACGCTGAATCTCCGCCTGCTCCGCCGCCAGAACCGGCGACAGCCCCTGCTGGCGCCGCATGTCGTCGTCCACCTGCAGCCGGGACAGCCCGAAGGCTCCCACCAGGGCCAGAGCCGCCAAAACCAGCCGACGCGCCCGGCCATGTCCCGCCTCGTCCCAGAACCGCCACAGCCGGTTGGCCGCGGCCGCCAGCCGCGGATTCAGCCGGGCGGCGGGCGCGCGGTCGAGCAACGGGAACCACAGCACCACCGACAGGAACGAGCCGGCCAGCCCGACGCCCGAGAACACCGCCACCTGATGCAATCCGGGAAACGGCGAGAACGCCAGGGCGCCATAGCCGATGATGGTGGTGGCCGCCCCCAGGGCGATGCCGGGCAGCACATGGGCGAGCCGCCGGGCCGGATCGGTGCGCGGCGTGAATATCTGGCCGAAATACAGCAGGGCGTAATCCACGGCGATACCGATCAGGGCGGCGCCGAACATCTGGGCCGCCACATGCAGCGAGCCGAACAGGAAAAGGCACACGGACAGCGCGGTGGCCAATCCGGCGCCGATGGCCGCCAGCGACAGCAGCAGCGGGCGGAGCGAGCGGAAGGTCAGCACCACCAGCAGCACCGTCCCGGCCAGGGAGAGCAGCCCGATGCGCGCCGATTCGCCCATGGCCTGCTCGGCCCCGGCCTGGGCGAAGAACACGGCGCCCAGGCGCAGGATGCGGGTTCCCTCGGGCGCCCGCGCCTGGGCGGATTCGAAGGCGGCGACAAAGCGCTTCTGGAAATCCAGGTCGAAGGCCTCGCCGGTGATGCGGAGGCTTTGCAGCACCCAGGTGGTGCCGCCCTCCACGACCGTGGGCAGCCCCTCGTCCATGCTCATGCGGTTGGCCGGGGTGGGCAGGCTGCCCAGGAAGGCGGGGAACAGCAAGAAGGGATCGCGGGCCAGCAGGCGCGAGTCCACCGCTCCGCCGAAGCCGTAGATCTGCGACAGCGCCCGCTTGACCAGCCCCTCGCCCTCGCCGTGCAGCAGCTTCCGGCGGTCGCCCTCGGCCAGCAGGCCCGCCCGGTGGACGAAATAGGCGGCGCCCAGCCGCTTGACCGCCGCCTCGTCGGGTACATCGCCCTCGGGCCGCACCAGCCCCGCCTCCACCAAGGCCCGCCGCAGGTCCTGGGCGGCGGAACGGGCCTTGTCCCGCTCGGCATGGCCGACCATGACCACCACCCGCCCCGACAGCGAGCGGGCCACCCGGTCCTTGGCGGCCTGAATCTCCGGCTCGCGCTCCTCGCGCGGCAACAGGGCCATGATGTCCGTCTCGCGCGGCAGGCCGTGAAGGGACAGACTCGCCACATGGACGACGGCGGCCAGCACCAGGGCCAGCCACAGCAGGGCGAGAACTTTCCTCACTTGAGCAGCGCCGACTCGGCGGCGTCCAGCGGGCGGGCGTTGATCTCCTGCCGGGTGAAGACCAGACGATCCATGTCGCCGCCCGGCTTGGTGATCTCCACCTCCTCGACGAAGCGGCCCAGCCTCGCGGCGATGGCGGGAACATGGGGATCGTCGGGCCGGAGCGGCTGCAGCCGGATACGCTCCGCCTCGCGCGTGATGGCGAAGGTGCCGTCCAGCGCCCGCCAGTCACCGGCCAGGGCGGCGGCCATCATGTCGTAGAGCCGGGCCAGAAACGGCAGCCGGGCGGTGGACAGGCGGGTGGTCTCGGCGCCGTCGACGCTTTGCACCAGCCCGGCCGGGGTGACCACCGTGGTGATGGCGAAGGGCGTCTCGGCCCGCCAGATCAGGCCGCGCCCCGGCGCCACCAGGAAGCTGCCCTCGGAGCGCAAGGGAGCGGCGAAGCCCTGCATATGACGCTCCTGCACGAAGCGGCCGCGCAGCACGTCGCCATCCTTCAGCATGGCGGTCTCGGCCAGGGCCGGGCAGGCGAACAGCAGCAGGACCAGGGCGATCAGGCGGCTCACGGCAACACCTTCCGCACCTTGTCGAGGAGAATGGCCGGCGATTCCAGGCACAACTCGCCCGAGCCGGCCTCCACCGCCAGTTGGGTGGTGGTGGCCTTGGTCAGCACCTCGCCGCTGTCCGCGTCGAGAATGCGGTACTCGATGCGCAGCCGGTTCTCGTACTCGGTCAGTTGCGCCACCACCCGGATACGCTGGGCGAACCGGATGGGCCGCACGTATTTCAGCCGCAGGTCGACGATGGGCCAGATGTAGCCCGACTCCTCCATCTGGGGGTAGTTATAGCCGATGCGGTCCAGCAGGGCGCAGCGCGCCTCCTCCAGGAAACGGGGATAATTGCCGTGCCAGACCACCTGCATGGGGTCCAGGTCATAGAACTGCGCCGTCAGGGTGATTTCGGCGGAAATCATCGGGCTTTCTCCCCCTTGTCCCCAAGTTCCGGGGGCCAGAAATCAAAGAAGTTGTACCACTGGAAGGGTGCCGCCCGGCATTCCCGCTCCAGGCGGGACGCATAGCGCCGGACGTGTTCGGTGATGGCGTCCCGGCGCCGGCCGCGCGGCAGATCGACACGGTCGGCGAAGGGCTCCAGGGCCAAAGTCCAGCCGCCATCGTCCTTGCGACGGCAGAACAGCAGATAAACGGGACAGTCCAGCAGGGCGGCCAGCAGCCACGGGCCTTGCGAGAACTCCGCCGCCTCGCCCAGGAAGGGCGCCCGGCACACCCGGCCCCGGGACAGGACCGGCACCCGGTCGCCCGCCATGGCGATCCACTCGCCCGCCTCGATGCGCTCGCGCAGCAAGATGGCGGTGTCGGGACCGATCTCGGTGACCTGAAGCATGCGGGCCGCCGCCTCGCCGCGATGGGCCTCCAGCAGACGGTTGTAGTTCTCGGCGTGGCGGGTATGGACCAGCACGGTCAGCCGCCGCCGCAGGGCCGGGTCCATCAGGGCATGGGATAGCTCGGCGTTGCCGTGGTGGCTGACCACCAGCAGGGCGCCGCGCGGATCGGCGGCGGCCCGGGCGACGAAACCGTCGGCCTCCAGCATCCGGGGCGGAATGGCCCGGCTCCAGGCGGCGAAGGCATCCAGGGCGCGGCCGGCGAAATCCATGAAATGGCGAAAGCCCTCGGCCAGGGTCGGCGGACGGTTCAGCACCCGGCCGAGATAGGCCCGCGACGCCCGGCGCTGCTCGGTTCCGGTCAGGAAGAAATAGAGCACGATGGGAGTCATCACCCAGGCGCAGCCGCGCCGCCCCAGCAGGCGGTAGGCCCCGGCGACGAAGGCCAGTCCCCAGGCGCCGCCGCGCTCGGCCAGTTGCGCCCAATGCCGCCCGCCGCCCGGCGGCCGGTGGCGCAGAATTTCGGGCAACCGCCACAGCAGGTTCAGCACCAGACGGGTGTGCATACGGCTGATGCGGACATTGTCGGCCAGCATGCGGAAATTGGAGGTATTGCCCTCGGGATAGGTCACCCGCACCGGCACCATAACCGGAGGAACACCACGCCAGAACAGCCGCACCATGATCTCGGTGTCGAAATCCATGCCGCGCCCGATGGTCTCGGACCCGGCCAGGGCCAGACAGGGCTCCAGGGGATAGACGCGAAAGCCGCACATGCTGTCGCCGATGCGAAAGCTCAGGGTCTCGACGAAGACCCAGAGATGGGTGATCCAACGGCCGATCCTACGCCCCGGGGGAATGCTGGCGTCATAGAGGGGCTTGCCGCTCACCACCGCTCCCGGCTGGGCCTCGGCCGCCGCCAGCAGGCGCGGCAGGGCGGCGAGATCGTGCTGGCCGTCGGCGTCCACCTGCACCGCATGGCTGAACCCCGCCGCCGCCGCGAGGCGAAAGCCGTCCAGCACGGCCGCCCCCTTGCCGCCGTTGGCCGGGCGGCGGGCGACGGTCACGCCGTCGCCGGGGGCATGCAAGGCGGCGATGGCCGATCGCGCCGGCTCGGCGCTGCCGTCGTCGACGATGAAGACCGGCAGGCCGAAATCCCGCAGCCGCCCGACCACGCCGGGCAGGGCGGTCCAGTGGTTGTGGCTGGGAACGATGGCGCAGACCTTCATCACAGGTACACCGTTCCCGACGAGCAGACATCGTCACCCCGCCGGTATTCGAAGGCCAGCCGGCCCTTGGCGGCATCGTGGCGAAGCGCCAGGGCCACATGGTGGCCGGGACGGATCACCGCCTTGAACTTGATCTGGAACTCCTGGGCGGCCGGCAGGGACAGGCCCAGCTCGGTACGGGCGAAATGGGCGGCCCAATCCAGCTGGACCACTCCCGGCAGGATGGGGTGGCCGGGGAAATGGCCCTGGAACCACGGCAGGCCGGTGCCGATTTTCAGATCGAGCGCCACCGCTCCCTCTCCGGTTTCCCGGCGCCCCAGGACGGCGGGCAGCCGGTCCGGGGCGGCGAACAGTTCGGCCAGATCGGCGGCGCGGCACTTGCCCATGTCGCCCATCGGCAAAGCCTCGACGAAGCGCCAGCGGCGCGGCAAACAGATCGGCTCCAGCCCGGCGGCCAATTGGCGCCGCAACCGGCGCCCGAAGCGGAACCGCCCCAGGGCGCCCAGGGCCTCCCGCCCCTCCCCGCCCAGCACCAGCACGGCGGCCAGCCGGCCATCCAGTACCAGCACGGCGGCGCGCTCCACCTGGGGCAGGGCCTCCAGCGCCCGCTCCACCTCGTCCAGGCTGATGCGCTTGCCCTCGACCTTGGCCACGCGGTCGGCCCGGCCCATCAGGCGGAAACCGCCATCCGCCATGGTCTCCATATGGTCGGCGATGTCCAGCCGCCCCACCGGAGCGTCCAGGCGCAACAGGCCCTCGGCGGTCGGCGCGATGCCATAGCCGGGCAAGGGATGCCAGGACGGCTCTCCCGCTCCGTCGCGCCGCCGCGTCGCCATGGCCCCCGTCTCGGTACTGCCGTAGATTTCGGTCACCGGAACGCCCAGCACACAGGCGGCATCGCCGGCCGCCGCCTCGGGCAGCGGTGCGCCGGCCGACAGCACCATGCGCGGCCGGCGGCCGGGGAGCAGAGGCTCCAGCCCGCCCAGCCGGGTCAGATGGGCGGGCGAGGTGACCAGCAGGGCGCCTTCCGGCATCTCGGCCAGCAGCGTTTCCCACAGATCATGCCGCCCGGCCAGGAACGGCCGTCCCGCCGCCAGCGGCCACAGCAGCTTGAACACAAGACCATAGACATGGTGATGGGGCACGGTGGCGAGAGCCACCGCCCCGGCCAGATACTCCCCCCACAGGGCATGCAGGGCTTCCAGTTCGGCGCTCAGGTTCCCCAGGCCACGCTCGACCCGCTTGGCGGCGCCGGTGGAGCCCGACGTATGGAAGATCAGCCGCGAACCCTCGGCCGACAGAGCGGGCTTCCACTCCGCCGCGCCGGGGACGAAGGACGCGTCCACCACCCGCTCCACCTGCCCGGCCAGGGCCGCCAGGGTGGCGGGCTGGGTGTTGACCGGCAGAATCACCGCCGCCCCGGCGCTCAGCGCCCCCAGCAGCCCCACGGCGAAATCCCAGGAATCGTCGCCGATCACCGCCACCCGGCGGCAACCGGCCAATTGCCGCGCCGTCCCGCCGATCTCGGCGCAGAAGCGTTGCCAGCGCAAGGTCTCGCCCCGGCGGAAAGCCACCACGTGATCGGGCGCAAAGGCGGCGGGCGACAGATGCTCGAGACGGATCACCGCAAGGCCTCCCGCGTCCGCACGCGGCGGCGTACCGCATATTCCACGGCGAACAGGGTTCCCATCAGCACGTAGGCGATCAGGCCGTTGTAGAGGGCCCACACCCCCATGTCCCCCAGGGCGGCGGTCATGAGCGACAGCCCGGCATTGCCCAGCAGAAACAGACACCAGATCAGGCTGACCCGGCGCATATAGGCCCGCGCCGCCGGGCTGGGGGCCGGTTCGGTCATCATGGCGAAACATTCCACCAGGCAGGGGTCCCGGCGCAGGGACAGGCCGAAGGCCGTCGCCATGCCCAGGCTCATCATTACCGGATAGGCCAGCACGGCCGTGGCGGGCCTCAGCAGCCCCAGGCTGCCGGTTACCGCGAAGATGCCGATCAGGGCCGGCATCAGCGCGCGGGCGGCGGCGGTGCGGCGAAGGACGAGCAGACGCCCGGCGATCAGCCCCAAGGCAACCAGGACCATGGCCCCGGCCGGAACCCGCCCCAGGGAAAGATAGACGGCGACGGGATAGGCGAGCCCCAGGGCGCCTACCACCGCGACGGCGAGGCCGGGTCTACTCGGCGAGGAGGTCATGGACGCGGTCGACCACGTCGGAAACCGTGCGCACCGTCTTGAACTGGTCCGGCTTGATCTTGCGGCCGGTCAGGTCCTGCAGCCGCACCACCAGATCGACCGCGTCGATGCTGTCCAGGTCCAGATCCTCGAACAGCCGGGCGTCCGGCGTCACCTTGTCGGCGGCAACCTCGAACATCTCCTGGAGATATTCGGACAGGGTGGCGAAAATCTCCTCGCGGGTCACGCTTTCACCTCGTTGTTGGCGCTGATGAACTGGGCCAGATTGCGGATATTGGCGAAGTGGCGCTTCACTTCGTCGGATACCGTCTCGATCTTGATGCCGTAGGCCTTGCGGATGGCGACCCCCAGTTCCAGGGCATCGATGGAATCGAGGCCCAATCCGCTATCGCCGAACAACGGCTCGTCCGAGCCGATATCCTCAGGCGACAAGTCCTCCAGCTTCAGCGCCGAAACGATCAGGTGTTTCAGCTCCAGTTCCAGTGCATCCATGATTGGAATTTTCCAAGTAGAATTCTTCAATAAAGCCGACAAGGCGACGGGATGATTGCGACCGGAAGCGATATCCCATGAACTGCTTTATGTCCAGGCGGTCGCAAACCTTCATGTGAAATTCTGTTCTCTTTTCCGGCACCCGCCACCATGGGTTGCCCTTGTGGAGAAGCGGCGGTTCGACCGAGATGCGGATCATCTGCAGATCGGCCTCGGCCAGCAGGGCGATGTTGGCGAAACCCCGGTGCAGTTTCATGGGCTGCCCGCGCACCGTGCGGGTGCCCTCGGGGAAGACGATCAGGTTGTTGCCGGCCCGCAGCGTCTCGATGCATGAACGCACCAGATCCTCGGGCTCCAGGTCGTTGCGGATATAGCCGGCGCCCTCGACGGTCAGGCGGAAGAACGGATTCTTCCACAACGCGCCCTTGACCACGCACTGGACGTTGGGCACCGCCGCCATGATCATCACCACGTCCAGCAGCGAAGGGTGGTTGGCGACGATCATGGCGCCCCTCAGATCCTTCAGCCGTTCCGCCCCCTCGACCCGCACGTCGGCCACCTTCATCAGGTGGATGGCACGGCAATAGAGCCTGAAGCTCATGTGCAGCACCCACTGGATGCGCCGCCGCCGCCGCTCGCGGTCACGGGTCAGCAGGGCGGTCAGCGGAAAGACCGTCATGGCCATCAGGCTGCCGCCCACGCCGATGATCGCCAGGAACAGGCCGGTGCCGAAGGATCGCCAGAGCAGTTCGAGCCTACGCCGCATGACGCCACCGCCAGATCATGCGCTCGCCACAGGCCGAACTCTCCGCCGCCTCGCCCTCCAGCAGACGGGCGAAGGCCACGGCCGGGCAATCCCGCCCCGACACCCCGGCCGGCGCGAACTCCATGACGAAGGTGCCGGGGGCATCACCGGCCGGCGACAGCAGCAACGCCAGGGCGACGGCCGGCTCTTCGCCTCCCCCCACCGGGGCGTATTGCGGCGGCAGGGACTCGTCGAAATGCATGAGCAGCACGCTCGGCGTTCCGTCACCCAACGCCGCCGCCGCCTCCAGCAGGGCGCAACAGAACGATTCGCCGCCCGCCGCCACGGCGGTATGGCCGGCATGGTTGCCCGAGGCGATGGACAGCAACCCCGCCAAGCCATGATGAACCGCCAGACTGAACTCGGCGGGCGACACCTCGCCGCTGGCCGCCAGACTGTCCAGCAGCCCCAGGGTGCGGGCGTATTCGCCGTGACGCGAACTCAGCACGATGAGCGGCTCCGCCCCCGGCCGTCCGGCGAGGACGGTCCAGGCGGCTTCCAGCGCCTTGCGGCCGACGGGCGTGATGCGACGGCGCAGCGACGCGGGAAGGGGCGGCCCGCCGGCGCGGATATCTCCGCCGGCAGCCAGTACGTCCCGGCCGGGCAGCCATCCAGCCCAAGCCTGGAGGCCGAACGCCACCGACTGCGATGCAACTCGCATGAAAACCCTGCCCCCCAACTGCCCCCTCCCCGCCAGCCGGTTCCGCGTTCGTCGCGCGGCTACGCCTGAAGGTTGCCTTGCCGAGGATAGATACATCATTCATAGCGACAGGCAAGAGGCGAGAAAGGAGCGCCTCGGGTTTGCGTACACATCCGAAGTTTACTACAATCCCCGCCGAACACAACCGAAGGGGCGCGGGCGGGGATGGGGAGCAATCGGGTCACGAAGGTCTTTGCCGCCCTCCTCCTGATGGCGGCGCTCGCCCTGCCGGCCGCCAGCCGGGCGGCCGATCCCGATCTCCGCACCCTGGTGGAATCCGCCAAGGCGGCGGGCGAGAATGCCCCCGACGTGGCGAAGATGACCCTGGTCAACGCCACGTCCCGGTACCTGAGGCGCATCGACGGCGACATCGACTTTCCGTTCCAGGTGGGTGTCGACCTGCCCATCGACGCCCAACCGCGCGACCTGGGAACGGCGCTCAAGGGGCCGACAGAGAAAACCGGCCGTTTCGTGGTGGTGTTCGACGTGGCGCTGGCCAAGGTGTCGCGCAAGGTCCGCGACATGAAGGATCAGGTGTCGCGCAAGGTCGTCTCGGTCAACAAGATTCAGAATCCGGCCTATGTGCGGGCGGTCAGCCAGTTCGACAAGGCCTCGGCCCGGCTGGAGAAGCGCCCCGACCATCCCAAGCTGCAAAAGCAGATGGACGACGCGCAGGCCAAGCTGGCGACCACGCCGCAATTCCTGGAACAGCCGGTCTACGGCCCCTATGCCTACAGACTGGCCGATATCGAGGGCACCAAGACCCTGACGGTCAACTACCATCTGGTCGACCGGACGACCGGGCGTTACATGAAGTCGGTACTGGACGTGGTGGAGCGCGAGCGCTTCACCATCGTCTACGACCTCGACCCTTCCGATCCCGGCCAGGCCGGCCTCAGCAGCGACGTGGCCCGCGAGGAACAGGTGCGCTTCTGGGAGCGGGCGCCGGTGATGGTGTCCCTGGCCGAGCTTCTCGACCATGCGGTGGCCCAGGGCGGCCCCAACCAGCCGGCCGCCGATTTCACCGCCCTGCTGGACGAGGTCGCCAAGGACCGTGGAAGGGCGGTGGCCCGCGCCGAGGCCGAGCGCTACGAGGAACGCCCGCTCAACGATCCGCGCTTCGACAGCGTGGTGGCCATCTTCACTCCCAGCGGCATGGGCAGCGGCTTTTACGTCCGTTCCAACATCGTCATGACCAACTGGCACGTGGTCCAGAACCGGCCCATCGTGGAATTGCGCCTTTACGACAAGCGCGAGACCTTCGGGCAGGTGATCGCCAAGGACGTGCTGCTGGACCTTGCCCTGGTCAAGGTGCAGACCCGGGGGCGGGTGGTGGAGTTCTATCAGGGCAAGGACCTGCTGCCCGGCGATCAGGTGGACGCCATCGGCCACCCTCACCGGCGCCTCTTCACCATCACCCGCGGCGTGGTCAGTTCCATCCGCCGGATGACGGGCCGGAGCAACGAGACGCAGTTGGAGCGCAAGGCGCTGTACATCCAGACGGATGCCGACATCAATCCCGGCAATTCCGGCGGCCCGCTGTTCAAGGGCAACAAGGTGGTCGGGATCAATTCCATGTCGGAGCCGGGGCGATCCTCGAGCAACAACGATATCGCCGTCCCGGCCCCCGGCCTGAATTTCGCCGTCCACTTTGCCGAAGCCAAGCGCTTCCTTGACGAAGCCATGAGGGGAGAATGAGCATGTCCATCGACCGGCGCCTGTTCCTGGCCACCGGCCTGGCCGCCGCCCTGGGCGCCTGCCAGCGCCGCAACACCGGCGACATGGTGGTCGACCCCAAGACCGACCGCATGTACGGCATGCGCTCGGATGCGAGCCTGTTCACCGATCCTTCCCTGTTCCCCAACCGCCGGCTCAAGCTCAGCTTGCGCAACATGTCGGGCGATCAGGTCTGGGACCTGGACGCCACCCGCGAGCGCCTTTACCAGGGCTATGTGGGCAAGGGCTACGAGCGCTCGGATGGCAACGATTTCGGCCTGAAGGTCGACCTCAATGTCATCCGCAGCCAGCAGTTCGACCGCGACATGATCGCCCAGTACGGCTTTCTCGGCTCCACCGGCGGCGTGGTCGCCGGGGCGGCGGCGGGTGGAGCGGTGGCGGGAGCCGGCGGAGCGGCGGCCGGGGCGGGCATCGGCATGGCGTCAGGCGCCGCGCTGGGCACCCTGGCCGGCTATTTCACCCGCGACAGCATCTACGTGGTGATCACCGAAGCCATCTTCGCGGTGCGCCGCAACGCCTCCAAGGCGCGCCGGGTCGTCACCTTCGACGGCAGCCCGCGCGTCGAGGAATGGGAGGAAAGCAGCTATGGCTCGTTCCACCGGGTCCATCGGGTGCTGATCTCCAATTACGGCGGCGGCCGCTCGGTGACCCAGACCGACATCGCCGACGACATCCGCGAACGCCAGATCCGCTCGCTGATCAGCCTGATCTGAACCGGACTCAGCCGCCCGCGAGCAGGGCCGCCAGCCCCTTTGTCCCCACCGGCGTTTCCGCCTGCCAGGCAACCAGCGCGGCGCGCGGCGCCAGATGGTCGGCCACCTTGCGGATGAAGGCCATCTCGTAACGGCCACGCCGGGCCAGGACGGGATGGGTGGTGCCGCTGGCCAGCAGGCTTTGGTTGATCACCCAGGCGTAGGGCTTGATGCCGGCCCGCGCCAGATCGTCCTGCAGGCGCTCGGCCTCGTGCACCGGGGTGGCCTCGGCCAGGGTGACGATCAGGATGCGGGTAAAGGCGGGGTCGCGCAGCCGGGGCAGTAGCTGGCGCACCGAATCGGGCATGTCGGCCTGGGTGCGCATCACCTCGCGGTGATAGGCCTCGGCGGCGTCCAGCAGCAAGATGGTGTGGCCGGTGGGCGCGGTGTCGAGAATGACGAAGCGGTCCCGCCCCTCCTCCACCGTGCGGGCGAAGGCGCGGAATACGGCGATCTCCTCGGTGCAGGGCGAACGCAGATCCTCCTCCAGCATGGCGCGGCCGGCAGCGTCGAGGCCGGAGCCGGCCTTGGCCAGTACCTCGTCGCGGTAGCTCTCCACCTCGGCCTCGGGATCGATGCGGGCCACCGTGAGGTTGGCCATACCGCCTTCCAGGGCGGCGGCCACATGGGCGGCGGGATCGGTGGTCGACAGGGTCACGGCATGGCCGCGCCCGGCCAGCGCCACGGCGATGGCGGCGGCCAGGGTGGTCTTGCCGACGCCGCCCTTGCCCATGGTCATGATCACCCCGTTGCCCATGGCCTCCAGGCCGTCGACCAGCGGCGCCAGACCCGGCGGCAGCGTTCCCGCCGGGGCGCAAGGCGCCTCCGCCGGCTCCTCGGCCGATCCGAGCATCAGCCGCAGGGCCGCCAATCCGACTGTTCCCCCCGGCAGGAAGGGAATCTGCCGGCGCGGCAGACCCGCCAGACCGGCCGGCATGGTGGCCAGCGCCTCGGCGCCGCGCCGTTCCATGGCCCGCGCGATGGCATCGTCGCTGTCGCCCGCCGCAAATACGCCGTTGAGGGCGAGGCGCAGATTGGCGACGCCCAGTTCGGCCAGCTCGCGCCGGGTGCGCTCGGCCTCGCGCAGGGCGGCGACCTCCGGGCGGGCCACCAGCACCACGGTGGTGATCGCCGGATCGGCCAGTTGCGCCACGGTGGCGGCATACAGCGCCTTTTGCTTTTCCAGCCCGGCCAGCGGCCCCAGGCAGGACGCCCCGCCGGTGGAGGACGCGATGAAATCGGTCCAGGCCGAGGGCAGGGTCAGCAGCCGCAGCGTATGGCCGGTCGGGGCGGTATCGAAAATGACGTGGTCGAACGCCGCCGTCGCCGCCGGATCGCCCAGCAGCTTGGCGAATTCGTCGAAGGCGGCGATCTCGACCGTGCAGGCGCCGGAGAACTGCTCCTCCATGCTGGCGATGGCGGCGGCGGGCAGGATGCCGCGATAGGGGCCGACCATGCGCTCC
The DNA here is from genome assembly GCF_900184795.1 of Magnetospirillum sp. 15-1. Classification (NCBI taxonomy): domain Bacteria; kingdom Pseudomonadati; phylum Pseudomonadota; class Alphaproteobacteria; order Rhodospirillales; family Rhodospirillaceae; genus Magnetospirillum; species Magnetospirillum sp. 15-1. The sequence continues at coordinate 842,030 of NZ_FXXN01000028.1, read as the reverse complement.
TTGTAATCGTGGGCGGCGGCTTCGGGGTCGATGTTCAGGGCGAACAGGCCGGGAGCGCCGGCCACGGCGGTCGGACTCTGACCCAACGCGGTGCCCAGCACCTCATCCAGATTGGACGCCGGATCGGTGCTGACGATAAGGACCCGCTTGCCCGCCTCGGCCAGGGCCAGCCCGGTGGCGCAGGACAGCGAGGTCTTGCCCACGCCGCCCTTGCCGGTGAAGAACAGCGTGCGGGTGTTGTCCATGTCAGCAGCACCCTGTCTTGGGCGAGCAACAGGATGAGGACCCGTCGGCCTTGATGGTGATGCGGGGCTTGGCCGCGAGACCGAGCTTGGCCGCCAGCTGGTCGCGGGACAGGTGCACGCCGGTCGAGACGATGTGGCCGTCGACGGCGATGATCGGCAGGCGGTCCATGCCCGCCTCCATCTCCTTGACCACGGCCGGGCTGGCGGCGAAGGCCTGGGGTTCCTGCCCCAGATTGTAGCGCCGCACCTCGACGCCCTGCTCGGCCACCCATTTCAGGTCGGCGGCGAAGGTGACCAGCACGGGATCGACCTCGGGACCACAGACTCCGGTGGAGCAGCACATGGCGGGGTCATAGACTTCGAGCTTTTTCATGATGTCCTCCTCTCGTACCAGCCCTTGGACCGGTTGACGATTTTCACCACCGACAGCATCACCGGCACCTCGATCAGCACGCCGACCACGGTGGCCAGGGCGGCGCCGGACTGGAAGCCGAACAGGGAGATGGCGGCGGCCACCGCCAGTTCGAAGAAGTTGGAGGCGCCGATCAGGGCCGAGGGACCGGCGACGCAATGGGCGACGCCCAGCTTCCTGTTCAGCAGATAGGCCAGGCCCGAGTTGAAATAGACCTGGATGGTGATGGGTACCGCCAGCATGAGGATGACCAGCGGCTGCCTGATGATCTGCTCGCCCTGGAAGCCGAACAGCAGCACCAGGGTGGTGAGCAGCGCCACCAGGGCGAGCGGCCCCAGCCGGGCCAGGGTGGCGGTCAGGGCCTGCGGCCCCCTGGCCAGCAAAAGCCTGCGCCAGACCTGCGCCAGGATCACCGGCACCACGATGTACAGCACCACCGACAGGAACAGGGTGTCCCACGGCACGGTGATGGCCGACAGCCCCAGCAGCAGCCCGACGATGGGGGCGAAGGCCACCACCATGATCAGGTCGTTGACCGCCACCTGACTGAGGGTGAAGTGCGGCTCGCCATTGGTCAGGTTGGACCACACGAACACCATGGCGGTGCACGGCGCGGCGGCCAGCAGGATCAGCCCGGCCATATAGGACTCGATCTGCCCGGCCGGAAGGTAAGGCCGGAACAGGTGGCTGACGAAGATCCAGCCCAGCAGCGCCATGGAGAACGGCTTGACCGCCCAGTTGATGAACAGGGTGACGCCGATGCCCTTCCAGTGCTCCTTGACCTGATGCAGCGCGCCGAAATCGATCTTCAGCAGCATGGGAATGATCATCAGCCAGATCAGCACCGCCACCGGCAGGTTGACCTGGGCCAGCTCCAGCCGGCCGATGGCCTGGAACGGCCCCGGCAGCCAGTGGCCCAGCGCCACGCCGGCCGCGATGCACAGGGCCACCCACAGGGTCAGATAGCGTTCGAACAGGTTCATCCTAGGCCTCCCCAGCCCTTTCCGGGCCGAGTTCGATCAGCCGGCGCACCTTGGCCTCGATCATGGAATAGACCTTGCGGAACTCGGCCAGCCGCTCCTCGTGGCTGCCCTCGGCTGCCGCCGGATCGGGAAAGCCCATGTGCACCTTGGACGGGTGGCCCGGCCATATGGGGCAGACTTCGCCGGCGGCGTTGTCGCAGACGGTGATGACCAGATCCATTTTCGGCGCATCGGGCAACGCGAACTCGCCCCACGACTTGGACCGGTAGCCCTCGGCCGGCAGCCCCTTCTCGGCCAGCACTTCCAGCGACAGGGGATTGACCTTGCCCGTCGGATTGCTGCCGGCGCTGAACGCCCGCCAGCGCCCGCCGCCCAGATGGTTGATCAGGGCCTCGCCGAGGACGGAACGGGCGGAATTGCCGGTGCAAAGAACCAGAACGTTGATCATGGAATCAGTCATAGAAATTGCCTTGTCGCGTGTGTCAGGTCCGGGGCTTGCCGATCTCGTTCAGGTGCTTTTGCAGCGACAGACGGTCCAGGGACTGGATCGGCAGGGCGGAAAAGACGCTGATACGGTTGTTCAGCATGCGCATCACGTCGGCGGTCAGCACCGCCTTCTCGGTGGCGGTGCCGTCGCAGCCGACAGGGTCGGGAACACCCCAATGGGCGGTCATGGGCTGGCCCGGCCACACCGGGCAGACCTCGCCGGCGGCGTTATCGCAAACGGTAAAGACGAAATCCAACTCGGGCGCACCCGGCCGGGCGAACTCCTCCCAGGATTTGGAGCGGAAGCTATCGGTGGGGAAGTTCAACTTCTTCAGCAGATTGAGAACCGTCGGGTCGATATGGCCCTTAGGCTGGCTGCCGGCGCTGAACGCCTTGAACTTGGCGCCGCCCTCGCGGTTGAGGATGGCTTCGGCCATGATGGAGCGCGCCGAATTGCCGGTGCACAGGAACAGGACATTGTAGGTCTTCTCGCTCATGGTGGTCCCCCACAGCAGGCTTGGGAAGCGGCACCGGCGGGCAAGGCGGCTCGGCCCTGATCGCACAGCACCTGGACCGGAACCCGATTGACCATGGCCAGCAGCCGGCGGTCCTCGGCGATGGTGGGATCATCGGCCAGCGAGGCCTTCACCATGTCGAGGAATTGCGGGGCGTAGGCGTTGAGCCCACGCTCCGCCAGCCGGTAATAGACCCACTTGCCATCCCGGCGCTGCAACAGCAGGCCGGCGACCTTCAAGGCCGCCAGATGCTTGGAGATGGTGGCGGTCGCCAGGCCGAGGACGGTGGTGATCTGGCAGACGCACAGTTCGCCCCCCTCCAGCAGCTTGAGGATGCGCACCCGGCTGGGGTCGGCGACGGCCTTGGCCACGGTTTCAAAGGTTTCGATCATGGACGGACACTGCCATCATTTCGCCGTACAGGAAAATGATAGTTCCGTGACGCAGCCGATTCAAGGGGATTGATCGGACCTCAGCCCTGGCGAAGGGGTTTCAGTGGCCGCCCCGCAGCAGGGCCGCCAGATAAAGGGCGAAGCAGCTCCCCAGGATCACCAGCAGCAAGGCGTTGAACAGGCCGCGCCAGCCGCCGCCCGCCCGCCGCAGATCGAGGAAGTGGTCGAGGACCTGCCGCCCCTTGATGAAGGAGGCGACCAGGGCCACGGCCACCGAGCCCAGGCTGGCCCGCTGACCGTCCGGCCCCAGCAGGGCGGCCCCCACCGACAGGACGGTCAGGCCGGCCAGCACGGCCCAGGCGCGGTTCAGGCGGCGCCCGTGGGCGCGGGAGGTTTCTTCGCTCATCGCAGCAGATACACCAAGGGAAACAGGATCAGCCAGATCAGGTCGACCATGTGCCAGAAGGCGGCGCCGGTCTCCAGATTCTCCACGCTGTTCTTCCAACCGACGATGCTCAGCACGATGATGCCCATCACCACGTGCAGGGCATGAAAGCCGGTCATCAGGTAGAACAGCGTCCAGAAGGTATCGGTCTCGATGCCCAGGCCGTGGGCGGCCTTGTCGGCGTATTCGATGCCCTTGACCGTCAGGAAGCCCAGGCCCAGCGCCCCGGCTCCGGCCAGAAACAGGCGGGAGCGCCCGATTCCGCCCTCGGCGCGGGCCTTGACTGCGCGGGCCGCCAGCCAGCCGCTGGTCACCAGGATCAGGGTGTTGAGGCCGCCCAGCGGAATGCTCAGCGCATTCTGCCCGGCCAGCACCATCTCGGGATGAAGCAGGCGCACCACGGCGAAGCCGACGAAGAAGGCGCCGAACACCAGCATCTCGCTGAGGATCAGCACCCACATCAGGGGATTGCCGGGCAGTTCCGACAGGGCGCCCCAGTTTTCCGTCTGGTCGCTCATGCCGCCAACTGCCGGTAGATGCGGGGCAGCGCCGCCGACAGATGGGCCAGATGGCCGACGATGGCGTAATGGCCGCGCCCGAACAGGTGGGGGAAATAGCCCTGGGCCTTGCGGTCGATGGTGACGCCGAACACGGCCAGCCCCTTGGTCCGGGCCTCCAGCACCGCCTTGCGGGTGTCCTCGATGCCGTAGCGGCCCTCGTAGTGGTCCACGTCGTTGGGCTTGCCGTCGGTGAGGACCAGCAGCAGGCGGTGACGCTCGGGCCGTTCCTCCAGCCGTTGGGTGGCATAGCGCAGGGCGGCGCCGATGCGGGTGTAATAGCCGGGCTTCACCGCGCCGATGCGGCGGATCACCGCCGGCCCGAAGCCTTCGTCGAAATCCTTGACCACGTCCAGCTTCACCCATTGCCGCTTGCGCGAGGTGAAGGTGGCGATGGCGAAGGGATCGCCGCAGGCGGCCAATCCATGACTGAACACGGCCAATGCCTCCTTTTCCACATCCAGAACCCGGCGGTTGTCGATCCAGGCATCGGTGGACAGCGAGGAATCCACCAGCACCATCACCGCCAGGTCCCGCTCCTGGGCGCGGTGGCTGGCCCACACCCGGTCCGAACCGATACCGCTGGCCACCAGATCGCAGCGGGCACGCACCACCGCGTCGGTGTCCAACTCCTGGCCGTCGGCCTGGGCGCGCAACAGCATGGGGCGGGTACGCAGCGCCTCGAACTGCCGCTTCACCGCCCGGATATGGCGCCGCACCGCGTCGTCGGGCGTCCAGTCCTCGCCCTCCTCCGCTGCTGGACCGACCAGCACCGAGCAATGGTCGGGATGGTAGACATTGCGGCGCCAATCCCATTCGGGCAGCAGGAACGAGCCGGTCAGCCGGCTGACATCGGTGGCCGAGGGCGGCAGGTCCAGGTCGAATTTCAGCTTGGTGGCCGCCTTGCGCGAATGCTTGGCCAGCGTGATGGTCTCGAGATCCTCGGCGGCCTTCTTGGCCTCTTCCTCGTCGGTGTCGTCGGCGGCCCGGTTGACGTTGACCATGTCGGCCATGGCCAGAATCTTCTCGAAACGATTGAGGATCAGCGAATCCTTGCGGTCGGCGTTGTCCTCGTCCCGGCGTTCGGCCTTGCGGCGGGCCTGATCCTCGCCCTCGTCCCGCCCGCCGCCGCCCGCCTCGGGCTCGGCATCGTCGGGGGGCAAGGCGCCGGCCAGACCGGGCAGGCATTCGCCCCACAGGGGCACCGGCAGGAACGGGTGATAATCGCGGAGAGACTTGGCGGAAATGGGGGCGATTGCGGTCTCCGGATCGGCCAGCACGGCCAACACCATTGCCTCCACCCGGGCCTCGATACCGGACAGCCCGCGGCGGGGCCGCGCCGCCGCCAAGGCGGCGCACAAGGCGCGATGGCGGGAAACGAGTCCGGGAAAGCGCTTCAGCACCTCCCGCGTGGTGCGCCGCGCCTGGGCGAGGCGGGCCAGATCGGCGGCCAGCGGCTGGTCGGGCAGGGGCGCCGGCTCCAGCACGGCGAAATAGGCGGCCAGCCAAATATAGAGATCGCGGTTGAGTTCGATCGAGGGAAACAGCGCCATGGCGGGCGGCAGGGACAGGCTGGTCTCATCGCGGGTGGCGGCGACCAGCCGCTCGGTCTCCATGCCGATGCGCTGGCGCAGGTCGAGCCGGTGACGGGACTCGCGGGCGGCGGCGGCGGCGATCTGCAAGCCCCGCTCGCCGCCCAGGCCGCGAAACAGCACGGCCAGACGGGGACGCATGGATTCCAGGGTCACGGCGGCCTCGGGGTGGGACGGCCAACTGGCCTTGTCGCCCACCCAGCGGTGCCAGAGGGTGCCGACCCGCTCTTCCAGTTCCAGGAAGGAGAGCAGGCTCATGCGAAGATGGCCCTGGCCACCTCTTCCAGCCCGGCCTTCACTTCCGGGTCGTCGGACAGCGGCTCGATCATGGTGACCTGCACGGCCTCGCGCACCGACAGGCCCGCCGCCATCAGGGTGGCGCAATAGACCAGCAGGCGGGTGGAGACGCCTTCCTCCAGATCGTGGCCCTTGAGCGCCCGCAGGCGGCCGGCCAGCAGGATCAGCGGCTGGACCTTGCCTTCGTCCAGGCCGGATTCCTCGGCCACCACCCGGCGCTCCAGATCGGCGGCGGGAAAGTCGAATTCGATGGCGACGAAGCGTTGCCGCGTCGACGGCTTCAATTGCTTCAGCACGTTCTGGTAGCCGGGATTGTAGGAGGCCACCAGCATGAAGTCGGACGGCGCCTCCAGCATCTCGCCGGTGCGCTCCAGCGGCAGGATGCGCCGGTCGTCGGTCAGCGGATGCAACACCACGGTGACGTCCTTCCTGGCCTCCACCACCTCGTCGAGATAGCAGATGCCCCCGGCCCTGACCGCGCTGGTCAGCGGCCCGTCGGTCCAGGCGGTATCGCCGCCCTTCAACAGATAACGCCCGGTCAGATCGGCGGCGGTGAGATCGTCGTGGCAGGACACGGTGAACAGCGGGCGGCCCAGCTTGGCCGCCATATGGGCGACGAAGCGGGTCTTGCCGCAGCCGGTGGGCCCCTTGAGCAGCAGGGGCAGACGGCGGCTCCAGGCCAGTTCGAACAGGGCGCATTCGTTGCCCTGGGGCAGATAGAACGGGAGTTGGTCGGACATGGGTAACTCCGGGAAAGCGGGACGGCGGCCCATGGCCGCCGCCCCTTTCTCATGTACTTACTCGGCAGGCTGAGCGGCGACGCGCCCCGCCTGCTTGGCGCTGCCGGGAACCACCAGCGACCAGACGATCAGGATCACGCCCACCAGGGTGGCGACGCCCGCCCCCAGACGCATCCAGTAGAACAGGCCCAGCGCGTCCTGCACTTCCATGAAGTTCATGCCCATCACCCGCTGCAGATGGCTCTGCACCACGCCGGCGAAGGTCAGCGCGAAGGTCATGAAGGTGACGCCCGACGACGTGACCCAGAAGCCCCACATGTTGAGCACCTGATTATAGGGCTCGCGCTTCAGGATGTTGGGCATGGCATAGGTGAACATGGCGATGTTGAGCATCACATAGGCGCCGTAGAAGGCCAGATGCCCGTGGGCCGCCGTCACCTGGGTGCCGTGGGTCACGTAGTTGATGGGAGCCAGGGTATGGAGGAAGCCCCACACGCCCGCGCCGAAGAAGGCGAAGACCGAGCAGCCCAGCGACCACAGCAGCGCCGCCTTGTTGGGATGGGAACGGCCGCCCTTCCACACCATCATGAAGGTGAAGATCACCATGGCGAAGAACGGCGCCACCTCCAGGGTGGAGAACACGCTGCCGATCCACTGCCAGTAGGCCGGCATGCCGATCCAGTAGTAGTGGTGGCCGGTCCCCAAGATACCGGAGAACAGCGCCAGACCGATGATGACGTAGAGCCACTTCTCGACCACCTCGCGGTCGACGCCGGTCATCTTGATCATCAGGAAGGCCAGCACCGCGGCCATGACCAGTTCCCACACGCCTTCCACCCACAGATGGACGACCCACCACCAGAACACCTTGTCCAGGATCAGGTTGGAGGGGTTGTAGAGCGAGAACAGGAAGAAGATGGCGATGCCCCACAATCCCAGCAGCAGGACGTTGGTGATGGCGGTCTTGCGACCTTTAAGCACCGTCATGGTGATGTTGTAGAGGAACATCAGCGCCACCACGACGATGGCCAGCTTGATCCACAGGGGCTGTTCCAGGAACTCGCGTCCCTCGTGGATGCGGAACAGGTAACCGACCACGGCCGCCGCCGCGCCGAACAGGAACAGCCAGAACTGCACGATGGCCAGCTTGGGGCTGTACAGCTCGGTCTCCGCCTCCTCGGGGATCAGGTAGTAGGAGCAACCGAAGAAGCCCATCAGCAGCCAGACGATCAGCGCGTTGGTATGGATCATGCGCGCGATGTTGAACGGCAGCAGCTCGGACAGAAAGTTCGGTACCACGACGATGGTGCCCAGCACCACGCCGAAGATGATCTGGGCGACGAACAGGCCCAGGGCTCCGGCGATATAGTAGAGGGCAACCTTTTGCGATTCGTATTTCATGTTTTCCTTCCCCCTCTTAGCCGGAAACCTTGGGCGGCCAGTTCTGGGTGTTGACTTCGCTGGTCCACTTCAGGAAGTCGACCAGTTCATCCAGTTCGGTGTCGGTGATGTCGAATTTGGGCATCTGGCGCCGCCCCTCGATGCCCGAGGGCTGGCCCTTCATCCAGGCCTTCAGGGCCTCGCGGGCCGAATCGGCGTCTTCCCGGCCGCCGTAGCGGACCCAGACATTGCCCAGTTCGGGGGCGAAATAGGCGCCCTCGCCCATGATGGTGTGGCAGTCGACGCAGGCATGGCGTTCCCAGATATGCTTGCCCGCCGCCACCGACGGCGTGACGGGATGGGTTTCGCTCATGGCGTTGACGGTGGAGACGCTATGCGCCACCAGACCGATGAAGATGATGAAAAAGAATGCCGTGCCACCATAGAAGATGTTTCTGGCGGCGGATTTTGTCAGAACGTCCGACATTGCGCTCCTCCGGTACGAGTGATCAGGAAAGGCTCTTGAAGGTCCTGTAGGCGGCCAGTTGCTTGTGCTGGGCCGTGCTTCCGTCCTGGGTGGCGATGCCGAGTTCCCCCTCGAGCAAGGCACGCAGGGCCGAAATATTGTTGAGAACGATGGTGTTGCGGTTGAGCCGGCCGACCAGCCCGGCCGAGACCAGCCGGGTCAGCGAGCGGGCGAAGTGGGCCGGCGTGATGCCCAACTGGCCGGCGATGGCCTTCTTGGGGATATCGAGGACGAAGCTGTGCTCGGCCCCCGCCTTGGCCGCCTGCTCCAGCAAGAAGGTGGCCAGACGCTGGACGCTGGTCAGGCAGCGCTGGGCCATCAGGGCGTCGGCCAGGGTCTGGGTGGCGGCGGCCACCAGCCCGAGGAAGGCATGGGCCAGCGGACTGCTCGATTGCAGCAGCGCCAGCACGTCGGTGCGCGGGATGCGCACCACCAGCGATCCGGTCAAGGCCTCAGCGGTGAAGACATGGCGGCCGGTGAACAGGTCGGCGGCATCCAGAATGGCCGGGGCCGCCACCCCGTCGACGATCACCCCGTCGGGGCCGTGCAGCACCACCTGGCCCCGCATCACCACATGCAGGTATTCGGCCGGCCCGCGGGCCATGAACAGGGTGGCGGCCTCGGTGTTGTGGCACACCGCCGCGTCGTGCAGCAGTGCCTCCATCTCATCGCCGTCCAGCAGGTCGAAGGGGGCGATGTCGGCCAGACGCTCCAGGGCGGCCCGGTCGGGGTGGCGCCTCGGCCAATGGCCGAAACCGAGGGCCGGCGGTCCCTTGGCGGCGGGCGCGGCAGTTTCCAATCTCATGATCCTTTGCTCCTTCAGAGGGGAGCCACGCCAGGTCGGACCACGCGCCGTCAGGCGGCGCCGGTCATCGGAGCAGGCGGGGTATCCCGGTCACGTTCGCAGGCGAAAGCGCTCAGGCGGAGAAAGGGGGGGCACGCGACGGGCCATCCCCCGGCAGACGGCGGGAGAGCGGAAGAACCTGGGATTCCGAGACGAAGCCGACCCGGACCGGGGCGGCCAAAACGGTTCCATCCCGATCGTCCAGGAAAACGGCCAGCGAATGGGGCGCCGGCACGCAGTACAGGCAGTGATCGTCCTTGGCCTGTTCCTTCCTGCTCTTGGAGCAGATGGATTTGACCAGATCCGAAAGCAGCCGGTCGACGCTATCGCCGGACGCGGCCGACACCACGGCGGCGCTCGGCACCAAAGTCCCGCCCAGGGCCCGCGCGCCGGTCACCCACTGGGTCGCCAGACCGGCGATCAGCAGACAGACCAGAAAACGCGAAATCAGGGCGTGCTTCAGTGAGGAACGCATCATGGCATGAAATGTAGGACATTTTCGGCAGCGCACATTGACGATGGTCAACGATGAAGTTCACACCAAGTTCAGACAAAGGTCATATCGTTGATTTCGGTAAAGAACCACCACCGCTACATCACTCAGACTCAGGACTGACCTTGGTATTGACCAGCAATAACCACGAACAATTTACGTGTATATGCCACAACCCTTCATAAATCCACAAACATTATAATGATATCCAGAACGTCACCCTGCGAAGACCAGGACAAAGCCACGGAGTCGGCGGGCTGCAGACCTATCTCAGCTTCCACATCGGCGCCATCGATCCGGGGCAGGCGCCCGGCACCGGCGGGCCCGAGGTGGGCGGCCTGTTCACCTGGCGGGTGACGTCCATCCCGCGCCGCCCGGCCGGCGTGGACCCGACCCGGCAAGATCCGGAGAAATTGTAACATTTCAGGGTCTTGCCCCCTCCCCCCGGAGGGTCTAGAGTCAACTCAGTGACGCACACGCACGTGCCGATGGCCCTTTGTAGGTTATGCAACGACGCACGCGTCCTTTTTGGAGGAGCCGGTAGAAATGGGCCGGTACCCGAAAGGGAGGTGGACATGTTGACGACCAACGCCCCGGGCGCAGTTCCCCTATTCAATCCCGAGCGTACCCTCAGTCCGTGACGACGGCCTAGGCGTTCGCCCTCGCCGTCGTTGCACCGAAGGTTTCGCCGCCACTCCCGGTCTGGCCGGGAAGGGCGCAAGGATCGATTCCAGCCGGGGAGTCACGACCATGAACATCACCCGCATCCGTCCCCTGCCTCGCCGCGACGGCACCACCCCGGCGCTGCCGTCGACACGCGCGGCGGTGATGAGCCTTCGCCCCGATATTCCCATGCTCTGCCTGCGCCCGGCCAAGGCGTGCAGGGAAGCGGCGCGCTTCGTCGCGGCCTTCCCCGGCCATGTCCTGTACGCGGTCAAATGCAACCCGGACGAGGCGGTGCTGCGCGCCCTGGCGGCGGGCGGCATCCGCCATTTCGACGCCGCCTCCATCTCCGAGGTGCGGCTGGTCCGCCGCCTGTTCCCCGACGCCCATATCCACTTCATGCATCCGGTCAAGGCCCGCTCGGCCATCCGCGAGGCCTATGCCCAACACGGCGTGCGCGACTTCGTCCTCGACAGCCCGGAGGAACTGGCCAAGATCGTCGAGGAAACCGGCCATGCCCGCGACCTGCGCCTGATGGTGCGCATGGCCCTTGCCAAGGGCGAGGCCCGCCTCGACCTGTCGGGCAAGTTCGGCGCCCCGGCGCAAACCACCGTGGCACTGCTGCGTGACTGCGCCGCCGTCGCCAAGACGGGACTGGCCTTCCACGTGGGCTCGCAGTGCTGCGATCCCACCGCCTGGGAGCGCGCCCTGGCCCAAGCCGACACCATCATCCGGACCGCCGGAATCGACCTCGATGTCCTGGACGTGGGCGGCGGCTTTCCGGTGAGCTATCCCGACATGCGCCCGCCGCCGCTCGGCGCCTTCATGGCCGCCATCCGTCGCGGCGTGGCCCGCATGGCCCTGCCGGCCGGCTGCACCCTGTGGTGCGAGCCCGGACGCGCCCTGGTGGCCGCCTGCCAGTCGCTGGTGGTGCAGGTCCAAGGGCGACGCGGCGACATGCTGTTCATCAACGACGGAGTCTATGGAACCCTGTCGGATGCCGGAGCGCTGGGCTTTTGCTATCCCTGCCGCCTGATCAAGGCGGCGGGCGCCAGCCACGGGGCGCTTCACCCCTTCGGATTCTATGGGCCGACCTGCGATTCGCTCGACCGCATGGAGGGGCCGTTCCCGCTGCCCGACGACATCGCCGAGGGCGACTGGATCGAAATCGGGCAAATGGGGGCCTATGGCGCCTGCCTGCGGACGGAATTCAACGGCTTCGACCACATCCTGCGGGTCGAGGTGGGCGAGCCGGCCACCGGTCATGCCATGGAGCACAAGACCACGGATCACCGGGCGGCCTGACCCGGAGCATCGAGAAAAATGGGGAGGACGACATGGAAAACTGGACCCGACTGATCGACGCCGGCCGCGAGTTGGCCCAGGCCTTCGACCTGCTGGACCGGGCCGCCGAGATCACCGCCATCTCGACGGCGGCGGTCGTCACCAAGCAAGGCCTGTTGGACGCCGCCCATCAGGCGGTGGCGCGGACCAATACCCTGCTCGCCCGGCACTGGCCCCCTACTCCGGCCCTATGACGGCGCAGAAACGCACTTTCCCCCGGCGGTGCTCCCGACTATTTTATGACTAAGGGAACCCAGGTTCCATTGCCGGAAGGTGGGGTTGCATGACCGAACAGGCGCCGACGCCCCCGCGACCCGGACGACCGACAGGTGGGACGTCCATTCGCGGCAGCCTTCTGGTCCGCGCCTTCTTCATCGTGGTCGTGGCGCTCGGGGTATTCGCCGCCTCCACCTATAGCCTGATCGTCGCGCCGACCATCGACCGCCTGGCCGACACCCAGATGCGGCAGACGGCGGGCGAGTTGGAGGCACGGGTCAGGCGCCTGCTGGCCACGGTGGAGATCACCCTCAACACCAGCCGCCACTGGGGCATGAACGGCAGCCTGGACCTGAACCAGCTTCAGCGCTTCAACGAGTTCTTCTTTCCCATCATCGAGAATCATCCGGAAATCTCGTCGGTGATCCTCGCCCATGAATCGGGGCGGGAAATCCTTTTGCTGCTGACCCCGGACGGCAAGTGGGTCAACCGCCTCAGCCATCCCGACCGGCGGGGCAAGGCCACCACCTGGATCACCTGGAGCGCCGGCCGGGTGATGGAGAAGACCGAGGTGCTGGAGCGCGACTACGACGCCCGCACCCGCCCGTGGTTCCAGGGCGCCATGGCCATGGCGCGGGACGAGGACATCCACTGGACCGCGCCTTACATCTTCTTCACCACCAAGGAGCCGGGCATCACCGCCGCCACCCGCTGGACCGCCCCCGACGGCAGCCGCTATGTGATCGGCCACGACGTCAAGCTGCTCGACCTCTCCCATTTCACCCGCCAGGTCAGGGCCGGCCCCAACGGGGTGGGGATGCTGCTGGACGACCGGGGGCAGTTGGTCGGCGTGCCCCGCATGCCGCGCTTCGGCGACGACGAGGAGATCAAGAAGGCGGTGCTGAAGCCGCTGGCCGACCAGAACATGCCGGTCCTGGCCGAGGGATGGAGGCGCTGGAACGACCTGGGACGGCCGGACGGTGGCCTGACCGCCATGAGCGTCGACGGCGATGTCTGGTTCTCCCACTTCCGCCGCATGGCCATCGGCGCCCACCCCATCTGGCTGGGGGTCGTCGCGCCGCGCCACGACTTCGTGCCCGTGGGCCGCGAACAGGTCGTCCTGCTGATCCTGCTGATCCTCGGCTCGTTGACCATGGCGGCGCTGGTGACCCTGCCCATGGCCCGGCGTTTCGCCGCGCCGCTGGAGGCGCTGGCCAAGGAAAGCGCCCGGATCGGCCGCATGGACCTGACCCGGCCGGTGGTAGTGCAATCCGATCTGGTGGAGATCACCGAGCTGTCCGCCGCCCAGGAAGCCATGCGCGAGGCGCTGCTGTCCTCCACCTCCCGCCTGGAGGAGGCCAACGCCACCCTGGAGGCTCGGGTGCTGGAGCGTACCGAGGCGCTGCAGCGGTCGAAAAGCGCCGCCGAGTGGTCCCGCCAGTTGCTGCGCGAGATGGCCGATTCCCTGCCCTGCGCCGCCTTCCGCTACGAGATCGGGCCGGACGGCAATCGCCGCTTCAGCTTCATCAGCGCCAAGGCCGAGGAGATCTGGGGCTACTCCCCCGAGGAATTGCGCAACGACCCCGACCTCCGCTTCTGGCGCATCCACCCCGACGACCTTGCCGAGGCCCGCCGGGCCATGGACGAGGCCATGGTGGCGGGGTCATCCACCCACCTGCTGTACCGGGTGATGAGCCGCCAGGGCGAGGCGCGATGGATCGAGACCCGCGCCATGGCCTCGTCCATGGCGGACGGCACCCGGATATGGAACGGCTATTGGCTGGACGTCACCGAGCGCGAGGAGGCCCTGGCCGCCATGACGGCGGCGGTCGAGGAGCAGTCGGCCATCTTCCAGTCGGCCGGCCTGGGCATCGCGGTCATCCGCGACCGCCTCATCATCCGCTCCAACAAGTCGCTGTCCCGGTTGCTGGGCTATGAGCCGGGGGAGATGGAGGGACAGAGCACCGGCATCATCTTCGCCCACGACAGCGATTTCGAGCAGATGGGCCGGGATGCCTATCCCGTTCTCGCCCGGGGCGAGACCTTCCAGCGCGACTGGGAGTACCGGCGCAAGGACGGCGGCACCTTCTGGGGCCGCACCTCGGGCCGGGCCATCGACAGCGACGACCTGGGCAAGGGCTCCATCTGGGTCTGCGACGACATCACCGAGCGCCGCAACTGGGAAAACCGCCTGCAGCAGGCCGAGGAGCGCCTGCGCGCCCTGACCAATTCGGTCCCGGTGGCGGTGTTCGAGTTGCGCAGCGAAGGCGACCTGTTCTGGTTCACCTTCATCAGCCGGCAGGTGCGGGGCATCCTGGGGATCGGTCCCGACGAGCTGCTCGCCAATGGCGGACGGCTCTACGGCACCATGCTGGCCGACGATCAGGCCGCCGTGGAAGCGGAGATCGAGGAAGCCATCCGGGGCTGCCGGCGCTTCTCCACCCGCTTCCGTCTGGACCTGCCGGGCGAGCCCCGCTGGGTCCGCATGGAGGCCCTGCCCACCGTCATCGATGCCAATGGCGCCGCCTGGGCCGGGTTCTTCCAGGACATCACGGCGGAAAAGCAGGCCGAGGGCGCCCTGACGCGGGCCAAGGAACTGGCCGAGGACGCCACGCGGATGAAGTCGGACTTCCTGGCCAACATGAGCCACGAGATCCGCACCCCCATGAACGCCATCATCGGCATGAGCCATCTGGCCCTGAAGACCGAGCTGACGCCCCGGCAGCATGACTACGTCAAGAAGATCCAGGGCGCCGGCCAGCACCTGCTGGGCATCATCAACGACATCCTGGACTTCTCCAAGATCGAGGCCGGCAAACTGGCCGTCGAGCAGGCGGATTTCGAACTGGACAAGGTGCTGGACAACATCGCCAGCCTGCTGACCGAAAAGACCAGCGCCAAGAACCTGGAACTGGTGTTCGACATTCCGTCCGAGGTGCCCCGCACCCTGGTGGGCGATTCCCTGCGCCTGGGGCAGATTCTGATCAACTACGCCAACAACGCGGTGAAGTTCACCGAGAAGGGCGAGATCGACATCATCGCCCGCGTCAAGGAGCGCACCGAGACCGAGGTGCTGCTGTATTTCGCCGTCCGCGACACCGGCATCGGCATCACCGCCGAGCAGCAGGCCCGGCTGTTCCAGAGCTTCGAGCAGGCCGACACCTCCACCACCCGCAAGTTCGGCGGCACCGGACTGGGGCTGGCCATCTCCCGGCGGCTGGCCGAACTGATGGGCGGCGAGGTGGGCGTCGACAGCGAATACGGCAAGGGCAGCACCTTCTGGTTCACCGCCCGCATGGGCATCGGCACCGCCCACAGGCGGGACTTGCTGCCGTCCCCCGATTTGCGGGGCTGCCGGGCCCTGGTGGTCGACGACAACGACAACGCCCGCGCCGTGCTGTCGGACCTGCTGGCCGGCATGACCTTCCGGGTCAGCGACCTGCCCTCGGGCCAGGCGGCCATCGAGGAGGTGAAACGGGCGGCGACGGCGGACGAGCCCTACGAGGTCATCCTGCTGGACTGGCGCATGCCCGGCATGGACGGCATCGAGACCGCCCGCCGGATCAAGTCCCTGGGCCTCGAGCCGTCGCCCCGCCTGCTGATGGTCACCGCCTATGGCCGCGAGGAGGTGCTGAACCAGATCGCCGAGGCCGGCATCGAGGACGTGCTGATCAAGCCGGTCAGCGCCTCCATCCTGTTCGACACCGTCATGCGCCGGTTCGGAGCCCAGCCCTCGGAGCGCCGGCAGGCCGGCGGCTCCCTGCCGGGTCCCCTGGAAAACCTGACAACCATCCAGGGCGCCCGCATCCTGCTGGTGGAGGACAACGACCTCAACCAGCAGGTGGCCACGGAACTGCTCGGCGATGCCGGCTTCCTGGTGGACGTGGCCGATGACGGCGCCGTCGCCATCGCCAAAATCCGCCAGAACGCCTACGACATCGTGTTGATGGACATGCAGATGCCGGTGATGGATGGCGTCACCGCCACCATGGAAATCCGCCGCATGGGCCTGTTCGACGGCCTGCCCATCGTCGCCATGACCGCCAACGCCATGCAGCGCGACCGCGACCGCTGCCTCGAGGCCGGCATGAACGATTTCATCACCAAGCCCATCGACCCGGACCAGCTATGGACCGCCCTGCTCCGCTGGATCGCGCCGCGTCACGCTCCGGCTCCGGCCCGCCCAGGCCCCGCGACACCGGCCGAGGACGCCGAAATCCCGGTGATCACCGGCCTCGACACCGCCACCGGCCTGCGCCGGGTCCAGGGCAAGACCCGCCTTTACCTCACCTCGCTGCGTAAGTTCGCTGCCGGCCGCAAGGCGGTTTCCGGCGAAATCCGCGCCGCGCTGGACGGAGACGACTGGCCGATGGCGGAACGTCTGGCCCACACCACCAAGGGGCTGGCCGGCATGATCGGTGCCGACGACATACAGCGCCGCGCCGCCGACCTGGAAGCCGCCATCGGCGACAAGCGGCCGCCCGGCGAGGTGGACGGCCTGCTCGGCGCCCTGGAAGCCCCCCTGGCGGAACTGATCGCCACCCTCGAGGCCAAGCTGCCGCCGGAAGAAATGGTCGCATCGGTGGCCGTCGACCGTGAAGCCCTGGACGCCGTGTGCCGGCGGATGCTTATCCTGCTTGCGGAAGACGACGCCGAAGCCGACGATGTACTGGAAGAGAACGCCAGCCTGCTGAATAGTGCCTTCCCCGAGGATTTCGGGCGGATTCGCGCGGCCATCAAGGAATTCAACTTCGATACCGCCGCCGCCGCCCTGACCGAGGCCATGCAACGGAACAGCTTATCTCCCTAAGGAACCCGCGATGGACGCCCAAGACCTTATCGAGAAGTCCACCATCCTGGTGGTGGACGACACGCCGGACAATCTGGCGGTCCTGAGCAGCCTGCTCAAGGACGAGTACCGGGTGAAGGTGGCCAGTTCCGGCGAGAAGGCCCTCAAGATCGCGCAGGCCGACAATCCCCCCGACCTGATCCTGCTGGACATCATGATGCCGGGCCTCGACGGCTACGAAGTCTGCCAGCGCCTCAAGGCCGATGTCCGGACGCAGCACATTCCGGTGATCTTCCTGACCGCCAAGACGGAAATGGATGCGGAGAAGAAGGGGCTGGAACTCGGCGCCGTCGACTACATCACCAAGCCCATCAGTCCGCCCATCGTGCTGGCCCGGGTCAAG
Organism: Magnetospirillum sp. 15-1; assembly: GCF_900184795.1. Classification (NCBI taxonomy): domain Bacteria; kingdom Pseudomonadati; phylum Pseudomonadota; class Alphaproteobacteria; order Rhodospirillales; family Rhodospirillaceae; genus Magnetospirillum; species Magnetospirillum sp. 15-1. The sequence continues at coordinate 824,708 of NZ_FXXN01000028.1, read as the reverse complement.
ACCCACCTGAAGCTCAAGGCCACCGCCGACTTCCTCCGCGACAAGAACGACTTTCTGGAACAGGAGGTCGCCAAGCGCACCGAGGAGGTCATGGCCATCCAGGACGTCACCATCCTGGCCATGGCCTCGCTGGCCGAGACCCGCGACCTGGAAACCGGCAACCACATCCGCCGCACCCAGTTCTACGTCAAGGCGCTGGCCTCCCGGCTGCGGACCCATCCCCGCTTCGCCGCCCATCTGGACGACGGCGCCATCAACATGCTGTTCAAGTCGGCGCCGCTGCACGACATCGGCAAGGTGGGCATTCCCGACCGCATCCTGCTGAAGCCGGGGCGCTTCGTCCCCGAAGAGTTCGAGATCATGAAGACCCACACCACGCTGGGCCGTGAAGCCATCGAACATGCCGAACACTCCCTGGGGACCAGGGTGGAATTCCTGACCACCGCCAAGGAGATCGCCTACGGCCACCAGGAGAAGTGGGACGGCAGCGGCTATCCCCAGGGGCTGAGCGGTGACGCCATCCCCCTGTCCGCCCGCCTGATGGCGGTGGCCGACGTCTACGACGCCCTGATCAGCCGCCGGGTCTACAAGGAAGGCATGCCCCACGAAAAGGCGGTGGAGATCATCATCGAGGGCCGGGGCCAGCACTTCGACCCCGACATCGTCGACGCCTTCCTGGAAATCCAGGACGAGTTCCGCGCCATCGCCCTGGAGCACGCCGATTCCGATTCCGACATGAAGCGCAAGAAGGCGTTGCTGTCGGTCTCGGGAACCGAGACCACCCCTTGCCAGAAGGCCAACCCGTAATGCCGTCCCCGGATTTCATGGACAAGGCCACCATCCTGGTGGTGGACGACAGCCCGGACGACATCTGGCTGATGAGCGAAGTGCTGAAGGCGGATTACCGGGTCAAGGTGGCCAACAGTGGCGAGAAGGGCCTGAAGATCGCCTTGGGCAACGAACGCCCCGACCTGATCCTGCTGGACGTCATGATGCCCGACATCGACGGCTACGAGGTCTGCCGGCAGCTCAAGGCCGATCCCCGGACCAGCGAGATTCCGGTGATCTTCCTGACCAGCAAGACGCGGATGGCCGAGGAGAAGCGGGGCCTGGACATGGGCGCGGTGGACTACATCACCAAGCCGTTCAGCCCCTCCATCGTGCTGGCCCGGGTCCAGGCCCATCTGCGGCTCAAGGCCTCGGCCGACCTGCTGCGCGACCACAACAGCTTCCTGGAGCGCGAGGTCGCCAAACGGACCAAGGAAGTCACGGCGGTCAAGGACGTCACCATCCTGGCCATGGCCTCGCTGGCCGAGACCCGCGACCTGATGACCGGCAATCACATCCGCCGCACCCAGTTCTACATGAGCGCCCTGGCCACCAGCCTGCAGAACCATCCCCGCTTCGCCCGCTTCCTGGACGAGCCCGCCATTACCATGCTGTTCAAGTCGGCGCCCCTGCACGACATCGGCAAGATCGGCATTCCGGACTGCATCCTGCTGAAGCCCGGCCGCCTGACCTCCGAGGAATTCGAGGTCATGAAGACCCACGCCGCCCTGGGCCGCAATGCCATCGAGGCCGCCGAGCGTTGGCTGGGAACCAGCCTGGATTTCCTGACCATGGCCAAGGAGATCGCCCACTTCCATCACGAGCGCTGGGACGGCGACGGCTACCCCCTGGGCCTGTCGGGCGACGACATCCCGGTTTCCGCCCGCCTGATGGCGGTGGCCGATGTCTACGACGCCCTGATCAGCCGCCGGGTCTACAAGGAACCCTTCCCGCATTTCACGGCGGTCGAGGCCATCGTCCAGGAGAAGGGAACCCGCTTCGACCCGGACGTGGTCGACGCCTTCGTCGGCATCCAGGAGGAATTTCACGCCATCGCCCGGCAATACGCCGATCCCCCCAAAAAAGCCTGAGCCGGGCTCTCCCCTTGACTCCGCCACGTCAAATATAGGAACATTTGACGAACATATGGAGTCGCCATGCCCTCGCCCGCCCTCGAATCCCTGCGCCGCAGCGTCGCCACCCTGGAGGGAGGCGGCACGGACGGCCATGGGCCGGACCTGCCGCTGGGGCTGGCGGGGTTCGAGGGAATGCGGACCGGAGTTCTGCACGAAATCTCTCCCGCCTCGCCGGCCGCCGGCCATGACGGGGCGGCCCTGGGCTTCGCCGCCTTCCTGCTGGGCGGGCTGGCCCGGCTGGCGGCCAAGCCGGTGCTGTGGCTGGCCGAGGGAGACATGCCCCATGCCCCCGGCCTCGCCCGCTTCGGTCTGGGGCCGGACCGGCTGGTGATGGTGGTGCCGGGGCGATCCAAGGCCGCCCTGTGGGCCCTGGAGGAGGCCGCCCGTTCACCGGCCCTGGCCGCCGTGCTGGGCGAGGTGCGGGGCCTGGACTTCACCGCCGCCCGGCGGCTGCAACTGGCGGCGGGGCACAGCGGCACCACGCTGCTGCTGCTCAACCGCGCGGCGGCGGCGGTAACCCCGGCCCTGACCCGCTGGCGGGTGGAAAGCCTTCCCGGGGCGGAGGGGCATTGGCGGCTGGACCTGCTCCGTTGCCGGGGGCGCTCTCCCGACGACAGCGGCATGGTGGCAAGTTGGAAGGTGGAATGGGATGGAACGGCGCATTGTCTCGGTCTGGCTGCCCCGGCTGGCCACCGACCGGCTGTGCCGGAATGCGCCCGCGTGGCGTGACGCCCCGCTGATCACCGCCACGCCCGGCCCCACCCGGCAGGTGATGGCGGTGAACCGGGCCGCCGCCCTGGCGGGTCTGCGCCCCGGCATGAAGCTGGCCTCGGCCCTGGCCCAGGTCCCCTCGTCGCGCGTCCTTCCCCATGATCCGGAGGGCGATGCCCGCCTGCTGGCCACCCTGGCCGAGCGTTGCGGCCTGTTCAGCCCGTGGACCGCCACCGACGGAGCCAGCGGGTTGTGGCTGGACGTCACCGGAAGCGGCCATCTGTTCGGCGGCGAAACAAAACTGCTGGAGCAGTTAACAGAGCGCTTCCTGACCCTGGGGCTGACGGCGCGTGCCGCCCTGGCCGCCACGCCGGGCGCCGCCTGGGCCTGGGCCCGCTTCGGCGATCCCGCCGCCCCCATCCTGGCGGAGTCGAGCGGGCTGGAGCCGCTGCCTCCCGCCGCCCTGCGCCTGGCCCCCGCCACCGTCCAGGCCCTGTCCGACCTGGGGCTGCGGCGGGTCGGCGACCTGATGGGCCTTCCCCGCGCCCAATTGTCGCGACGGTTCGGCCATACGGTGGTCTGGCGCCTCGATCAGATGCTGGGCGACGAGCCCGAGCCCATCTCGCCGCTCCGGCCGCCGGTGGCCCACCGCGTTCATGCCAGCTTCGCCGAGCCCATTTCCCGGGCCGAGGACATCGCCGCCACCCTGGGCCACCTGCTGGGCAGTCTGTGCCGGCGGCTGGAGGAGGACGGTATGGGAGCGCGGCGCCTGGACTTCACCCTGTTCCGGGTGGATTCGACCCTGGCCAGGGCCGAGATCGGCACCAGCGCCCCCAACCGCGATCCCATCCATCTGGCCCGGCTGTTCCGCGACCGGCTGGCCGACATCCGCCCCGGCTTCGGCATCGAGGCCGCCTGCCTGGAAGCCACCGCCATCCAGCCGCAATCCGCCGCCCAGTCCGATCTGGAGGGACAGGCGGGCGAGGCCGATCTGTCCCGCCTGCTGGATTCCTTGAGCAACCGCCTGGGGCCGGGCCGGCTGATGCGCCTGATCCCGCGCCCCAGCCACGTGCCGGAACGCTCCGTCCGCCGCCTTGGCCCCGGCGCGCCGCCCCCCGCCGAAAGCTGGCCCGAGGGGCGCCATCCCATCCGTCTGCTGCCCCATCCCGAGCCCATCGAGGCCATGGCCCCCATTCCCGACGCCCCGCCGCTGCGCTTCCGCTGGCAGGGCCGGCTGCATCGTGTGGTCCGCGCCGACGGGCCTGAACGCATCGCCCCGGAATGGTGGCACGAGGAGTCCGAGGAACGGGATTACTACCGGGTGGAGGACGAACAGGGCCTGCGCCTGTGGCTTTATCGCCTGGGCCATTACGGACACGCCGAACCGCCGCGCTGGTATCTGCACGGAGTGTTCCCGTGAGCGAGGCAAAGCCGAAGCGCGGCGCCATTGAGGCGCCCGGAGCGCAGCGGAGGAGCCAAGGGGGCGCAAGCCCCCGCCCGGCGCCTGAGGAACGGACATGAATCCCCACCGTTACGCCGAACTCCAGTGCATCAGCAACTACACCTTCCTGGAGGGCGCCTCGCACGCGGACGAGTTGGCGATCACGGCGGCCGCCCTGGGAATCGAGGCCATCGCCATCTGCGAGCGCAACTCGCTGGCCGGCATCGTGCGTGCCCATGTGGCGGCCAAGGCGGCGGGCATCCGGCTGGTGGTGGGGGCGCGGCTCGACCTTGCCGACGGCGCCAGCCTGCTGTGCCTGCCGGAGGATCGGGCCGCCTATGGCCGCCTGTCGCGCCTTTTGACCCTGGGGCGGCGCCGTGCCCCCAAGGGCGAATGCCACCTCGGCCGCGCCGACGTGGCGGCCCACGCCGAGGGCCAGATCCTAGTGCTGATTCCTCCCGATCCTCTGGACGAAGGTTTCACCGCCCAGGCGGAGGAATGGCGGCGGATACTGGGCGGCCGTCTCTACCTTGCCGCCACCCGCCGTTTCAAGGGCGATGATGCCGGGCGGCTGCGGACCCTGGCCGGCTTCGGCGTCCCCCTGGTCGCCACCAACGACGTGCTCTATCACACCCCGGCACGGCGCCCCCTGGCCGATGTGCTGACCTGCATCCGCTTGGGGGTCACCCTGGCCCAGGCCGGCTGGGCGCTGTCCACCCATGCCGAACGCCACCTCAAAAGCCCCGACGAGATGGCCCGGCTGTTCGCCGACCACCCCGACGCCGTCGCCAACAGCCTGGAGATCACCCGGCGCTGCCGCTTCTCCCTGGACGAGTTGCGTTATGAATACCCGGCCGAGGTGGCCCAGGGCATGGACCCGCAGGAGCGCCTGGAACAGTTGACCCGCGAAGGCGCCGCCCGACGCTATCCCGAGGGCGTACCGGCCAAGGTCGCCGGCCAGTTGGCGCACGAACTGGCCCTGATCCGGCAATTGGGCTTCGCGCCCTATTTCCTGACGGTGCATGCCATCGTCGCCTTCGCCGAAAGTCGGGGCATTCTGTGCCAGGGGCGCGGCTCGGCGGCCAATTCGGCGGTGTGCTATGCCTTGCGCGTCACCCCGGTCGATCCCGCCCATATGGATCTGCTGTTCGAGCGCTTCATCAGCGCCGAGCGGGGCGAGCCGCCCGACATCGACGTGGATTTCGAGCACGAACGCCGGGAAGAGGTGATCCAGCACATCTACGACACCTATGGCCGCCACCGGGCCGGGCTGACCGCCACGGTGATCCACTACCGCACCCGCTCGGCCATCCGCGACGTGGGCAAGGTGATGGGGCTAGCCGAGGATACCGTCGAGGCCCTGGCCAAGGCCAATTCCGGCTGGGGCCGGCGGGGCATCGAGGCCGGGCACGTGCGCGAGCTGGGCCTCGACCCCACCGAGGCCAATCTGGCGCGCACCCTGGCTTTGGCCGAGGAACTGACCGGCTTTCCCCGCCACCTGTCCCAGCATGTGGGCGGCTTCGTCATCTCCAAGGGGCGCCTCGACGAACTGGTGCCCATCGAGAACGCCGGCATGCAGGACCGCACCGTCATCCAGTGGGACAAGGACGATCTCGACGCCCTGGGCCTGATGAAGGTGGATGTTCTGGCGCTTGGCATGCTGTCTTGCATCCGCAAGGCCTTCGACCTGCTGCGCGCCCATCACGGCCGCGACCTTTGCCTCGCCACCTTGCCGCGCGAAGATTCGGCCACCTACGACATGCTGTGCAAGGCCGACGCCATCGGGGTGTTCCAGGTGGAAAGCCGTGCCCAGATGAGCATGCTGCCCCGCCTCAGGCCCCGGCGCTTCTACGATCTGGTCATCGAGGTGGCCATCGTGCGGCCCGGCCCCATCCAGGGCGGCATGGTCCATCCCTATCTGCGCCGCCGCCAGGGGCGTGAGAAGGTGGAATACCCGTCCGAGGAACTGCGCCAGGTGCTGGACAAGACCGAGGGCGTGCCGCTGTTCCAGGAGCAGGCCATGAAGATCGCCATGGTGGCCGGCGGCTTCACGCCCTCCGAGGCCGACGGCCTGCGCCGCGCCATGGCCACCTTCCGCCACACCGGCAAAGTGGGCACCTATGGCGACAAGCTGATTTCCGGCATGGTGGCGCGCGGCTATGAGCGCGACTTCGCGGAAAGGGTATTCAAGCAGATCGAGGGTTTCGGCGAATACGGCTTCCCCGAAAGCCACGCCGCCGCCTTCGCCCATCTGGTCTACGTCTCGGCCTGGCTGAAATGCCACTACCCGGCGGCCTTCGCCTGCGCCCTGCTCAACAGCCAGCCCATGGGCTTCTACGCTCCCGCCCAGATCGTGCGCGACGCCATCGACCACGGCATCCGGGTCCGGCCGGTGGATGTGAACCACAGCGATTGGGATTGCACCCTGGAGGATGGGGCGCTTCGCCTCGGCCTGCGGCAGGTGGAGGGACTGGCCGCCCGCGACGGGGCGCGGCTGGTGGCGGCGCGGGACGGCGGCTATGGCAGCCCTTACGATCTGTGGCGGCGCTCCGGCCTGGAGCGGGCGGTGCTGGACAAGCTGGCCGCCGCCGATGCCTTCGGCTCCCTCGACCTCTCCCGCCGCGAAGCCGCCTGGGCGGTCAAGGCGCTGGACGCCCCGCCCCTGCCGCTGTTCACCGATTCCCCACCGCCGGCCGAGGCCAGGATCGCCCTGCCCAAGGCCTCGGCCGGCGAGGAGGTGGTGGGCGATTATGCCGCCCTCAAGCTGTCGCTGAAATGCCACCCCCTGGCGGTGCTGCGCGATCCGTTCCGCCTGCGTGGCATCGCCCCCAACGCCTCGTTACGCAACCGGAAAGGTGGCCGTGCGGCGGTGTCGGGGCTGGTGCTGGTCCGCCAGCGGCCGGGCAGCGCCAAGGGCGTGCTGTTCATCACGCTCGAGGACGAGACCGGCATCGCCAACATCGTGGTGTGGCCCGATATGTTCGAGAAGCACCGCCGCCAGATCCTGGGCGGTTACCTGCTGCGGGTCGACGGCCGCGTCCAGGCCCAGGACGGGGTGGTGCACGTGGTGGCGGAGAGGATCGAGGACCTGTCGGCCCACCTCACCGCCCTGGCGAGAGGGAGCGGCAAGTATCCGTCGCGGGATTTCCGCTGATCACGCCATGGTCCCGATGGCCTTGCGGAACCGGGCCAGGGCATAACCGAACAGCACCGCGCCGATCAGCCCCAGGGCGAGGAATTGCGGCCACACCACCGCCAGCCCCGCTCCCCGGTACAGAATGGCCTGGGCCAGGATGACGAAATGGGTGGTGGGCGCCGCCTGCATGATGGCCTGGACGATCTCCGGCATGCTTTCCCGCGGCGTGGTGCCGCCCGACAGCATCTGCAGCGGCAGCAGCACCAGGATCAGCAACAGGCCGAATTGCGGCATGGAGCGGGCGACGGTGCCGAGGAAGATGCCCATGGAGGTGGTGGCGAACAGGTGCAAGGCGGCGCCGGCCAGGAACAGCGCCACCGACCCCTCGATGGGCACCCGCAGCAGCCCCTGCACCACCACGGCCAGGGAAGCGGCGCAGGCGACCAGCACCACCAGCCCCATGGCCCACACCTTGCTGGTCATGATCTGGAACGGGGTGACCGGCATCACCAGCAGATGTTCGATGGTGCCGTGCTCGCGCTCGCGGATCAGGGCGGCCCCGGTCAGCACGATGGACAGCAGGGTGACGTTGTTGATCACCTCCATCACCGATCCGAACCACGACTTGCTGAGTTGGGGATTGAAACGCGACCGCAGGACCAGATCGACCGGCGCCGCCGCGTCCGAGCGATGGCGGCGGACGAAGGTCTCCACCTCGCCGGTGATGATGGTCTGGATATAGGCATTGCCGGTGAAGGCCTGGCTCATGCGGGTGGCGTCGATGTTGAGCTGGATGGTCGGCGTCCTGCCGGCCAGCACGTCGCTTTGGAAGTCGGGCGGGATATCCAGGGCGAAGGTATCCAGACCGCCATCCATGCGGGCATCCATTTCCGCCTGGGTGATGATCACCGGCGGCAGGAAGTAGGGGGGATAGAACGCCGCGATGATCCGCTGGGAGAGGGGCGAGCGATCCTCGTCGACGATGGCGATGGGGGCCTTGTGCAGGCTTTCCGGCATGGCGGTCGCCCCGCCGTAGATGGAAAAGGTGAAGGCCCAGAAGATCAGCACCAGCATCACCGGATCGCGGGCCAGGCTGCGCAGTTCCTTGATGCCGAGGTGAAGGATGTTGCCGCCCGCCATGGCTCAGCTCTCCTGCTTCTTCAACAGGGCGACGCACAGGCCCAGCAGGACCGGAATGGCGATCAGCAACGGGATGAACGAGTGTCCCAGGTCATGGAATCCCAGCGCCTTGGCGAAGGTTCCGCGCACGATGATCAGATAGTAGGTGGCGGGATAGACCCGCCCGATCAGCGCCCCCGCCCCTTCGAGGGACGGCACCGGGTCGATCATCCCGGAAAACTGTACCGCCGGCAGGATCGACAGCACCGCCGTGCCGAAAATGGCGGCGATCTGGCTGCGCATGAAGGTGGAGATCAGCAGGCCGATGGCCGTCGCCGAGGTGACGTAGAGCAGGGTCGCCACGGTGAGGGCCAGGATGCTGCCCTTCAGCGGCACCCCGAACAGGGTGACGGCCAGAAGCGCCAGGAGCAGGTAGTTGACCATGGCCAGCCCGATATAGGGAATCTGCTTGCCCAACAGGAATTCCAGGCGGGTGACCGGCGTGACGTACAGGTTGACGATGGAGCCCAGCTCCTTTTCCCGCACCACGCTGAGCGCGGTCAACATGGCGGGAATCAGCATCAGCAGCAGCGGGATCACCGCCGGCACCATGGCCACCAGGCTCTTGACGTCGGGATTGTAGCGAAAGCGGGTCTCGATCGTGAAGAGGCCGGCGGGCTTCCCGGTGGTCTCGGCCAGCTTGGCGGCCAGCCATTGGGCGTGCATGCCCTGGACATAGCCGCGGATGGTCTCGGCCCGCTGCGGCATGGCGCCGTCGATCCAGGCGCCGATCTCCACCGCCCGTCCGTGGGCGATATCGCGCCCGAAGCCGGGGGGAATCTCGATGGCCAGCCCCAATTCCCCCGACCGCATCCGCCGGTCCAGCTCGTCATGGTCGGTGATGGGCCGGTGCTCGACGAAATAGCGTGATCCGGCGATGTTGAGGGCATAATCGCGGCTGATGGCCGTCTGATCCCGGTCCAGCACGGCGAAGGTCAGGTCCTCCACGTCCAGGCTGATGCCGTAGCCCATGACGAACATGAGGATCAGGGTGCCGAGCAGCGCCAGGGTGGCGCGGACGGGATCGCGCCGCAGTTCCAGGGTTTCCCGCCGGGCATAGCTGAGCATGCGCCGCAGGTCGAAGGCGCGGGGCGCGGTTCGTTCAGCCGCCGCCCGTGGCGGCGGGCTGGCGGCGGAGGCCTGACCGGATGGGCCGGTTTCCGCCTCCTCCAGATAGGCGATGAAGGCGTCCTCCAGCGTCGCCGTGCCGCGCCGGGCCACCAGGGCGGCCGGGGAATCGCTGACCAGCACCCGCCCGGCATGCATCAGCGAGATACGGTCGCAGCGCTCGGCTTCGTTCATGAAATGGGTTGAAATGAAGATGGTGACCCGGTCGACGCGGGCCAGATCCATCAGGATGCGCCAGAAGGCGTCGCGGGCCACCGGATCGACCCCCGAGGTCGGCTCGTCGAGAATCAGCATTTCCGGCCGGTGGATCAGCGCCACCGCCAGGGACAGCCGCTGCCGGTGGCCCAGCGGCAGGGCGTCGGGCAAGGCATCCATGATGCCGGCCAGATCGAAGCGCCGCGCCATCTCGTCGATCCGCCCGGCCACTTCGCCGGGCGGCACATGGAACAGCCGGGCGTGCAGCTCGAGATTCTGGCGCACCGTCAGCTCGGTATAGAGCGAGAATCCCTGCGACATGTAGCCGACCCGACGCCGGGTCTCCAGGTCGTGGGGATCGACGAGGCCGCCGAACAGCCAGGCCTGTCCGTCGCTGGCCGGCAGCAGGCCGGTCAGCATCTTCATGGTGGTGGTCTTGCCGCAGCCGTTGGAGCCGAGAAAGCCGAAAATCTCGCCACGCCCGATGCGGAAGCTGACATGGTCGACGGCGGTGAAATCGCCGAAGCGCTTGGTCAGGTCCCGCGCCTCGATGGCGACCTCGCCATCCGCTCCGTCGTGGCGGGCGATGATCTCTACCGGGCGGTATCCCTTTCGCTTCTCCTCGGGCAGCAGGGCGATGAACGCCGCCTCCAGCGAGGTGGAACCGGCGCGGGCCAGAATGTCCCCGGCGGTGCCGGCGGCCAGCACCCGGCCGGCATCCATGGCCACCAGCCAGTCGAAACGGGCGGCTTCCTCCATATAGGCGGTCGCCACCACCACACTCATGCCCGGCCGCTGCCGGCGAATGGCGTCGATGAGGTCCCAGAACTGCCGGCGCGACAGGGGGTCGACGCCGGTGGTCGGCTCGTCGAGGATCAGCAGATCGGGATCGTGGATCAGCGCGCAGCACAGGCCGAGCTTCTGCTTCATGCCCCCCGACAGCTTGCCGGCGGGACGGCCGGCGAACGGGGCCAGCCCGGTGCCGTCCAGCAACTGGCCGATGCGGGCCAGACGCTCGGCCCGGCCCTGGCCGAACAGCCGGCCGAAGAAATCCACGTTCTCGAACACCGACAGGGTGGGATAGAGATTCTTGCCCAGCCCCTGGGGCATGTAGGCGATACGCGGAACCACCGCCTCGCGGTGACGGGGATCGGCCATGTCGCCGCCCAGGGCCTCCAGCGTCCCCGTCCGCACCGCCCGCGCCCCGGCCAGCAGCGACAGCAGGCTGGACTTTCCCACCCCGTCCGGGCCGATCAGCCCGACCATGATGCCGGCGGGAATGTCCAGGCTGACCGCGTCCAGCGCATTCACCGCGCCATAGCGCAGGCCGATGTCGCGCAGCCGGGCAACGGGGGGCGGCGAGGGTTCCATTACGGAACCCGGACCTGCAGTTCGGGCGGCCATTCGGCCTTGGGATCGACCCGGACATAGGCCATGCCGGGCAGGCCGGTCTTGACCATGGTGATGTGCTTTTTTAGCAGGTCCTGGTCGATGCGCGCCTTGACGCGGAACATCAGCTTCAGGCGTTCCTCGGCGGTCTCCACCGTCTTGGGGGTGAACTGCGCCACGTCGGCGACGAACGAGGCCTGGGCCGGGATGACGTATTGCGGCACGGCGTCGAGCACCAGCCGCACCTCGGCGCCCATGGCGACCCGCCCGGCGGTGGCGGTGGGCAGGAAGAAGGTCATGTAGACGTCGCCGAGATCGACCATGTTCAGCACCCGCCCACCGGCGGCCAGCACCTCGCCCGGCTGGGCGACCCGGTACTGGACCCGGCCGTCGCGCGGCGATTTCAGGGCGCTGTCGTCAAGATCGGCCTGAATACGGCTGATGGTCGCCCGCACCGCCTCCACCTCCGATTGGGCGGCGGCGATCTGGGAGCGGGCGTAGCCGATGGCCGCATCGGCCGCCGCCACCTGGGCGGTGGCGGCGTTGACCGCCGCCTTGGCGCCCTGGAACGCGGCACGGTCGTTGTCCAGGGTCTGCAGCGGCGCCGTGCCGTTGGCCGCCAGACGTTCCGTGCGCACCAGCCGCTTGTCGGCGTTCCCCAGTTCCGCCTGACGCTGGGCCGCCACGGCGATCATGGAGGTCTTCTCGGCCTCGCGCTGGGTCAGCAGGCTCTGGGCGGTCTCGACGTTGACCTGGGCATGCTGCCATTGCGCCTTGGCCTCCGCCATCTGGGCGTCGAGCACGGCGGTATCCATGTTGGCCAGAATTTGGCCGGCATGGACGAACTCGCCCTCGGCCACCAGGATGTCCCTGATCCGTCCGGCCGTCTTGGTGGCGACGTCGATCTCGACCGCCTCGATCCGCCCGTTGCCGCTGGCGAAGCCGGGCGGCAGCTTGGCGGGCTTGAGAAACCACCAGCCGAGAAGGCCGGCGGCAAGCGCCACCACAAGAACCGCGCCTCCAACGGCTTTGCGGTTGGACAACATGATCATTCACGGCTCCTCCCCTGCGGGCGCACCTCCCCGAATCGGGAGGCCGCCCAATTGCCGTCCCCCCTTAGCCGGGAGGAAAACGCGCCTGCAAATAGGCATCCTCCCGGTTATGGGCCGCGTCCATCACCCAGGCGACATAGCGGTCCATCCAGCCTTGCAGGAACTTCCGGGTATCGGCGTTGGCGATGGCGCCGTTTTCGTCGAAAAAGCCGTCGCGCACCTGGATGAAGGCCTCCGGCTGGCCCAGGGTCGGCACGTCGAGATAGGCCAGGATGTTGCGCAGATGCTGTTGCGCCAAGGCGGTGCCCATGGCCCCCGGGGACGCGCCCAGGACGCCGGCGGGCTTGCCGGCCCAGGCGTTCTGTCCATAGGGGCGCGACGCATGGTCGAGAGCGTTCTTAAGAACGCCGGGGATGGAGCGGTTGTATTCCGGGGTGACGAAAAGCAACCCCCGCGCCGCCGTGATCCCGGCCTTCAGGCGCTTGACGGGCTCGGACGGGGTGGAATCCTCATCCTGGTTGTAGAGCGGCAGATCGCCGATCTCCAGGTGCGTGAACGAAAAGGCGGCGGGGGCCAGCTTGGCCATGGCCTCGGCCAGCTTGCGATTGATGGAGTCCCGGCGGAGGCTCCCGACAACGACGGCGATCTGATACTTGCTCATCACACTCTCCGTTGAACTGGGATTGGGGTTACGGCGCCCTCTCAACCGAAGGATGACACGTCCCGTCGGGCTTATGAAGCATTCCAGGCTGCGCCCTCGATCCGACGCGGACCACACTCGCCGGCAAATGGGTGGGTTGAGGAGAACGCATGGGTCAGCAATATTGACATATACGCCTATGAATCTTACCTTCACGTCACGTCAAGCGTAATTTTATTGCTGACGATCCCAGGACGGCTTTCCATGGCAATCATTCCCTTCGACGACCGCGACGGCTTCATCTGGTTCGACGGCGACCTGATTCCCTGGCGCGATGCCAAGATCCACGTGCTGAACCATGGCCTGCACTACGCCTCGTGCGTTTTCGAGGGCGAGCGGATCTACGACGGCAAGGTTTTCAAGCTGGCGGAGCACTCCCGGCGTCTGGTCGAATCAGCCCGGCTGCTCGGCATGAAACTCCCCTATTCCGCCGCCGAGGTGAGCGAGGCCACCGACCGTACCGTCGCCGCCAACAACATGGTCAACGGCTATGCCCGCCCGGTGGTCTGGCGGGGCAGCGAGATGATGGCCGTGGCCGCCCAGGCCGCCCGCATCCACATGGCCATCGCCGTGTGGCAATGGCCAAGCTACTGGTCGCCCGAGGCGCGGATGCAGGGCATCCGCCTCGACATCTCGGAATGGCGGCGCCCCCATCCCCAGACGGCGCCGACCCAGGCCAAGGCATCCGGCCTGTACATGATCGGCACCCTGAGCAAGCACACCGCCGAGGCGGCCGGCTACGACGATTCGCTGCTGCTGGACTGGCGGGGGCAGATCGCCGAGGCCAGCGGCGCCAATATCTTCTTCGTGTTCGACGGCGAGGTTCACACCCCCATCCCCGATTGCTTCCTGAACGGCATCACCCGCCAGACGGTGATGGATCTGGTCCGGGCGCGGGGCCTCAAACTGGTGGAACGGGCGATCATGCCCGAGGAAATGGCCAGGGCCGGTGAATGCTTCCTGACCGGCTCCGCCGCCGAACTGACGCCGGTCCGTGAAATCGGCCCCTACACCTTCACCCCCGGCGCGGTCACCCGCCAGCTTATCGCCGATTACGACGCGCTGGTCCGCGCCTGATCCGGCAAGGAAAAGGATTTTCCATGGGCGATCTGGACAAGCTGCTGGCCGGATTTCAGGTCTTCCGCGCCACCTATTTCGGGCAGCGGCCCGAATTGTTCCAAGACCTGGTCAAGCGCGGGCAGCGCCCCAAGGTACTGGTCATCGCCTGCTCGGATTCGCGGGTCGACCCGGCGTTGCTGCTCAACGCCGAGCCGGGCGAGCTGTTCGTGGTGCGCAACGTGGCCAATCTCGTCCCGCCCCACCAGCCGGACGAGCACTATCACGGCACCAGCGCCGCCATCGAATTCGCCGTCAGGGACCTGGAGGTCAGCCACGTCATCGTGCTCGGCCACTCGGGCTGCGGCGGCATCCAGGCCCTGTGCAACGCGGTGGTGGGCAGGCCGCCCGACCGCCAATACATCAACCGGTGGGTCGACATCGCCGCCGCCTCCTGCTGCGCCAGCCCCAATCAGGGCCGCCATTTCACCGAGGAGGAGGCCCGCGCCACCGAACAGGGCTCCGTCATCCAGTCGCTGGAAAACCTGATGACCTTCCCATGGGTCCGGGAACGGGTGGAGAATGGCCGCCTCGCCCTGAAGGGCTGGTGGTTCAATATGGATGACGGCGGCCTGTGGACCCATGACCCCGCCCAAGGGCGGTTCGAACCTCTCGGCGCCTGAGGCCACGGCGCCCCTTTCCCTTTACATGATCGCGGAGTTTCCATGTCAGCAGAGTCCCGTGTCCTTCACCCCGCCCTGCGGCGGAAAATCATGTCGGCCGACGAGGCCGCCGCCCTGATCCAGCACGGGGACAATGTCGGCATGAGCGGCTTTACCGGCGCCGGCTATCCCAAGGCGGTGCCGCCGGCCCTGGCCCGGCACATCGAGAGCAGCAATCAGAACGGCGGCACCTTCCGCATCGGGGTATGGACCGGGGCGTCCACCGCGCCGGAACTGGACGGCGCCCTGGCCAAGGTGGGCGGCATCGAGCTGCGTCTGCCCTACCAGTCCGACCCCACCTGCCGCACCCGCATCAATGCCGGGCAGATGGACTATATCGACATCCACCTGTCGCACGTGGCGCAGTTCGTGTGGTTCGGCTTCCTGGGCAAGCTCAACGTGGCGGTGGTCGAGGTGGCCGGCGTCACCGAGGACGGAAAGCTGATTCCGTCCTCGTCGGTGGGCAACAACAAGACCTGGCTGGATCAGGCCGACAAGGTGATCCTCGAGGTCAATTCCTGGCAGCCGGCCGCCTTCGAGGGCATGCACGACATCTATTACGGCACCGAGCGTCCGCCCCACCGCAAGCCCATTCCCATGGTCCATCCCGGCGACCGCATCGGCGAGCCCTATCTGCACGTGGACCCGGACAAGGTGGTGGCGGTGGTGGAAACCGCCCTGCCCGACCGCAACACCACCTTCGCGCCGCCGGACGACAATTCCCGGCGCATCGCCGAGCACATCCTGGAATTCCTCGGCCACGAGGTCAAAAAGGGCCGCCTGCCGGCCGAACTCCTGCCGCTGCAATCGGGCGTGGGCAACATCGCCAACGCCGTGCTGTCGGGCCTGAACCAGGGGCCGTTCGACAATCTGACCGGCTATACCGAGGTGCTGCAGGACGGCATGCTGGAGATGCTGAAATCCGGCAAGCTGGCCATGGCGTCGGCCACCGCCCTGTCGCTCAGCCCGGCCGGCATGAAGGAATTCCTCGGCAACCTGGACTTCTACCGCCAGCGCATCGTGCTGCGGCCGCAGGAAATCTCCAACCACCCGGAAGTGATCCGCCGCCTCGGCATCATCGCCATGAACGGCATGATCGAGGCCGACATCTACGGCAACGTCAATTCCACCCACATCATGGGCACCCGCATCATGAACGGCATCGGCGGTTCGGGGGATTTCGCCCGCAACGCCTACCTGTCCATCTTCATGACGCCGTCCACCGCCAAGGACGGCGCCATCTCGTGCATCGTGCCCATGGCCAGTCACGTGGACCACACCGAGCACGACGTCCAGATCCTGGTGACCGAGCGGGGGCTGGCCGACCTGCGCGGCCTGGCGCCCCGCCAGCGTTCGCGCGAGGTCATCGGGCGTTGCGCCCATCCCGACTATCAGGCGGCGCTGCTCGACTACGTCGCCCGCGCCGAACAGGCCGCCCGCGCCGGACATGGCGGCCTGCACACGCCGCACATTCTCGACGAGGCCCTGTCCTGGCATAGTCGCTTCGAACGTCAAGGACGCATGAGTGGCTGAGATGAAGGCAAGGCAATTCCAGGGAGCCGGGGTAACCCTGGCCGCCGATGTGGGAGGCGACCCGGAGCATCCGGCCGTCATCCTGATGCATGGCGGCGGCCAGACCCGGGGATCGTGGGGCAAGACCGCGCGGGAACTGGTGCGGGGCGGCCGTCATGTCATTTCCCTGGACCTGCGCGGCCATGGCGAAAGCACCTGGGCGACCGACGGCGATTACCGTCTGGACGCCTTCGCCGCCGACCTGCGTCAGGTCATCGCCACCTTGGCCCGGCCGCCGGCCCTGGTCGGAGCCTCGCTCGGCGGCCTGACCGCGCTGATGGCGGTGGGGGAAAGCGACAAGGCCATCGCCAGCGCCCTGGTGCTGGTCGACGTCGCCCATACCGTCGATGCCGCCGGCGCCGAGAACGTCATCCGCTTCATGGAAGCGGCCCCCGACGGCTTCGCCTCGGTGGAGGAGGCCGCCGAGGCGGTCGCCGCCTATCTGCCCCACCGCCCGCGTCCCAAGGTCACCGGCGGCCTGATCAAGAACCTGCGCAAGGGGAAGGACGGGCGCTATCGCTGGCACTGGGACCCGCAATTCATCCGCTCGGTGCGCAAGGCCCCGCTCCTGGACCACGGGCGCATGGCCGAGGCGGCGCGGCGCGTCAAAATCCCCACCCAACTGATCCGGGGCGGGCGCAGCGACGTGGTCACCGCCGAGGCCGCCGCCGAGTTCCGCCGACTGGTGCCGGCGGCGGAATACGTGGAGATCGGCAGTGCCCGCCACATGATCGCCGGCGACAGCAACGACAACTTCACCGCCATCGTCAGCGGCTTCCTCGTCCGGCACGGGGAGGCCGAAGACTGAGCATCTTGCGGCGGCAACCGCCGCCTTGCCATATTGTCGCCTTGCTTCATCCCTAGAATTCCGCCGCATTCACCCATGCGCGCCCATGAAATCAATGATCAACCGGCAGGAACCTCCCATGCGCCTTTCTCCCAAATCCATTCTTTCGATGGCCTTCGGTCTCGGAATTGCCGTCGCCATGGCCCGGCCGGCCCTGGCCAGCGATGCCTCGGACGTCGCCCGCGAGATGAAGTTGCCGGTTGCGGTGGTGGAAAGCACCCTGTCCGCCGTGGACAGCTTTTTCGCCGCCCCGACCGCTCCGTCCAACCGCATGACCAGCGGCACCTTCAAGGAACTGGCCCTGAAGGCCATCCGCCATCGCCTGGGCAATCTCGAGGACAGCGTCCCCGGCAAGTCCTCGGACTCCGCCGCCGAGGACCGCAACGCCACCTACAAGGCCAGCGTCCGCACCACCCGCCACGAAACCACCGAAGCCCGCGAATGCGTGGACAACAAGGTGACGCTGACCGCCTCGGAAGGCGTGCCGGTGATCAAGGACGGCGCCTTCATCTTCGACACCACCCATCCCCGGGTCACCACCCATGCCTGGGATATCACCTTCTGCCGCACCCCGGCGGCGGGCGGCGGCTTTTCCGACTGGGCGCTGGCTCCCGCCAACGCCAGGTAGAGCAGCGGGCGGGGGCGGCCCGCCGGACCTGAACCGGTCAGCCGTGCCCGCCCTCGTCCAACCGCATCTTCATGCGGGCCAGCTCGGGGGCGCTGCGCACTCCCATTTTCTCCAGCACCTTGGCGCGGTGGGTTTCCACGGTGCGCACGCCGATATCCAGGCGGATGGCGATCACCTTGTTGGAATGCCCCTGGGCGACCAGATCCATGACCTCCTTCTCGCGCGGGCTGAGCTGGTCGAAGCGCACCCGGATCTCGGCCACTTCCAGGGACAGCCGGCGGCTGTGACGGTCGCGCTCGATGGCTTCGCGGATTCGCTCGATCAACAGGTCCTCATCAAAGGGCTTCTGCAGGAAATCCACCGCTCCCGACCGGAAAGCCGCCACCGCCGCCTCGACGTCGCCATGGCCGGTGATGATGATCACCGGCAGGGTCAGGCCGCGCCGGATCATCTCCTGCTGCAAGGCGATGCCGTCCTGATCGGGCATGCGGATGTCGAGGACGGCGCAGCCCCCCTGGTCGGGGTCGATTGCGGCCAGGAAGTCACTGGCCGAGGCGAAGGTGCGGACCGGCAATCCGGCCAGATCCAGGTGGACGGACAAGGCATCGCGCACGGCCTCGTCGTCGTCGATCACGAAAACAATGGATTGTTCATCGGGCATGGCGGTCATCATGGCTGGTGGCGATGGGAAGGGTGAAGCGAAAGATGGTGCCGCCCTCGGGCAGGCGGTAGCCGGCCAGGGCTCCTCCGTGGGTCTCGACGATGGACCGCGCGATGGACAGGCCCAGCCCCATGCCGGTCGCCTTGGTGGTGACGAAGGGAATGAACAGGTTGCGCTCCACCAGTTCGGAAAAGCCCGGACCGGTGTCTCGAACCGCGATCTCCACGAAGCCGGGCTCGCCCCGTCCCGCCGACAGGGTGATCAGACGCTCGCCGCCGGGCGAGCCGATCATCGCCTCGGCGGCGTTGCGCACCAGATTGAGCAGGACCTGCTGCAACTGGACGGGATCGCCCGCCACCGGGGGAAGGCCGCCGGCGATGTCGGTGACGATGGCAACGCCATGCTGGCGGACGCCCGGACCGGCCAGGATCAGGCTGTCGGCCACCAGCCGGGCGACGACGACGGCTTCGGTGCGGCGTTCGCCCTTGCGCACGAAGTCGCGCAGGCTGCGCATGACACGGTCGGCCCGCTCGGCCTGGGCGATGGTCTTGTCCAGAATCTCGGCCAGTTGGGACGAAACACCGTCGCGCCGCGCGATCTTCCGCGCCGCCCGGGCATAGCTCATGGTGGCGGCCAGCGGCTGGTTGATCTCGTGCGCCAGGGCGGCGGTCATCTCGCCGGCCTCGGTCAGGCGCGACGCGTGGGCGAATTCCTCCTGGCGCTCGCGAACCCAGGCCTCGGCCCGGCGGCGCTCGGTGACCACCGCGCCCAGCAGCAGCGCGGTGACCGTCAGGGCCAGCATGAGGAACTGGAAATGGGTCATTATCGCCGTTTCGGTCCCCACCGACTGGATGGCGATGATCAGCCCCACCTGGCAGACCAGCGCCGCCAGCGCCGCCCCCGTCAGACCGTGCCGCGACGCCACCCAGACCACCGGCAGGAACAGGAGATAGAAATACTCGTAGCGGCTGGATGCCAGGGGGCCGAACACCACCCACAGCGCCAGCCCGATGGCCAGCCCCTGGGCCGCCGCCTCGACGCCTCCGGGCCACGGCAGGCGCAGGGACCAGTGGCGTTGGCGCAACAGCAGGATGACCGGCGTCAGCACCATGATGCCGATCACGTCGCCCACCCAATAGCGCAGCAGAGCCGGCAGGAATTCGCTTGCCGGGAACAGGCCGATCCACATGAAGACGGAAATATAGCCGGTACCGGCCGCCGCCGCCGCGATGCCGCTGCCCGCCATCAGCAAGGCGATGTCGCGCAGCCGTTCCAGACCGGGCCGCAACCCGAACCGGGACCGCATGATCCAGGCGGCAAGACCATAACACCCGGCAATCACCGCGTTGGACACCAAGGTGGCCCACAGATCGACGGTCAGGCCGCGAATCAGCACGTCGCCCGCCGTCAGGGCCAGCCAGACCAGGGGCGCCATGCGCGGACCGAAGGCGATCAGCATCCCCATGGCCAGACCGGCCGGCGGATTCCAGGGCGTGACGTTGAGGGGCGGCAGCTCGTGGATATAGCTGACCCAATCGAGGAACAGGTGGGCGGGCAGATAGACGGCGATCAGCCGGAAGTCCTTCGGCACGGCGGCCTTTCCTCTCTCGCGATCGGCCGATGGTAGCAGCCCAGGCCGCCGGATGCATCCGCCCCCGGCCTCCGCAAGAATACGGAGGGATCTGAATAACATATTGTTACTACCTGGATTTTCCACCCGGCAATGATGCCTCCGTAGTCTCCGGAGTCGACGGCATACGGGTTTTTCCTGAACCCTGGCCTTCCAATTCATCAGCGCGAGGCAGGAATGGCCCCTCGTTTCAATATCCCGCCTCCGGGCGACGGAAAGTCCGGGCCATGACGGCGATCCGCAGAATTCTGCTGGCCACCGACCTGGAGCCCCACTCGGACCGCGCCATGGAGCGGGCCGTGCAGTTGGCGCGGCAGCACCGTGCCATCCTGACCGCCCTGTATGCCATCCGCGCGGGAAAGGAGCGCAAGCCCCTGGACAATCTGCCGCCCCATCACATCGAAGCCGAGATGGCGCGGCATCTGGAAAGGGTTCCCGGCGCCGCCGACCTGCCGCTGGTCGTGGTGGCGTGTGGCGGACCGGTGGGCGTGGCCATGGCCCGCTACGCCGACCTGTGGAGCGCCGACCTGCTGGTGGCCGGTCGGGCCGAGCCGGCCGAAGGCCTGGGCCTGACCTCGACGGTGGAGAAGATCGGCGTCATCGGCCGCGTACCGCTGCTGGCCGTGGCGGACAAGCCGTTCGCCCCCTATGCCACCGCCCTGGTGCCGGTGGATTTCTCGGACCTGTCGCGCCCGGCCCTGGACATCGCCATGACCATGGTTCCTGACGGGGCGGTCAGGCTTCTCCATGTCTATGACGCGCCGGTTGCGGCCTCGGCCGCCGGCGCGGAAAGCTCGGAGGGAAGCTTCGCCGACGATTTCGCCCGCCTGACCGACGGTCTGCCCATGAACGAGCGGGCCGTCGCCACCTCCGTCCGTCTCGGCGGCCCGGTGGATGGGATCATTCTGGAAAGCCGGATGTCGCCCCGGCCCGATCTTATCGTCATGGGCTCGGCCGGGCGGCACGGCCTGGGCCGTGCCCTGTTCGGCAGCATCGCCCACGACGTCCTCGAGCACATGCCCTGCGACGTGCTGATCGTGCCGGGATGAGCCCGGCCCACCGCAAAAGACACCGAAAGGAACTCCCGGCCGCATGCCGCATGCCACTTCGCTGATCACCACCATCGTGGCCGGCATCGGCCTCGCCTTCATCTTCGGCGCCATCGCCGTCCGGCTGCGCGTCCCGCCGCTGGTGGGCTATCTGCTGGCCGGCATCGTCGCCGGCCCGTTCACCCCCGGCTTCGTCGCCGACCAGACGCTGGCCCCCCAACTGGCGGAAATCGGCGTCATTCTGCTGATGTTCGGCGTCGGCCTGCACTTTTCGCTGAAGGATCTGCTGTCGGTCAGCGCCATCGCCATCCCCGGCGCCATGGTCCAGATCGCCGTGGCCACCGTCATGGGGCTGGGACTCGCCTTGCTGATGGATTGGCCGGTGCCGGCCGGGCTGGTGTTCGGGCTGGCCCTGTCGGTGGCCAGTACGGTGGTCCTGCTCCGCGCCCTGCAGGAACGCCGCGAGATCGACACCGGCCGCGGCCGCATCGCCGTCGGCTGGCTGATCGTCGAGGATTTGGCCATGGTCCTGGCCCTGGTGCTGCTGCCGGCCCTGGCCGGGGCGGTCAACGGCCACAGCGGTCTGGAGCGCGACTGGGTCGCCACCCGCCTCGATCTGGACATCGGCGGCATGCTGGCGCTCACCTTCGCCAAGGTGGCGGCCTTCGTCGCCTTCATGCTGATCGTCGGGCGGCGGGTGATTCCGTGGATACTCCACACCGTCGCCCACATGGGCTCGCGCGAGCTGTTCCGTCTGGCGGTCCTGGCCATCGCGCTGGGCGTGGCCTTCGGGGCGGCCAAGCTGTTCGGGGTGTCGCTGGCCCTGGGCGCCTTTTTCGCCGGCATGGTGCTGAGCGAATCCGAACTCAGCCATCAGGCGGCGCAGGAATCCCTGCCGCTGCGCGATGCCTTCGCCGTGCTGTTCTTCGTCTCGGTGGGCATGCTGTTCGACCCCAGCATCGTGTGGCGCGAACCGCTGCCCTTTTTGGGCACCCTGTTCATCATTCTGTTCGGCAAGTCCATCGCCGCCTTCCTGATCGTCCTGGCCTTCCGCCATCCGGTCCGCACGGCGCTGACCATTTCCGCCAGTCTGGCCCAGATCGGCGAGTTCTCGTTCATCCTGGCCGAGCTTGGCGTCAATCTCGACCTGCTGCCCCGCCGCGCCCGCGACCTGATCCTGGCCGGCGCCATCGTTTCGATCCTGCTCAACCCCCTGATGTTCGCTGCCATGGATCGGCTCCTGAAGCGCCTGGAAAAGCGCGCGAAGGAGACGGGGCCGGCAGAGGCCGCGCCGGAAACCATCTCCCCCGCCGACGCGGCCCTGCCGGTCACCTCGCTTGAAGGTCATGTGGTACTGGTCGGCTACGGCCGGGTCGGCAGCCTGATCGGGCGGACCCTGCTGGACCGCCAGACCCGCTTCCTGGTGATCGAGGACACCGACACCATCGTCGCCCAGTTACGCAAGGCCGGCGTCGAGGTGATCGACGGCAACGTCGCCAAGCCGCAGGTCCTCAAGGCCGCCAACCTGGCCAAGGCCTCCTGCATGGTGGTCGCCATCCCCAATGCCTTCGAAGCGGGTCAGGCGGTCCAGCAGGCCCGTGCCGCCAATCCGGCCCTGCGGATCATCGCCCGCGCCCATTCCGACCCGCAGGTCGAACACCTGACCGGCCTGGGAGCCGACATCGTGGTGATGGGCGAGCGCGAGATCGCCCGCGGCATCACCGAGCGGCTGTTCGCCGCCCCCGACCAATCCACCCAGCACATCCATCCTCTTCCGGTGCCCTAAGCATGCTGTACTTCTCCAAGCTGAAATCGACCTTGATCTGGGCGGTGTGCCTGCTCGGCGTAGTCATGAGTCTCCCCAATTTCGTCAAGCCGGAGGCCATGCCCGGCTGGCTGTCGCTGTCGCGCTTCAACCTCGGCCTCGACCTGCAGGGCGGCGCCTATCTGCTGCTGGAGGTGGACAGCCCGGCGGTGATCAAGGAACGCCTGGACGGCACCGTCGACGCCGTCCGCGGCGGCCTGCGCGCCGCCGGCATCGGCTATCGCGACCTGGGCGCCGCCAATGGAGCGGTCTCGTTCACCCTGACCGATCCGGCCCGGATCGCCGAGGCGCGGACCATCATCCGCCCGGCCGTCGAGGGCGGCACGCCGGGCCTGAAGGACTTCACCGTCGAGGTCGGCGACAAGGGGGCGTTCCGCCTGAGCCTGACCGAAGAGGCGGTGCGCAACGCGCAATCGCGGGCGGTGGAGCAATCGGTGGAGATCGTGCGCCGCCGCATCGACCAGACCGGCGTCAACGAGCCGGTGGTGGCCCGCCAGGGGCGCGACCGCATCCTGGTGCAGTTGCCCGGCATCGACGATCCCGGGCGGATCAAGCGGTTGCTGGGACAGACGGCCAAGATGAGCTTCCATATGGTGGCCGAGGCGCCGGGAAGCGCGGGCTCGAAGTTGCTGCCCTCGGCCGACCCGGCCTATGGCTCCGAGAAGATCGCCATCCGCACCAAGGTGGAACTGGACGGCGCCCGCCTGCGCGACGCCTCCGCCACCACCAACTCCCAGACGGGCGAGTGGGTGGTCGGCTTCACCTTCGACGGGATCGGCGCCAAGCGCTTCGCCGAGATCACCACCGCCAATACCGGCCGCCCCTTCGCCATCGTGCTGGACGGCAAGGTGATCAGCGCCCCGGTGATCCGCGAGCCCATCACCGGCGGCCAGGGACAGATCAGCGGGCGGTTCACCGCCCAATCGGCCAACGATCTGGCGGTGCTGCTGCGGGCCGGCGCCCTTCCCGCCCCGCTGACCGTGGTCGAGGAGCGCAGCGTCGGCCCCGATCTGGGCGCCGACGCCATCCGGGCCGGAGTGATCGCCTGCGTGGTCGGCTTCGCCCTGGTGGTGGGCTACATGACGGTCAGCTACGGTCTGTTCGGCATCTTCGCCAACGTCGCCCTGCTGTTCAATCTGGCGCTGACCCTGGCGGCGCTGTCGCTGCTGCAGGCGACGCTGACCCTGCCCGGCATCGCCGGCATCCTGCTGACGCTGGGCATGTCGGTGGACGCCAACATCCTGATCAACGAGCGCATCCGCGAGGAGGCGCGCAAGGGCGTCTCGCCCGCCGCCGCCATGGAGGCGGGCTTCCGCCGCGCCTTCGCCACCATCATCGACAGCAATCTGACCACCCTGATCAAGATGGTGCTGCTCTACGCGGTGGGCACCGGCACGGTGAAGGGCTTCGCCGTCACCATCAGCTTAGGGATCATCACCTCCATGTTCACCGCCACCATCGTCGCCCGCTGGCTGATGGTGGCGTGGTTCCGGGCCCGGCGCCCCAAGGCCCTGCCCATATCGTGGGGACTGCGGCTGGTGCCCGAGGTGACGCGCGTCCCCTTCATGAAAGGGCGCAATGTCGGCCTGATCGTCTCGGTGATCATCAGCGCCGCCTCCATCGGCCTGTTCTTCAAGCCGGGCCTCAATTACGGCGTGGATTTCGCCGGCGGCACGGTGGTGGAGATCCGCACCGAGGGGCCGGCGGATTTCTCGCGACTGCGCGAGGTCACCGGGCAGTTGGGGCTGGGGCAGGTATCGCTGCAGCAGTTCGGCGCCGCCTCCGACGTGCTGATCCGCTTCGAGCAGCAGCCGGGCGGCGATCCGGCCCAGCAGAAGGCGGTCGGCAGCCTGCAGCGCACCCTGACGGAGGAATTGCCCGGCACCTCCATCCGCCGGGTGGAAACCGTCGGCGCCTCGGTCAGCGCCGAACTGTTCCAGGAAGGCATGCTGGCCCTGGGGCTGGCGGCGGTGGCCATGCTGATCTACATCTGGTTCCGCTTCGAATGGCAGTTCGGGGTGGGCGCGGTGGTGACCATGCTGCTGGACGTCACCAAGACGGTGGGCTTCTTCGCCATCACCGGCATGCAATTCAACCTGACCGCCATCGCGGCGATCCTGACCATCATGGGCTATTCCATCAACGACAAGGTGGTGGTCTACGACCGGGTGCGCGAGAACCTCAGGCGCTATCGCCGCATGCCGCTGCGCGAACTCATCGATCTCAGCATCAACGAGACCATGAGCCGCACGGTGGGCACCTCGCTGGCCCTGTTCCTCGCCACCGCGCCGCTCGCCATCTTCGGCGGCGAGGCGTTGCAGGAATTCGCCCTGGTCTTGCTGTTCGGCGTGGTGCTGGCCACCTCGTCGTCCATCTTCATCGCCGCGCCGATCCTGCTCTTCCTTGGCGAGAAGCAGCTTCGCCGCCAGCCGGCCGAGGTTGAGGCCGGGATTCAGGGACAAGAGGAGACGCCGTGATGCGGCAATCCCCACAAAGCGAAATTACAAGAAATCAGAAAGTCAAGAACTATAATTCAGCAGAATCACGGTCTTCTGCATGTCTCCTGGAACACCGTACATTTACGGCCATCTTTTCGGTGCGGCGAGTTAGTCCAACGCCTCGGACAAATCCTTGGGCGGGCGGGGCAAAGCGGTCACCGGAACCAAATCACTGGAGATAACCTAATGACCGACATGGCCATGCTTTCCCACGCCCTCACCCGACTTGACGAGGCGGCCCGCCACATCGAGGTCGATCCCGAGGTGCTTGAGAAGCTCCGTCATCCCAAGGAGACCCTGACCACCCGCCTGACCATCCGCATGGACGACGGGTCGCGCCGCTCCTTCACCGCCTGGCGCTGCCGCTACGACGATACGCGCGGCCCGACCAAGGGCGGCATCCGCTTCCATCCGTCGTCGACGGTGGGCGAAGTCTCGACCCTGGCCTTCTGGATGACCTTCAAGTGCGCCGTGATGAACCTGCCCTATGGCGGCGGCAAGGGCGCGGTCCAGGTCGATCCCCGCGGCCTGTCGCGCGCCGAGCTGGAACGCCTGTCGCGCGCCTATGTCCAGGCCTTCGCCAGCATGATCGGCCCCGATCGCGACATTCCGGCCCCCGATGTCTATACCAATTCCATGATCATGGGCTGGATGGCCGACGAGTACAGTTCCATGGTCCGCCAGCCGAGCCCGGCCGTCATCACCGGCAAGCCGATTCCGCTGGGCGGCTCGCTGGGCCGCGACGACGCCACCGCGCGCGGCGGCTTCTATCTGGTCAAGCACCTGGAAACCGAGCTGGGCCTGGACAAGTCGGCCAAGCGCGTCGTCGTGCTGGGCTACGGCAATGCCGGCGTCCACATCGCCCGCCTGCTGCATGCCGACGGCTACAAGATCATCGGCATCTCGGATTCGCGTGGCGCCATCGTCTCGGCCGACGGCCTCGACCCCGATGCGGTGCTCGACGCCAAGGACGCGGCCGGCTCGGTCTCGGCCTATGCCAAGAGCGGCCGCGCCCGCGTGGTGGCTGCCGACGAATTGCTGGCCGTGGAATGCGACCTGCTGGTTCCGGCGGCGCTCGAGGACCAGATCCACATCGACAACGCCGACAGCATCCGCACCAAGGTGATCCTCGAACTGGCCAACGGCCCGGTCACCAAGGAAGCCGATGCCCTGCTCGAGGCCAAGGGCATCGTCGTCCTGCCCGACATCCTGGCCAATGCCGGCGGCGTGACCGTGTCCTACTTCGAGTGGGTGCAGAACCGCCAGGGCTATTACTGGTCCCTCGCGGAGGTCCATCAGCGCCTCAAGACCATCATGGAAGCCGAAGGACGCCACGTCTGGAACATCCATCTGGAAAAGAAGGCGGCCATGCGCACCGCGGCCTATGTCCATGCCCTGCAGCGGCTGTCCGACGCCATTGCCGCGCACGGCACCCAGGCCTACTTTACCAACTGAGTGATGGAAGGGGCGGCCCGTCATGGGCCGCCCCCGGCATCGGAACGGAGGAGACGAGGAGTGCAGCGGTTCGCGATCGGCGGAAGGCTGTTCCCGCTCGTCTTTCTCGCCGTCTACATCCTGGTCGACCGGGTCACCTTCATCCACGACCCGCCGGCCATCAACATCACCCCCTGGAATCCCCCGGCCGGCCTTTACCTGGCCCTGCTGCTGCTCAAGCCACGGGGAGCGGCGCCGCTGACCTTCGCGGCGCTGATGCTGGGCGACCTTCTGGTGCGCGGCAGCCCGGCGCCGGTCCCGGTGCTCGCCGTCAGCAATCTGCTGATCGTGCTCAGCTATGGCGCCGGCGTCTGGCTGCCGTCCCTCCGCCTGCGGTTCAGCCCCGACCTGGGGCGCATGTACGATACCGTCCGGCTGGTGATCATGGTGCCCATCGCCGCCGTGGCCGCCGCCTTGGGCTTCACCCTTCCCTACATGGTGGCCGGGCTGCTGCCCTGGCACGACCTGCCGGCCATCGTGGCGCAATACTGGGTGGGCGACGTCATCGCCATCCTGACCGTGACGCCCTTCCTGCTGCTGCATGTCCATCGCACTCCGGGCAACGGCCCCCGCAGGCCCCGGATCGAGACGGCCCTGCACGCCCTGGCGGTGGCCGCCGCCCTGGCAGTGACCTTCAACCCGCTGGTGCCCGATCCGTCCAAGATCCTCTATGTCCTGTTCCTGCCCATCATCTGGATCGCCATGCGGCGCGGGCTGGCCGGCACGACCACGGCGGTACTGGTCATCCACATCGGTGTCATCGTCGGGCTGTCGATCAGCCCCGGCCACTGGCGGGACCTGACCTATTACCAGACGGTCATGGTGGCACTGGCGGGGACCGGATTGCTGGTGGGCGCGGTGGTCAGCGAGCGCTGGCGGCTGGAAATCAGCCTGGGTCAGCGCCGGGCCGAGCTGTCACGGGTGGCGCGCCTCAGCCTGATCGGCGAGATGGCCTCCAGCCTGGCCCACGAGTTGAACCAGCCGCTGTTCACCACCATGGGCTATACCCGGTCCTGCCGCCAGTTGCTGGTGCGCGGCGGCGAGCGCGACGCGATTCTCGACCTGATGGACCGCGCCACCGCCGAGGCCGAACGCGCCGCCGAGGTGCTGCGCTCCATCCGGGGCTTCCTGCGCCAGGACGGCCAGCCGGCCAAAGTCGATCTGCGGGCCGCCCTTGACGGCATCCTGGTGTTCATCCGCCCCGACGCCCGCCGCCACGGCATCGCCCTGACCGTGGACCTGCCCGCCGATCTGCCGCCGCTGTGGATCGACGCGGTCCAGCTCGACCAGATTCTGCTGAACCTGCTGCGCAACAGCCTCGACGCCCTGGCCAACCGGGAGAAGCGCGACGGACCGGACCGCATCGCCGTCGCCGCCACCCTGGGCGAGCGCATGGTGGAGATCTCGGTCGCCGATACCGGCCCCGGCGTCCCCGAGGACAAGGTGGGGCCGCTGTTCGATCTGTTCTTCACCACCAAACCCTCCGGGATGGGGCTGGGCCTGCCCATCTGCCGCTCCATCGTCGAAGCCCATGGCGGGCGGTTGTGGCTGGCCCGCAACGGCCCCGAGGGCGCCTGTTTTTCCTTCACACTTCCCGTGGTCCGCGATGCTTGAGCCAACCGTATTCATTGTCGACGACGATGACGCCGTGCGTCATTGCATTTCCGTGATGTGCAGCCTTGCCGGAGTGCCGTGCGAGACCTTCGCCGACGGCGAGGCCTTCATGTCGGCCTATCAGCCCACCCGGCCCGGCTGTCTGGTAGTCGATCAGCGCATGCCCGGGATGAGCGGCCTGGAGCTGCTGGAATGGATGTCCGCCCAGGCCCAGCCGTTGCCGGTCATCGTCATCACCGGCCACGGCGACGTCCCCATCGCGGTCAACGCCTTTCGCAGCGGCGCCCTCGACTTCCTGGAAAAGCCGTTCGCCGACGAATACCTCCTGCAGCGGGTGCGCGAGGCCTTCGACCGCGATGCCGAGGCGCGCCAGCGGGCCGGAGAGCAGGCCAGCGTCTTCACCCGCTATCGCCGCCTGAGCCGGCGCGAGCGGTCGGTGATGGATCTGATGGTGCGGGGACTGGCCAACAAGCTGATCGCCGCCGAACTGAATATCGGCATCCGCACGGTCGAGAGCCATCGCGCCAACCTTCTGAAAAAGATGGGAACCGCCAGCCTGTCGGAACTGACCCGGCTGCACCTGCGCCTGCAGGGCAAGGACGCCTGAGCGGTCATGGAACGGCCCGATGCCTCAGACCATCTTGGCGGGGTCCACCCAGGCCTCGAACTGCTCCGCCGTCACATGGCCGGTGTCCAGGGCCGCCTGGCGCAGGGTCAGGCCGTCGGCATGGGCGCGCTTGGCGATCTCGGCGGCGCGGTCGTAGCCGATATGGGGCGCAAGCGCCGTCACCAGCATCAGCGACTGTTCCAGCAACTGGCCGATCCGTTGCCGGTTGGCAGTGATGCCGCGCACGCAATGCCGGTCGAAGCTGGCCATGCCGTCGGCCATCAGGCGCACGCTCTGAAGAAAGTTATGCGCGATGAGGGGCTTGAAGACGTTCAGCTCGAAATTGCCCGAGGCGCCCCCCATGGTGATGGCGACGTCGTTGCCCATCACCTGGCAGCAGGCCATGGTCAGGGCCTCGCATTGGGTGGGATTGACCTTGCCCGGCATGATCGAGCTGCCGGGTTCGTTTTCCGGCAGGCCGATCTCGCCCAGCCCCGAACGCGGCCCCGAGGCCAGCCAGCGGATGTCGTTGGCGATCTTCATCAGCGCCACCGCCAGGGTCTTCACCGCGCCATGGGCGGCCACCAGACCGTCATGGGCGGCCAGGGCGGCGAATTTGTTGCCGGCGGAAACGAAGTCCAGGCCATAGCTTCGCGCCAGTTCCGCCGCGACGCGGGCGCCGAATTCCGGGTGGGTATTCAGCCCGGTCCCCACGGCGGTTCCGCCGATGGCCAGGGGATAGAGCGACGGTAATGCGCCGGTCAGCACCGCCTCGGCGTGGTCCAGTTGCGCCACGTAGCCGGAGAACTCCTGCCCCAGGGTCAGCGGCGTGGCGTCCTGCAGGTGGGTGCGGCCGATCTTGACGATGGCGGCGAACTCGCCCGCCAGCCCCGCCAGAGTGGCGCGCAGGCCGCCCAGCGAAGGCAGCAGGGAGCCGGCCATGGCGATGGCGGCGGCCACGTGCATGGCGGTGGGAAAGACATCGTTGGAGGACTGCCCCAGATTCACCTCGTCATTGGGATGGACGCAGCGGTTCAGGCCGCGCTCGCCGCCCAGGATCTCCGAGGCGCGGTTGGCCAGCACCTCGTTCATGTTCATGTTGGTCTGGGTGCCCGAGCCGGTCTGCCAGACCGACAGGGGAAATTCCCGTTCATACCGTCCGGACTGCACTTCCCGCGCGGCGGCGATGATGGCGTCGGCCTTGTCGGCGGCCAGCAGGCCGAGGTCGGCGTTGACCCGGGCGCAGGCTCCCTTCACCTGAGCCAGGGCCAGAATCAGTTCGACTGGCATCCGTTCGCCGGATATGGCGAAATATTCCAGCGAACGCTGGGTCTGCGCACCCCATATATGGTTCGCCGGCACCTGGATGATGCCAAAGGAATCCTTTTCCGGCCGGGTGGTGCTCATGGGCTGCTCCTCTCCAGGGCTACCGCCGCAATCAACGGAGGCCATCATGCTCCAAGATCCATTCGGCGCGTTACGCGATCTTCCGCTCGGCCACGGAAAATCGTCCAGATATTACGCCCTGGCGGCGTTGGATGGGGGCGGTGGCGGCCCGGTATCGCGCCTGCCGGTCTCCATCCGCATCGTGCTGGAATCCCTGCTGCGCAATTGCGACGGCAAGCGGATCACCGAGGACCACGTCCGCCATCTGGCCGGCTGGCGGCCCAATGCCCCGCGCAATGCGGAAATCCCCTTCGTGGTGGCCCGCATCGTCTTGCAGGATTTCACCGGCGTGCCGCTGCTGTGCGATCTGGCGGCCATGCGCGGCGTGGCCCAGGCCTTCGGCAAAGCTCCCGACATCATCGAGCCGCTGGTCCCCGTCGATCTGGTGGTCGATCACTCGGTTCAGGTGGATCACTACGAGGAGGACGATTCCCTGGGGCTCAACATGCGCCGGGAGTTCAGCCGCAACGCCGAACGCTACCGCTTCATCAAATGGGGCATGCAGGCCTTCGACACCTTCCGCGTCGTGCCGCCGGGCATCGGCATCGTCCATCAGGTCAATCTGGAATTCCTGGCGCGCGGCGTGCTTGAAAAGAACGGCGTCACCTATCCCGACACCCTGGTCGGCACCGATTCCCACACCACCATGATCAACGCGCTCGGCGTGGTCGGCTGGGGCGTCGGCGGCATCGAGGCGGAAGCCGGCATGCTGGGCCAGCCGCTGGTGTTCCTTACCCCCGACGTGGTCGGCGTCCATCTGCACGGCCGCCTGCCCGAGGGCGCAACCGCCACCGATCTGGTGCTGTTCCTCACCGAGCGTCTGCGCCGGGCCAAGGTGGTCGGCAAGTTCGTCGAGTTCTTCGGCGACGGGACCCGCTCCCTGGCGGTGCCCGACCGCGCCACCATCGCCAACATGGCGCCGGAATACGGCGCCACCATGGGTTTTTTCCCGGTGGACGAGGAAACCGTCAAATATCTGACCGCCACCGGCCGCACCGAGGCCGAGATCGAGGCCTTCCGCGCCTATTTCTCGGCCCAGGGCCTGTTCGGCATCCCCATGCCCGGCGACATCGACTACAGCACGGTGATCGAGTTCGATCTGGGCTCGGTGCAACCCTCCATCGCCGGCCCCAAGCGGCCGCAGGACCGCCTGAACCTGCCGGACATGCGCCGGGCCTTCACCACCCTGTTCTCGGCGCCCGTGGCGGACAACGGCTACGGCCGTCCGGCGGAAGAACTGGAGCGGCGGCATCCCCTGGGCTCCGCCGCCGCCCATATCGGCCACGGCGATGTCCTGATCGCCGCCATCACGTCTTGCACCAACACCTCCAATCCCGGCGTCATGCTGGCGGCCGGGCTGCTGGCCCGCAAGGCGGTGGCCCTGGGCCTGACGGTGGGGCCGCGGGTCAAGACCTCGCTGGCGCCGGGATCAAGGGTGGTCACCGAATACCTCGCCAGGGCCGGGCTGCTGGGCGATCTGGAAGCCCTGGGCTTCCGCGTCGTCGCCTATGGCTGCACCACCTGCATCGGCAATTCCGGACCGCTGATGCCGGAATTGGAACGGGCCATCGCCGCCGACGATCTGGTCTGCGCCGCCGTGCTGTCGGGCAACCGCAATTTCGAGGCCCGCATCCATCCGGCGCTCAAGGCCAATTTCCTGATGAGTCCGCCGCTGGTGGTGGCCTTCGCCCTGGCCGGCCGTATCACCATCGACATGACGAGCGAACCGCTGGGAATCGGCAAGGACGGCAAGCCGGTGATGCTCGCGGATATCTGGCCGAGCAGCCGGGAGGTGGCCGAGGCCCTGCTCGGCGCCACCGATCCCGGCCTGTATCGCCGGCTTTACAGCGACTTCGTCCACGGCAATCCGCTGTGGAACGACATCCCCACCGACAGCGGCCAAGTCTATGCCTGGGCGCCCTCCACCTATATCGCCGAGCCGCCGTTCTTCGACCGCTTCAGCCCGACCCCCGGCGGCGTCAGCGACATCGTCGGCGCCCGCGCCCTGGCCATCTTCGGCGATTCGGTCACCACCGACCATATCAGCCCGGCCGGCTCCATCGCCGCCGCCTCACCCGCCGGCCAATACCTGCTGGCCCATGGCGTGGCCGCCGCCGACTTCAACAGCTATGGCGCCCGGCGGGGAAACCACGAGGTGATGGTGCGGGGAACCTTCGCCAACGTGCGCATCCGCAACCTGATGCTGCCGGCCAACCCCGACGGGTCGCGCGTCGAAGGCGGCCTGACCCGCCATCAGCCCGACGACACGGTGATGCCCATCCATGACGCGGCAATGCGCTATCAGGAGGCCGGCATTCCCACCATCGTCTTCGCCGGCACCGAATACGGCACCGGCTCCAGCCGCGACTGGGCGGCCAAGGGGCCGAAGCTGCTGGGAGTGCGGGCCGTGGTGGCGCAGAGCTTCGAGCGCATCCACCGCTCCAATCTGGTCGGCATGGGGGTGCTGCCGCTGCAGTTCCTACAGGGCGACAGCCCGGCCTCGCTGGGAATTTCCGGGGACGAGGAATTCCATATCCACGGCCTGACCGGAGCGCTGCAGCCCAGGCAGGAGGTGGTCCTGGAAGTAATCGACCGCCGGGGCCGCAGCCGCAAGGTCACCTTGGAATTGCGCGTCGATACCGCCATCGAACTGGATTACCTCGGCCACGGCGGCATCCTGCCCTATGTCCTGCGCGAATTGCTGGCGGCGGAACGGTAGGGCCGCGCTGTCCCTTCACAGGGTGACAGACAGCCTCGTCCGCGTCTGTCACAGCAGGGGATCAACTGTGGAGAACGCCGCCATGAAGGGAAGTTTGGTCGCCGGCCTGTCCGCGACGCGCCGATGGACCGTCGACGAGGGACGCACCATCGGCATCCTGGGACCGGAAAGCCGGGTCTACGCCACGCCTTATCTGGTCTACGACCTGGAAACCACCTGCCGGGAATTCCTGCTGGACCACCTTGATCCCGGCGAGGACACGGTGGGAACCAGGGTGGAGATGGACCACGCCGCGCCCACTCCGCTCGGTATGTGGGTGGACATCACCGTCACCGTCGCCAAGCTTGATGGTCGGGGCGTCACCCTGGCCTTCACCGCCGCCGACGCCCTGGACCGGGTGGCCAGCGGCAGCCATTCCCGCTTCGTCGTGGAAGTGGAGAAGACCAGGGAGCGCCTGATGGCCAAGGCGCGCAAAGCCGGCCTTTAGACCATCGGAGCCGGGCGGCCGCTCCGCCGCCCGGACGCCCCTTGTCCCTTTGCAGGGGGACAGACACCCAAACCGCCCTTCCCCCACACTGATTTCCGATGCCAAGGCCGGCGCGGGAGGAAGCGTGGAGATGAACGATCAGGCAAGGACGCAAACGCGGCGGGTTCCGACCTATTGCTACAATTGCGTCGCCGGCCCCGACCTGATGAATGTGGTGGTCGAGGACGGCGTCGCCCTGGCGGTGGAACCCAACCACGCCGGCACCGGCATCCATCCGGCCGACGGGCGCCCCTGCGTCAAGGCCTATGGGCTGGTGCAGAAGACCTACAATCCCCACCGCGTGCTCACCCCCATGAAGCGGACCAATCCGCTGAAGGGCAAGGACCAGGACCCCGGCTTCGTGCCCATCTCGTGGGACGAGGCGTTGGAGACCATCGCCGCCAGGCTCAACGATATCCGCGCCCGGGGATTGCTGGACGACGCGGGGCTGCCCCGCGTCGCCGCCACCTTCGGCCATGGCGGCACGCCGGCCAGCTACATGGGCACCCTGCCCGCCTTCCTGGCCGCCTGGGGCGCCATCGACTACAGCCTGGGTTCGGGCCAGGGGGTCAAGTGCACCCACTCCGAGCATCTTTACGGCGAGTTCTGGCACCGCGCCTTCACCGTCTGCTCCGACACCGTGCACACCCGCTACATCGTCTCGTTCGGCGCCAATGTGGAGGTGACCGGCGGCGTCTGCGCCGTGCGTCGCCACGCCGACGCCCGCATCCGGGGCATCAAGCGGGTGCAGGTCGAACCGCACCTGTCGGTCACCGCCGGCTGCTCGGCGGAATGGGTGCCGATCAAGCCCAAGACCGACCCCGCCTTCATGTTCGCCATGCTGCACGTCCTGCTGTGCGAGGTGCCGCCGGAGCGCCTGGACGTGGACTTCCTGCGTGACCGCAGCAACTCGCCCTATCTGGTGGGACCGGACGGCTATTACCTGCGCGATCCCCAGACCGCCAAGCCCCTGATGTGGGACACCCGGAGCAACGCTCCGGTGCCCTTCGACCATCCCGGCGCCGTTCCCGCCCTGGCCGGCGAGTACCCCATCGCCGCCGCCCTGGCCCACAAGGCCGACGGCGAGGTGGTCCGTCACGAGGCCATCACCGGCCGCCCGTCGCTCGCCCTGACCGTCGAGGCCATGCGCCCCTACAGCCCGGACTGGGCGGCCAAGCTGTGTGACGTGCCGGCCGACACCATCCGCCGGGTGGCGCTGGAATACCTGGACAATGCCTGCATCGGCCAGACCATCGAGGTGGACGGCCGCACCCTGCCCTACCGGCCGGTGGCGGTGGCGCTGGGCAAGACGGTCAACAACGGCTGGGGCGCCTTCGAATGCTGCTGGGCGCGCACCGTGCTGGCCACCGTGGTCGGCGCGCTGGAGGTGCCGGGCGGCACGCTGGGCACCACGGTGCGCATCAACCGCCCGCACGAGAACCGCCTCGCCACCGTCAAGCCGGGCGAGGACGGCTTCATGGCCTGTTCGTTCAACGCCACCAGCCCCGACAAATGGGCCGCCAAGCCCACCGGGCGCAACGCCCACCGCACCCTGGTTCCCCATGTGGGCAACGGGCCGTGGAGTCAGGCCCTGGGGCCGACCCATCTGGCCTGGATGTTCATGCGGGAAGCGCCGGAGAACTGGCCCAAGCCGTCCTGGCCGGAAATCTGGTTCGCCTACCGCACCAACCCGGCCATCTCGTTCTGGGAGATCGAGCGTCTGGCCGACACCATCGCCCACATGCCGTTCATCGTGGCCTTCGCCTATACCATGGACGAGACCAACCACATGGCCGACATCCTGCTGCCCGAGGCCACCGACCTGGAAAGCACCCAGTTGATCCGGGCGGGCGGCACCAAGTTCGTCGAGCAGCACTGGGCGCACCAGGGCTACGTGCTGCGCCAGAAGGTGGTCGAGCCCCAGGGCGAGGCCCGCGACTTCACCTGGATTTCCACCGAGCTGGCCCGGCGCACCGGCCTTTTGAAGGAATACAACGAGCGCCTGAACCGCGGTCTCGCCCTGGTGCCGCTCAAGGGCGAGGGCTACGACTTCTCGCTGCCCACCGACCGGGTCAACGGGCCGGAAGCCATCTGGGATGCGGTATGCAAGGCGGCCAGCGCCGAGATGACCGGTGGCGCCGAGGTCAAGGACCTGGAGTGGATGAAGGAGAACGGGTTCTTCGTGAAGCCGTTCAAGCGCACCGACTGGTACCTCTATCCCAGCATGGTCGAGCAGAATTTGCGCTTCGAACTGCCCTACCAGGAGCGCCTGCTGCGCATCGGCGAGGAACTGGGGCGGCGCCTGCACGGCCAGGGCATCACCTGGTGGGACGAGCAACTGGGCGAATACCAGGCCCTGCCCCAATGGCACCACGTGCCCGACCGCTGGACCGAGGCGGTGATCGCCTCGGGCGGCAATCCCGACGACTACCCGCTGTGGGGCATCACCACCAAGAGCATGCAGTACTCCACCGGCGCCAATTCCGGCATTCCGCTGATGAACGAGGTGGCGGTCAACATGCGCGGCCACGGCCGCATCATCATGAACGCCGGCACCGCCGGGAAAATGGGCATCGCCCAGGGCGAACGGGTAGAGGTCCGCTCCACCACCGGCTTCACCCGGGGACAGGTGGAGCTGGTCCAGGGCTGCCGCCCCGACACCATCGTCATTCCGGGACAGTTCCAGCACTGGAAGACGCCCTATGCCAAGGACCTGGGCTATCCCTCGCTGAACGCCCTGACGCCGCTGTCCGAAACCACCCTGGCGCTGACCGACGCCACCGGCTCGGGGGCCGACATCGTCCGCGTCGCCATCCACAAGCTCGAAGGAGGCGCGCCATGACCGCCGCTCCCATTCACCCGCCCGTCCCCGACCCGGCCCTGGGCGACCCCGGCTGCGCCGGAACCGGCGTGGTGGCGGTAGAGCGGCGCAGCCTGGCCGGCGTCGATGCCGATCTCGACTGGGTGGCCGAGGAGGTTCCGGTCAGCCTGGAATACAACGGCATCGCCCATGCGGTGATGCTGGCCACCCCCGCCGATCTCGAGGATTTCGCCCTGGGCTTCAGCCTGACCGAGGGTATCGCCGCCACCGCCGCCGATATCCGGGGGGTCGAGGTGGACATTCTGCCCCAGGGCATCGCCCTTCGGATCGAACTGGCGGGACGGCGGTTCGACCTCTTGAAGCGCCGCCGCCGCGCCCTGGCCGGGCGGACCGGCTGCGGATTGTGCGGAGCGGAAAGCCTGGATCAGGTGATGCGCGATCTGCCCGTCGTGGCGGCGACGACCACCTTCCGCCCGTCGACCTTGGCCGAGGCGCTGGCCCGCTTGCGGGCCGGGCAGCACCTGCTGGGCAAGACCGGCGCCACCCACGCCGCCGGCTGGATGGATGCCGGCGGCAACGTCGCCCTGGTCCGCGAAGACGTGGGCCGCCACAACGCGCTCGACAAGCTGATCGGTGCCCTGGCCCGCCAGGGCACCGATGCCGCCGCCGGGGCGGCCCTGGTCACCAGCCGGGCCAGCTTCGAGATGGTGCAAAAGGCCGCCGCCGCCGGGATCGGCATGCTGATCGCGGTCTCGGCTCCCACCCTGCTGGCCGTCCACACCGCCGCGCGCCTGGGCGTCACCCTGGCGGGCTTCGCCCGTCAGGACCGCTCGGTGGTCTACGCCCATGGCTGGCGGCTCACGGAAGACGCCTCATGACCCGTTACATCATGGTCGCCGACCTTCGGCGCTGCGTCGGCTGCCAGACCTGCACGGCGGCCTGCAAGGAAACCAACGCCACGCCGCCCGGCGTGCAGTGGCGCCGGGTGCTGGACATGGAAGCCGGCGACTACCCGGACGTGCGGCGCATCTTCCTGCCCACCGGCTGCCAGCATTGCGACGAACCGCCCTGCCTGGAGGTCTGCCCCTCGACCGCCACCGCCAAGCGGGCCGACGGTATCGTCACCATCGACTACGACCTGTGCATCGGCTGCGCCTACTGCGCCGTGGCCTGTCCCTACGAGGCCCGCTTCAAGGTGGACAGGACCGAATACGCCTATGGCGCCCAGCCCATGGACAACGAGCGGGCGCGTCTGGCCGAGGAGAAGATCGGCGTCGCCACCAAATGCACCTTCTGCGTCGACCGCATCGATGCCGGGATCAAGGCCGGCAAGGTGCCCGGCGTCGACCCCGAAGCCACGCCGGCCTGCGTCAATTCCTGCATTTCCGGGGCGCTGCGCTTTGGCGACATGGACGACCCGGACAGCGCGGTATCCCGGCTGATCGCGGACAACCAGTGGTTCCGCATGCACGAGGATCAGGGAACCGGACCGGGCTTTTATTACCTGTGGGACAAGGGTCAATGAGCATGCACTCCCCTCACCGGCAAACCAGTTGGGACTGGCGGGCGGCCGGCAATTTCATCGGCGGCGGCACCGGTTCCGGCCTGCTGGCCCTGGGCTTCGCCGCCGGCCTGCCCCCAAGCCTGACCGCCGTGGTCGGCGGCACCCTGATCGGCCTGGGGCTGGCCTGCGTCTGGCTGGAGATCGGCAGGCCCTGGCGGGCGCTCAACGTGTTCTTCCACCCCCAGACCTCGTGGATGACCCGCGAAGGCATCGTCGCCATGGCGCTCTATGCGGTGGGCAGCGGCGCGGCGCTGCTCAGTTCCCCCGGCCTACTGGGACTGATGGCGCTGGTGGCCATGGGCTTCGTCTGGTGCCAGGGCCGCATTCTCACCAGCGCCAAGGGTATCCCGGCCTGGCGGGCCGGACTGACCCTGCCGCTGATCCTTGCCACCGCCGCCGCCGAAGGGGCGGGGGCGGCCGTGTTGCTGGCCGGTGTGACCGGAGCGGACGTGCCCTGGCTGGGCCGGGGATTGGCGCTGCTGCTGGCGCTGCGCTATGTGGTCTGGCGTGCCTATCTGGCCCGGCTGAAGGCCCCCGCCCAAGCCATGGCGGCCGCCCGCCGCCTGGACATGCCGCTGGTCCTGGCCGGGCACCTGCTGCCGGCCCTGCTGGCGGTGTTCGGGCTGTCGCTAGCAGCGGGCCTGCTGGCCGTGGTCGCGGGCTGGTTCCTCAAATACGTGCTGATCACCCGCATGGCCATGACCCAGGGATTCGCCCTGCCGGTCACTCCGGCACGGGGGCGCGGCACCACGGGCACCGGCGTGAAGCCCGGTTGGGGGGCGGCGTCATGAGCGAGGCAAAGCCGAGCGCGGGCGCATTGAGCGCCCCGGAGCGTAGCGGAGGAGCCAAGGGTGCGGGAGCACCCGCCCGGCGCCTGAGGGACAAGCAATGACCAACGAGATTCGACTGCACGGGCGCGGCGGCCAGGGAACGGTCATGGCGGCGGGCATCCTGGCCCAGGCCCTGGCCGAGGAAGGCAAATGGGCCATCGCCATCCCGACCTTCGGCTTCGAGCGGCGCGGCGCCCCGGTTTCGGCCTTTCTCCGGGTCGACGACAAGCCCATCCGCAGCCTGACCAACATCTACCACCCCGACGTCATCGTCTGCATCGACCAGACCCTGGGGCGTGCCGTCAACATCTTCGCCGGCATGGCCCCAGGCGCCACCCTGGTGCTGGCCAGCCGCAAGCGCCCGGCCGAGCTGGACCTGCCGCCATCGGCCCGCCGCCTGGGGCTGGTGGATGCGGTCTCCATCGCCATGGATCTGTTCAAGCGGCCCATCACCAACTCGGTGATGCTGGGCGCCCTGGCGCGGACCACCGGCATGGTCTCGCTGGACGGCCTGGCCCGCGCCATGGAGGGCTCGCACTTCCGCGACGCCGGGCTGGCCCAGAATCTCGAAGCCATCCGGCGCGGCTACGACGCGACCGAAGTGCTCGACCTCAAGGAATCCTGCCATGCCTATGCCTGACCCCTCCAACCTGCCCAAGGATCTGGCGCCCATCGCCACGCGGCTGAGCGCCATGCTGCCGGGCGACTGGCGGGCGCTGCGGCCGGTGGTCGACCGCGCCAAATGCGTCAAGTGCGCGGTGTGCTGGCTGTTCTGTCCGGTGCAGTGCATCGCCGAGAAGCCCCGCTGGTTCACCGCCGACATGAGCGTCTGCAAGGGCTGCGGCGTCTGCGCCCAGGAATGCCCGCAGAACGCCATCGCCATGGTCGAGGAGGACGCGGCCTGATGAACCAGATGCCAAACTCGTCACAAATGATCGTCTGCGACGGCAACGAGGCCGCCGCCCGCGCGGTGGTGCTGGCCCGCCCCGACGTGGTTTCGGTCTTCCCCATCACGCCCCAATCCTCGCTGGTGGAAAGCCTGTCGCAATTCGTCGCCGACGGGGTGCTGGGCGCCGAACTGATCAACGCCGAGGGCGAGCATTCGGTGCTGTCGGCGCTGCAGGGCGCCTGTCTGGCCGGAGCCCGGACCTATACCGCCACCTCGGGGCCGGGGCTGGCCTTCATGTTCGAGCCCTATGTCAGGACGCCGGGCCTGCGCCTGCCCATGGTGGTGTCGCTGGTCACCCGCGACATGCTGTCGCCGCAATGCGTGTGGGGCGGCCAGCAGGATGCCATGAGCGTGCGCGAATGCGGCTGGATTCAGGTCTATTGCGAGGACGTGCAGGAGGTTCTCGACACCGTGGTCATGGCCTTCAAGCTGGCCGAGCACAAGGACGTGCTGCTGCCGGTCAATGTCTGCCACGACGGCAATTACCTGTCCTACGGCGTGTCGCGGGTGGAGATGCCCGCCGCCGGGCTGGTGGACGAGTTCCTGGGCGAGGCGGCGGTCAACTGGCACATCGCGCTGGACCCGGCGCGGCCCATGGCGGTGGACCCCCTGACCGGCGGCACCGGTCCCGGCGGAGCGGCGTCCTTCGTCGGCTACCGCAAGAGCCAGGTGGGGGCCATGGCCCAGTCCCTGCGGGTGCTCTCGGATATCCATGCCGAATGGGCCGAGCGCTTCGGCCGCCATTGGGCGCCCCTGGTCGAGGAATACCGCCTGGACGACGCCGACATCGCCATCGTTACCATCGGCTCCATGACCGGGGCGGGCAAGGACGCCGTCGACGCGGCGCGCGAACGGGGCGAGAAGGTCGGCCTGATCAAGGTGAAGACCTACCGTCCCTTCCCGTGCGAGGCGGTCATCGCCGCCCTCTCCAAGGTCAGGGCAGCCGGCATCGTCGACCGTTCGGTGTCGTTCGCCTGGAATTGCGGGCCGCTGCACCAGGACGTGATGACCGCCCTGTTCGCCTCGCCGGTGCGCATTCCCCTGGTGGGCTGCATCGGCGGTCTGGCCGGCGCCGACATCACCGCCGAGCACTTCGCCCGCGTCATCGCCGCCACCGCCCAGGCGGCGGCCGGCGAGAGTCCCGCCTCCCCCATCTGGTTGAACGAGCATGACTGACGCCCACGCCAAATACCTGATCGTCGGCGCCAGCCATGCCGGCCGCGAAGCCCTGGCCGCCATCCGCATGAGCGACCCCGATGGACGCCTGGTGATGCTGAGCGGGGAAAAACACCTGCCCTACTCGCCGACCATCCTGCCCTATGTGGTGTCGGGACGCTCCTCGCCCGATCGGGTCGCCCTGGCCAAGGCGGAGTGGTTCGCCGGGAACCGGGCGGAACTGGTCCAGGACGCCCGGGTGGTGGCGGTCGATCCCGCCGCCCGCGCCGTGCGGCTGGCCGATGGCGGGCGCTGGACCTATGACCGACTGCTGCTGGCCACCGGAGCCGAGCCGGCGATCCCGAGGGTCGAGGGACTGAAACCCGGTGCCTACCATGTCCTGCGCACCCTGGACGATGCCCTGGCCATCCGTGTGCACGCGGCAAGTGCCCGCCGCGCCGTGGTGCTGGGCGCCGGTCTGGTGGGCCTGCACGCCGCCGAGACCCTGGCCGAGGCAGGCCTCGACGTCACCGTGGTCGAGATGCGCCCCCACGTCCTGGCCGAATATTTCGACGCCAAGGCCGCCGCCCTGATCGGCGCGACCTTCGAACGCCACGGCGTCCGCATGCTGATGGGCCGCCGCCTGGAGCGGGCGGCGGGGTCGGAGCCGTGCCGCCTGGGCCTCGACGACGGAACCGAGCTGGAGGCCGATCTGCTGCTGGTGGCGGCGGGAGTGCGCCCGGCCACGGATCTGCTGGCCGGCGGCCCGGTCGCCACCGACAGGGGCATCCTGGTGGACGAGCGCATGCGCACCAACGTGGACGGCATCTGGGCGGCGGGCGACGTGGCCCAGGCCAAGGGATTTCTGACCGGTCGGTCTATCATCAATGGCACCCTGCCCGAGGCCGTCGAGCAGGGCCGCATCGCCGGAATGGACATGGCCGGCGACGCCGACCTCGTTCCCTATGGCGGCGGCATTCCCCTCAACACCTACGGCTTCTTCGGCCGTCACGCCGTGGCGGTCGGAGCGGCCGCCACCCCGGAAGGCGAAGGTGCCGAAGTCCACACCGACCGGTCAGATGGCTATTGCCGCGTGGTGCTGCGTGACAACCGGTTGATCGGACTGGCCGCCATCGACCGGGTGGTGGATGCCGGCATCTTGTGGCGGCTGATCCAGCGCCGCACCGACCTTGCCCCGGTGCGGGACCGCTTTCTCTCCCATCCCCTGGAAACCGCCCGCGCCCTGATGTCGCAGGGCTGGAGGTAGACTTGGCCGCGCAAGACACCATCCGCTTCATCCCCGAACGCTGCGACGGCTGCGGCGATTGCATGAAAGCCTGCTCCGACGCCAAGGGAGGCGCCAGCCGCATCTCGGTGGTGGCGGGCGTGGACCAAGGCTGGGAGATGGCGCTGTGCCGCCAGTGCGGCGATCCCAAATGCGTCGCCAACTGCCCGGCCGGTGCCCTGGACAAGCATGGCCGCACGGGTGTCGTCGGCTGGTCGGCCGAACTGTGCGTCGACTGCCATCTGTGCACCCTGGGCTGCGCCTATGGCGGCATCGCCTTCGATCCGGCCGCCGGGCATGTGGGCAAATGCGACATGTGCGACGGCGCCCCGGCCTGCGTTCCCGCCTGCTCCAAGGGCGCGCTGGAGCACCTGTCGGCCGCCGCCCGCCTGCATGCGGTCCACGCCGAGCGGGAGGATATGTTCGTCCCCGGCCTGTCAGCCTGCCAGGGCTGCAATTCCGAACTGCTGATCCGCCACACCATGCGCCGCGTCGGCCGCGAGTCCATCGTGGCGGCGCCGCCCGGCTGCATCCCCGGCATGGGCACGGTGGGCTATAACGGCCAGACCGGCTCCAAGGTCCCCATCTTCCACCCGCTGCTGACCAACACGGCGGCCATGCTGGGCGGCATCAAGCGCCAGTACGAGCGCAAGGGCAAGGACGTCACGGTGGTGGCCCTGGCCGGCGACGGCGGCGCGGTGGACGTGGGCTTCCAGTCGCTGTCGGGCGCCGCCGAGCGGGGCGAGCACGTCCTGTTCATCTGCGTCGACAACGAAGGCTACATGAATACCGGCATGCAGGCCTCGGGCTCCACCACCTTCGGGTCGTGGACCTCGACCACCCCGGTGGGCGAGGTCGGACGGGGCAAGTCCACCGACGGCAAGTACCTGCCGCAACTGATGACGGGCCACGGCTGCGCCTATGTGGCCACCGCGTCGACCGCCTTTCTCGACGACTACCACGCCAAGCTGGAACGTGCCCTGGCCGCCAGCCGCGCCGGCTTCGCCTATCTTCACGTCCACGCCCCCTGCCCCACCGGCTGGCGCTTTCCGGCGGCCATGACCACGGAAGTCTGCCGCCGCCAGGTGGAAAGCAACTTCGTCACCCTGTGGGACTTCACCCCGGCGGACGGCCTGCGCTTCACCCGCGGGGTCGAGCGCCCCCGGCCGGTGGCCGATTACGTGCGGATGATCGGCAAGTACAAGCATCTGGCCCCCGCCGACCTGGAGCGCATCCAGGCCTCGGTCGACCGGCGGGTCGAGACGCTGCAGGGCTTTCAGCGGCGATCCGCCGCCGAGTGATCACCCCCGACGCGGCCCAAGACCGCGCGGGGAACGAGGGAACGGCTTCGGAGGAATCAATGTCCGTCATCACGCGGGCAGCGTCGGCTGCCATGTTCGACCCCGTGCACGAGACCATGTCGCGCGACGAACTCCAGAATTTGCAACTGCGCCGTCTGTGCTGGACCCTGGGCCACGCCTGCGACAATGTGGCCCATCATCGCCGGGCCTTCGCCGCCAAGGGGATCAGGCCGGCCGACGTGGGCAGCCTGGACGACCTGCGCCACGTCCCCTTCACCACCAAGCTCGACCTGCGCGACAACTACCCCTACGGCCTGCTGGCCGTCCCGCGCGAGGGGCTGAGCCGCCTGCACGCCAGTTCGGGCACCACCGGCAAGCCCACGGTGGTCGGCTATACCAGGGCCGATCTGGAGACCTGGGCCAACCTGGGAGCCCGGACCCTGGCGGCCTGCGGCGCGCGGCCGGGCGATCTGGTCCACAATGCCTATGGCTACGGCCTGTTCACCGGCGGCCTGGGCTTTCACTACGGGGCCGAGCGTCTGGGCTGCACCGTCACCCCCATGTCGGGCGGCAATACCGAGAAGCAGATCGCCATGATCGCCGATCTTGGCGCCACCGTTCTGGCCTGTACGCCCTCCTACGCGCTCAACATCGCCGAGCAGGCCGAAAAGGACGGCATCGACCTGGCCGGCGGCCCGCTCCGTCTGGCGGTGTTCGGAGCCGAGCCCTGGAGCGAGGGCATCCGGGCCGATATCGACCGCCGTCTGGGCGTGCACGCCCAGGACACCTATGGCCTGTCCGAGATCATGGGGCCGGGGGTCGGCGCCGAATGCCCCGAGCGCAACGGCCTGCACGGCTGGGAAGACCATTTCCTGTTCGAGGTCATCGACCCCGAAACGCTGGAACCGCTGCCGCCCGGCGAGGTGGGGGAACTGGTCATCACCACGCTGACCAAGCAGGCACTGCCCATGGTGCGCTACCGCACCCGCGACATCACCCGCCTGATGACCGCGCCCTGCGGCTGCGGCCGCACCCATGTCCGGCTGGAACGGATCACCGGCCGCTCCGACGACATGCTGATCATCCGGGGCGTCAACGTCTATCCGTCCCAGGTGGAATCCGTGTTGCTGGGCCGTGACGGCATTGCTCCCCATTACCAGTTGGTGGTGCGCCGCGAGGGCGCCATGGACCACCTGACCGTGGAGGTCGAGGCCGACCCGCTGCTGGCCGACGGCGACTATTCCCGTGTCGGGGCCGACAT
Source organism: Magnetospirillum sp. 15-1 (assembly GCF_900184795.1). Classification (NCBI taxonomy): domain Bacteria; kingdom Pseudomonadati; phylum Pseudomonadota; class Alphaproteobacteria; order Rhodospirillales; family Rhodospirillaceae; genus Magnetospirillum; species Magnetospirillum sp. 15-1. The sequence goes on along the minus strand of NZ_FXXN01000028.1, from coordinate 779,753 downwards.
CCGCCATCACGTCAAAAGTCTGATCGGCGTCACCTGCGACGTCGTTCTGAGGAATCCGGGCGAGCTTCCGCGCTCGCTCGGCAAGGCGGTCCGCGTCAAGGACCTCAGAAAAGCGTGAAACAGGAGTGGGGAGGAAAACGTCATGTTCATGTCCAGAAGGCAAATGCTCACGGCCGCGCTTGGCCTGGGCCTCGCCCTGTCGGCCCAGGCGGCCCGGGGCGCCGAAACCATCAGAATCGGCGCGCCGCTGTCCTTCACCGGCCCGGCCTCGTTTCTCGGCGAACCCGAGAAGAAGGTCCTCGAGATGTATATCGAGCAGATCAACAAGGAAGGCGGCGTCCTGGGCCGCAAGCTCGAGCTGATCACTTATGACGACGGCGGTCAGGCGGAAAAGGCGGTCGGCAACGTCAAGCGCCTGATCCAGAACGACAATGTGGACGTATTGATCGGCGGCACCACCACCGCCACCACCATGGCCATGGTGCCGCTGATCGAGCGGGGCGAAACCCCCTTCATCTCCCTGGCCGGCGCCGTGGTGGTGGTCGAACCGGTCAAGAAGTGGGTGTTCAAGGTCTCACACAACGACCGCATGGCCGCCGAACGGGTGCTGGCCGACATGAAGAAGCGCGGCATCACCAAGGCGGCGATCATTTCCGAGGATGCCGGCTTCGGCAAATCGGGCCATGACGAGACCCTGAAGGTGGCCAAGGACAGCGGCGTCGAGATCGTCGCCGACGAGATCTATTCGTCCAAGGACCCCGACGTCACCGCCCAGCTTACCAAGATCAAGAATACTCCCGGCGTTCAGGCGGTGTTCAATTTCGGTCTGGGCCAGGGTCCGGCCATCGTCACCAAGAACTACCGCCAGTTGGGCATCACCCTGCCGCTCTACCAGTCCCACGGCGTCGCCTCCAAGGAGTTCATCCGTCTGGCCGGCGATGCCGCCGAAGGGGTCAGGCTGCCGGCCAGCGGACTGGTGGTGGCCGACCAGTTGCCCGCCGCCGACCCGCAAAAGCCGGTGGTCACCCTGTTCGCCAAGACCTATCAGGCCAAGGCCGCCACCGATCCGTCCACCTTCGCCGGCCACGCCTACGACGCGCTGCAGATCGTCATGGCCGCCATCAACCGGGCCGGCTCCACCGACAAGGCCAAGGTCAGGGACGAGATCGAGAAGACGTCGGGTTACGTGGGTACCGGCGGCATCGTATCCATGACCGCCGCCGATCATCTGGGCCTGTCGCTTCGGGCCTTCCATGTCGTCGAGGTGAAAGGTGGGTCCTGGTCCCTGGTGGACTGAAACCATCTTCCAGGCCGGTCTTCAGCGGGTACCTTCCACCGGCCAACTGGCCGCGCCATCCCACGGGTGGCGCGGCCCTTGTTATTCCAGGAGATAGCGGGACGGGTCGGAGGCCAGGCCACGGGCCAGTTGCCGGCTCATGGCACGGGCGATGTCGTCGCCCGAGCGCGCTCCGCCCGCCCTGAACCAGCGCGACACCCAATTGCCCGCTCCCAGGACGCTGAACACCGCCAGCTTGGGATCACACGGCACGATGGAGCCATCGGCGATGCCGTCGGCGACCAGAGCGCGGAAGCGGCCCTCGAAGGCGCGGCGCCGGGCCAGGATGGCCTCGTTCTCGGCGCCGGTCATGGTGCCCTCCTCCATCAGCACCAGACAGGCGCTGGACGAGGCGGTCAGCGAGCGGATGTAGAGATAGAGCGCGATGCGCAGCCGCTCGACGCCATCGGCCGGACTGGCCTCGCCCTCGGTCACCGCCGCCTCGGCCGCGTCCAGGGACAGGCAGTGCAGCCGGTACAAGAGAGCCTGCTTATTAGGGACATAACGGTAGAGCGCCGGCTTGGAAATCCCCAGGGCGGTGGCGATGTCGTCCAGCGACGTGCCGTGAAAGCCCTTTTCGGTGAAGGCGCCGGCGGCACATTCATACAGGGCCTCGAGCTTCAGTTCCCGCTGGGCGGCGCGGTTGGGAAAGGCCGGGCTGCCCTGCCTGGGAATTGCCATTCGCGTCACGCGCCTTCCGCCTCGGGCTGAAATCATGGCGAAGGCTAGCCTCCCCCCATACCGATGGCAAGGGCTTAGTTACCACCAAGTAACATAGTTACCATACAGTAACTTCAGCGTTGGCCGCATCACCTTGGGCATGTTAGGGTCTTTGCCTGAAGAGGGCGAAACAAGGCCCGCTCGGAGGGAGGATCGCGCAATGGAAGCACCCATCGGCTTGAAAGGCCCGGGGGGCCGGTCGTCGTCGGCCGATTGGCAGGATTACAGCGAGATCGCCGCCCGGACGGGCGACGGCGACCTTGGCCGGCGGCTGGCGGCGGTGATCGCCGCCATCGGCCAGGAGCGGTTCGAGGCGCGGCTGGCCGATCTGCTGGCCGCCGCCGCCAATCTGGACCAGATCAACGTGGTTTCGCTGGAGGGCGAGCGGACCCGCCCGCTGTTCTCCTGGCACCGGGCCTGTCCGGAAATGGCCTCGGATCTGGTCGGCCAATACGTCTCGGAACGGTTCTTCCAGCGCGACCCCACCCTGGACCGCCTGACGCGCTCCAAGCGCCAGGGGCTATGCCTGGGCCTGATGCGGCGCGGGCAGATCGAGGACGACTGGTACCGGCGCCACTTCTTCGACGACGCCCAGTTGGAGGGCAAGCTCTCCATCCTCGACCAGAGCCAGACCCACGCCATCTACCAGAACTACTATTTCGCCACCGGTACCGAGGCGTTCTCGCTGCGGGAGGTGGAGAATCTGGCCCGGCTGGCCGAGACCGCGTCGCAATGCATCCTCCGCCACCTGGAGCTGCGCGCGACCCCGGCCGAACCATCCCGGCCGGACCCGGCCACGGTATCGCGCATCCTCAACCGCCGGGCGCCATCGCTGGCGGTGCGCGAGCGCGAGGTGTGCAGTCGCATCGTCACCGGCTACACCACCGAAGCCATCGCGCTGGATTTGGGGATCACCGCGAACTCGGTGGCCACCTATCGCAAGCGCGCCTACGCCAAGCTGGGAATTTGCAGCCAGCACCAGCTGTTCCTGCTCTGCCTCGATACCTAAAACCTCAGGTCATGGCGGCGATGAGCCCGGCGGCAAGGGCATAGGGGTCCCGCTCCCGGACCAGCACAGAATCGATCATGGCCTCGACCGCTTGGCCGTCCTCGGAGTGGAGCCGCCGGTCAAGCATGTCGCGAACGATTTCCGCAGTGCGGTGACGTATCCGCTCTCGGGCGCGACGGCGAGCCATTTCCGGATTTTCCCGCAGGTTCCGGAAGCGGTTTTCGATCTGGTCCGCCAGTTCATCCGCCCCCTGTCCAAGCAGCGACTGTGTCTTGATCACCGGCGGAACCCAGGAGCAGTCGCCGGGATTCAGATGCTGGCCGAGAGAGATCATGTCGCGAAGCTGGCGACAGGTCCGGTTGGCGTCGGGATGGTCACCCTTGTTCACCACGTAGATATCGCCGATTTCGTTGATCCCGGCCTTCGCCGCCTGGATATCGTCCCCTCCCATGGGGGTCTGCACCAGGGCGACGACGTCGGCATGACGGATGATGTCGGTTTCGTTCTGACCGACTCCCACCGTCTCGACCACGACGATATCCCAGGGCATGGCGTCGAGAACGGTAAGAGCGTCGCCAACCGCCTTGGTCAGGCCGCCGAGCTGGCCGCGTGACGCCATGCTGCGGATGAACACTTGGTCATCACAACTGTGCTCGGCCATCCTCAGGCGGTCGCCGAGCACGGCTCCGCCGGAAAACGGGCTGGAGGGGTCGACGGCCAGGATCGCCACCTTCAGCCCCCGCTTCCGCCAGACCTTGACCAACTGGCTCACCAGCGAGCTTTTGCCCGCCCCGGGCGGTCCGGTGACACCGACCACCCGGCTGCGCCCCCCCGCCCGATAAAGGGCCTGCAGCAGCGAGACGACCTCGGTGTCGCCACGCTCGATCCGGCTGATGATCCGGGCGCAGGTCCTGATATCGCCGGAACCCAGGGCGTCGATCAGTCCCTTGTCCTCGCCGTTGATTTTCATGACAACCTCCCGGAGCGCCTCAAGCCGAGCGCCGCTGAGCTCCCCTCGCGTTGGCGACGATGTAGCCGATGATGTCGGCGCTGGAGCTTCCGGGCGGAAACACCTCGGCCACTCCCCGGCCCTTCAGTTGCTTGGCGACGTGCTTGGGGATGTTGCCGCCGCAGATCACCGGAACGTCGGACATCTCGTTCTTGCGCAGCAGTTCCACCAGATATTCGATCTGGATGTAGTTGGAGGCGTGCGAACTGATGCCGATGACGTCGACGTCTTCCTGAATGGCCGCCTGCAGAATCATTTCCGGTGTCTGGGTGGCGCCGAGATAGATCACCTCGAAACCGGCATCCCGCAAAACCCGGGCGACGATTTCGCCGCCGGTGGTATGCCCATCCAGGCCGATCATCGACACGATGGCCTTGATTCCCTTTCCTTTCAGCATGATCAAATCCTCCTACTCAAACGTGAAAGGGCATTCGATCATCTCGAACGGGTCATAGCTGAGACCGCGCCCCTTGCGAATGACCCCCATGACCTCGCCCACCGTCGCGTAGGCCTTCACCGCCTCGATGATCGACGGCATCAGGTTGAAGCGGTCATCCTTTCGCGCGTCCGCATACAACTGGCCGATGGTGGCGTTCAGAAGCGCCTGATCGCGCGTCGGCTTCCATTCGGCCATGCGGTTGGCGATCGTCTCCGAATCCTGGGAGTGGACTTCCTGGATGGGGATCTCGAAGTCATCTTCCGGCGGGATCACCAGGTGATTGACGCCGACCACCAGACGCTCCTTGCCGTCGATCTCGCGGAATTTCTTGGCCGCCTCGGCGGAGAGCATTTCCTGGATGAAGCCCTTTTTAAGCGCGGCAACCATCCCGCCCATGGCCTGGATTTCGTTGTAGATCTTGTAGCCCTCTTCCTCGACCTTGTTGGTCAGGGCCTCGACGAAGTAGGAGCCCGCCAGGGGGTCCACCACGTCGGCGGCCCCGGATTCGTAGGCGACGATGTGCTGGGTATTCAGCGACATCCGCGCCGCCAGGGCCGACGGCTCGGAATGGGCGTTGTCCAAGGTGGCGTTGTCCAGGGCGGAACAGCCGCCGATGACGCCGGCCAACGTCTGGATGGCGCACCGGGCGATATTGTTCAAAGGCTGCTGATAGGTCATGGTCCGGCCCGAGGTATGGACCGCCATCAGCAACTGGCAGGCCTTTTCGGTTTTCGCGCCGAACTCCTCCTTCGCCATTCTGGCGTACATGCGCCGCAGGGCCCGCATCTTGGCGATTTCCTCGAAGAACCGCGTGCCGACGCTGACCAGTTCGTAGGGCAACAGAGAAGTGGTATCGAAGTCGAGGCCACGCTCGTTGATCAGGCGCCCGCAGATCTCCTTGACCATGGACAGGTTGACGGCCAGCGCCTGGGCGCTGTTGCCCCCGGATTCCTGGAAATGCTGGGAGATAATGCTGGCCCGCATGCGAATCTTGTTGCGCAGCACGTATTCCGACGCATCGAGAAACAGCTTCAGATTCAGATCGAACGGACTGACGTCGGTCTGGCCGAAATAGTTCTCGAACGGCGATTCCATGACGCTGCCATGGATCTTGCTGGGATCGATCCCGCGCTTTTGGGCAAGCGCCACCACATAGGCCAGCCTCAGCGTGCTGGGGGCGCTGGAGCCCAGCAGGGTGATCGACTGACCAGTAAGGGGAATATCCTCCATCATCTCCTCGAATTCGAGGAGGGAGCAGCCCGGCCAGCCCAGCACGCCGGCCTCCCGGCGGCCGAGCGGATGATCCGGGTCGATACAGTCTGAGAAAACGCGGTCGCTGATGACGCAGATTCCGCCGACCTGACCCATGTCGCGATATTTTTTCAGGACCTTGTTGGCATCGACCGACGTGCCGAGCCCGGCCGTCATCCGCTGGGTCCACATCCGGCTGCGATAGCCCTCGGGATAATAGCCCCGGGTATAGGGGTACCCCCCCGGATCGTTGAGATCCCTGGAATAGTCAAACCCGGCAACATCCTCGGGACCATACACAGACTTCAGCGCATAGCCGTAATCGGTTTCTCTTTTCATCGGTCCATCTCCGACTTCACAGCGAACACGGCACAGGGACGTTCAGAGACCCCACACCATCGGCTCCACCCATATTTAAAAGACCGACCGATCGGTCTGTTAAATGACTATATGAGACACGACATTCCACGTCAACACTCCAGGATTATCGGATTTATGCCGAGTTCATCGTCGACCGGAAGGGCGGAATATATAGACCACCCGTACGGTCTTTAATCTCCACCCGCAGCGCGGCGGCATCCGCCCCCTTTCCAGATGGCGGATACCGCCCCGGCGCCCGGCCATCCCTACGGAGTGGCCAGACGCCAGACGCCGCCCCGAACCTCGGCGATGCGGAAGGCCGATGCGTCCAACCCCATGTGGTCTTGGGCGCTCATGGTGAACACGCCCCCGGTGCCGGCGAAGCTCCTGGTCGCCTCGATGGCGTCACGAACCTTTCCACGATCGACCGAATTGGCCCGCTTGATGGCCTCGACCAGCATGTTGAAGGCATCGAAGGCATAGCCACCGAACGGCGACGGCGGTTTGCCGTAGCGCTCCTGGTAGGAACGGATGTAGCCGAGCGCCACCTCCCGCTGGGGATCGGAGGACGACAGATCGCCGGCCACCAGCAGGGCCGGAGCAGGCAGACGCACCCCTTCCGCCGCCTCTCCCGCCATGTCGATGAAGGACTGGGACGCCACTCCGTGGGAGTGATACAGCGGGTAGGTCATGCCAAGCTGGCGGTAATTCTTGGTCAGGATCGCCGGTGCGACACCGGCTCCGATGACCAGGACTCCCTGGACGTCGGCGGCGGTCCGGACCTTGGCGAGCTGTGCCCCCATGTCGACGTCCTTGGGGAAGAACACCTCGTCCAGCAGAATGGTCATGCCGTTCGCCGCCGCGATGTCGACCGCGATGTCGTGTCCGGACTTGCCGAACCCGTCCGCCCCGGTCAGCAGCGCGATCCTGGTGATTCCCCGGGCCTTCATGTCGTCGAAGGTCCGGACCACCGCCATCCGGTCGGTTTGAGGAGTCTTGAACACCCATTTCCTGGCGGGAACCACGATGGGCTCCGCCCCGGCCAGGGAGATCATGGGCATCTCGCCCCTTTCGGCGAGGGGCAAAATCGCCAGGCTGGCTCCGCTGGTGCTGCTTCCGATGATGGCGTCCACCTTGTCGCCCTCGATCAACCGGTTGGTATAGGTGCGGGCGGCGGCGGCATCGCCGCCGTCATCGTAGACGATCAGCTTGACCGGCCGCCCCAGCAGGCCGCCCTTGGCGTTGATCTGGTCGACCAGCATTTCCAGCGTCTTGAGCTCGGGGTCGCCGATATACGACACCGCCCCGGTCACCCCCAGAACCGCCCCGATCCGGATCGGCTCGGCGGCGGTGGCGGGACCGGAAACAGCCGCGACCCAAGATGCCATGACGCCCAAAAGCATTCCTATGGCTCGTGCTCCGTTCTTGAACATTCTCGCCTCCTCCGTCAGTTTTTCCTCACATGGACACGCACGGCTTTGGCCTCGTATCGAGGAAGCGTGCCTTCATCGTGGCAAATGACATTGGCCCTGATGCCGATTCGGGAATGGACGGCATGCTGGACCCTGTAGGCCACGTCCTCGCGGGGGACGTTGGAACCCTTGGTCTTTTCGATCTCGATATTGATTTCCTCGAGGACCTTGTCCTCGCGGTCGATGACGATATGCCACGCCTCTTTCACCGCTCCTTCCGTATTGGCGATGATGTCTTCGATCTGGGTGGGAAACACGATGACGCCGCGGACCTTGAGCATGTCGTCGCTGCGACCGATGATCCGGCCGACCAGCGGCATGCCCTTGCGGCCGCAGGGGCAGTCGTATGGGTGATCGGACAATCGGACGAGATCGCGGGTCCGCCAGCGAACCACCGGACTGGCATCGCGGTCCAGGGTGGTGATCACCAGTTCGCCGACCTCGCCCGGCCCGACCGGCGACATGGTCGCCGGGTCGAGAATCTCGGTGATGATGGTGTCCTCGTTGATCAGGTGCATCTCGTCCCGATCATGGGAATACGGGCAGGAAATACCGAGCACTGGCCCGCCCGCCTCGGTGGTTCCGTAAATATTGTGGGCGATGAAGCCGGGCGGCAGGGCGGCCTCCAACTGGTCGCGGAACGCCGCCGAAACGGATTGTCCGCCGAACAGGCCGACGCGAAGCTTCCAGTCCCGTTTGGGGTCCATCCCCATTTCATGCGCGGCGGTCACCAGGGTCATCAGCCAGAGCGGCGACATGGAGCAGGCGGTGTAGCCATGGTCGCGCAAATAAGCCAGGGCCAGTTCGGCCCGCCCCGGCCCCAACGGGAAATTGGTGGCGCCGTAGGCCTTCAGCCCCACGTCCAGCGCCAGCCCCCCGACCCAAAGGCCGTAGCCATAGCCCTGGTAGAACCGGTCGCTCGGCTCGACCCCGGCCGTCCGCAGGATACGGCACATCTGATAGGCCAGCAGATGATCCAGGTCGCGGTCGGTCATGCCGAACATGACGGGCAATCCGGTGGTGCCCGACGTCGCGATGAAGCGGCGGACCGTCGACATGTCGTTGGTCAGCATGGGAAAGGGGTAGAGATCGCGAAGATTGGTCTTCTCAAGGGTCGGGGCCGCCGCGAGCGCGTCGTGGCTTGCCAGATCGGTCGGAGACATGCCCGCCGATCGGAAATGGGCGACCCAGTCGGGCGACTTCGCCAAACGCCCTCCCAGGACGGCCAGCTTCCTTTTCTGGATGGCTAGAATCGCGTCTCTATCGAGACACTCCACCTCCGGATGCTGATACGCAGTCTTAGACATTGAAACCTCCCATTGCCCAAAAGCACGTTGGCTTTATTATATATCCGACCGTTCGGTCTTTTTTTAGATCAGGAAAATCCCCTCAACACCTTCGATGGGGCGGCAAGACTACAGGGGCTTGCCGTTGTCGGTAAAATCGGTGGCCTGAAGGCCGTTCATGAAGATACTGGAAGCCATTCTGGCAAGCCTCTCGGGACTGACACTCAGACCGGCGTCGTACCACGTATAAGTCCAGTTGATCATTCCAAAGAAAAGCATAATGACGGGGCGACTGACGCCCACACTCTTCATCAAGTTCGGGTTGATCTTCTCGATTATGCTTTCCGTAAACCTTACGACACGACGTTCCAACGCCACGATTCTCTCTCGCTCGCGTTCGTGCAGGCATCCCAGTTCGTTCATCAGAACCGTATGCCGGCTCTTTGAGCGGCTATAGGTCTTCATCAGCAACAGCGTAAGAGTCTCGAACTGCTTGACCGGCTCCGGCGACGCCTGCATGGCCGAGCCGACAACATCGAACACCGTCTCGACATGCTCTGAAATTATGGTGTCAAGAACCTCATGCTTTGATTTGAAGTAATGGTATATGCCCGATTTTGAAAGACCGCTTACTTCCGATATCTCGGTAATCGACGTATTGGCAAAGCCCTGCTTCGCGAACAGATCGGCCGCCTTATCAAGAATGGCGACCTTGATCGCGTCATAATCCTGGGACCGGGTCCTCGCCATCAATCAACCCCTTGCTTCGCCGCGCCACGCACCGCCGCATGGCCTTTCGCCCAGGGTGCATAACACCGCCCGGACGGTCAAACATTTCCATACCCGTTGGCCTCCCCAAGACGCGGAGCCGCCGCGACGCGCCGTTCCGACCGGAAGGCCGGCGCCACCGCCACGGGCAGGGCGGGGATCACCTCCCCACCCTCCAGTTGGACCTGATACCCGAACAGGTCGCGGCTTTGGGCATGGGGGGCGTTCAGCGCGGCCTCCAGGTCCTCGACCACGCTGCAACACGCATCCTTGTCGGCGAAGATCGCCCGCCAGTGGTCGGACGGGTGCCGCCTGACCAGCTTCGCCACCCCTTCGGCAGTGGCGGCGGGATCACGCCGGTCATCGCGCAAGGAAGGAGGCAGATCGATGACGGCGCAGAATTCCGCCCAAAACCGGTCTTCCACGGCGCCGACCGCCAGCATCCGGTTGTCGGCGGTTTCGTACAGGCGGTAGCGCGGCAAGCCGCCGGTAAAGAATCCCTGCCCGGCCGACGGCCAACTCCCCGCCACCAGCCCCTGGGCCAGGTCCCAGAACATGAGCGGGTACAGGTTGTCCGTCATGGCCACGTCGATGTGGCGGCCTTCTCCGTCGCGGTCGCGCGCCGCCAGGGCCAGGAGGATATTGATCACCGCCGGGTAAGCCCCGCCGACGATATCGGCGATCAGGACCGGCGGCATGGACCGGGACTGCGACAACACGCCCGCCTCGGCCAGATAATTCAGGTCGTGCCCGGCCCGCGCGGCCTTGGGACCGGACTGACCATATCCGGTAATGGAGCAATAGATCAGTCGCGGATTGATCTCGCGGACGGCATCCCACCCCAGGCCGGAACGGGCCATCACTCCGGGGCGGAACTGTTCGATAAGAATATCGGCGCGGGCAATGACGTCGAGCAGTTCCGCCCGCCGCCGCTCGTCCTTCAGATCGATGCAAAGGCTGCGTTTGCCCCGGTTCAGCATGGCGAAAACAGCGGAGGACATGAGGCGGCTTTCGTCCCCGAAGCCGGGGCGCTCGACCTTGACAACCTCCGCCCCCGCCTCCGCCAGCATCAGGGATGCCAGCGGGCCAGGCAGCAAAGTGCTGAAATCCACCACCTTAAGACCCGTTAGCGGCTGCATCATCCCCTCGCACAAGCCATTTCCGATTATTAGTCCGTCCGTTCGGTCTTTGTCAAGCCCCACATACCCAGTATTGATCAGCCATATCACCGATAATAAAATAATTAATTGACCGTTCAGTCGGCTTTATTTATCACTGTGGTGGTGAGCGGCCCACCGCCTTGGCGGCGGCTATTCCCGTCGGGGGAGTCGAAAAGCCAGACGTCCCTCCCCCGAAAACTAAAAGGGGGTGCCAGAATTCTAGCACCCCCGGCTTTTTCCATTGGGCGGCAAGGTCGGAACGGGGTCCCTGCGGATCAGTCGGCCTCTGAATAAGACAACCTCCGTTCGCTTTGCTCGACCAGAAGCCCGGCGATCACTCCAAGCATGGCGGCTCCGACCAGGAAGCTGCGGACGCTGTCCCAATTGCCGAACAGGCTGACCAGGCCTGCCGCCGTCAGCGGGCCGATCAGCTGGCCGAGATTGGAGCCTTGTATGACCATTCCGTTGGCCGCCCCGATCTGGCGCGGCCCGGAGGCATGCACGGCCGTGCCGCCAAGCACGGCGGACGGCAAAATTCCACCCAGACCGGAAAAGAGCAGGCACAGGGCAAAGCGGGTCTGGTCGCTGAGCGTGGGAGAGAAAATCCCGATGCAGCACAATCCCATGGCCGCATTGGCACCGACGACCAGTTGGCCGCGAGGGATACGGCAATGCAGCAGCCATGCGCCGAGAACGCCGCCGGGGGCATTGGCGGCGGCGATCAGGGCGGTCAGCCCGGCGGCGCCGACCGCATCGGTCCGCCGGGTCTCCATGAGCACACTGGGCAGCCATACGAGCAGGGACGACCACTGCACGGTATAGGCGGTGAAGGCGGCGGCCAGCCACCACAGCCCCGGCTGCCGGAGCGTCATCAGCAAGTCGTCGGCGACGCCCCGGACGGTACCGGCGCCGGGGACGGCATCGTTCCCGGGCAATTCCCGCGTGATCCAGGCCAGGAGGGCGGCCATGCCGAGGGAAACCCCGGCCAGCACCATCCAGAGCCCCCGCCACCCCAAGGCGGCTTCGATGAAGGGCGCCGTGGCCAGGGCGATCGCCACGCCGGTCGGCATGTAGACCCCAAGAAGCCCGAATGTCAGCCGCCGGTCGCGGGGCGCCGTCGCGGCCAGGATCAGGCCCGGACAGGACACCACCACCGAGATGAACCCGACGCCTTCGATACAGCGTCCGATCAGCAGCAGCACCTCATCGGAGGACAGGGCCCCCACCCCTCCGCCGATCGCCAGCAGGAGAAGACCGACAAGGGCGGACCGGCGATGGCCGAGCGTGTCTCCGATCATGCCCTGGACGATGCCGCAGGCCGAGCCCAGGGTATTGAACATGGAGACCACCCAGCCGGCGGCGACCAGCCCCAGGCCGAGTTCGCCGCGCAAGGCCGGAATCACCGTCGGAACCTTGCCGATATGAGCCGCGGCCACCACGCCGGCCAGGATCGATACGCCGACCACGGACCACCGTGTCGTTGCCTGTATCCCCATGTCCATGATCTCCGACGGAATCCGCTGCGGGCAGGTTGGGTAAGGCGGGGCCGGCGCGTCGAAGCCGGCCCCGGCCGATGGCCTACTTCTTCATGGCCTTCCACGGATCGGCGACCTGGGGAATGGTCTCGACCTCGACATTGGCCAGCTTGCCGCCCACCTCCTCGACCCGGCGGATATACTGGTTCTGGACGATGTCGCGGGTGGCCGGATCGATCTTGATGGGGCCGCGCGGACTCTTGGGGTTGGACCAGTTGGCCAGGAAGGCGATGGTCTTGTCCGCCTCGATCTTGCCCTTCTGGGCGATGATGGCGTCGAAGACGGCCTTCATGCCGTCCCAGCCGGCCACGGCGAAGAAGGTGGGAACCGACGCCTCGCCGTATTCCTTCTTCCAGGCCGCCACGAATTCCTTGTTCTCGGGCCGGTCGGCCGACGGCGAATACTGCAGCAAGGTGGTGACGCCCAGCGCCGCCTTGCCCATGTTGGGCAGTTCGTCGTCGCTGGTGATATCGCCGGGGCCGAGAATCCTCACCTTGGACCGGGTCAGTCCGATGTCGTCGAAGGCCTTCATGAAGGCGGTGGCCTGGGGACCGCCCGGATTGAACAGGTAGATGGTCTCGGGATTGGCTTCCTTGACCTTTTGCAGATAGGGCAGGTAATCACTGGTCTTGAGCGGGATGCGGACCGATCCGACGATGTCGCCGCCATTCTCGGTGAAGCCCTTGATGAAGGCGGTCTCGCCGTCATGGCCGGGAGCGAAGTCGCTGACCACGGTATAGGCCTTCTTCAGCCCCTGCTTGGCCGCCCATTGCCCCAGGGGATAGCTGGTCTGCCACAGGGTCCAGCCGGTGCGGATGACGTAAGGCGATTGTTCGGTCACCGCCGAACCGCCCGCCGTCATCACCACGAAGGGGACCTTGGCTTCCTTGGACAGCGCCGCCACCGCCGTGGCGTTGGGCGTCCATTGGCCGCCGGTCAGCATCTGAACCTTCTCGCGCAGGATCAGTTCCTGGGCCAGACGCTTGGCCACATCCGGGTTGGGACCGGTATCGTCGCGCCGGACCAGTTCCACATTGAGTCCGGCCGGCAGTTCGGCGCCATGCAGCTTGATGTAGAGATTGATGGCGCGGTCGATCTGCTCGCCCAGCGCCGCATCGCGCCCCGAATAGGTCAGAATCACTCCGACCTTGACCGTTTCCGCACCGGCGGGAAACGCCGCCAGCGCCGCTACTCCGACCACGGCGGCTTGCGCCGCCAGCCCGACCATTGCGGCCCGCGCCGCCTTCCAGAATGTTCGATGCATGCCTCTAACCTCCCGTTTTGGTGATTATTCCGCCTTGCCGATCCGGCACAGCAGTGCACGGAGCTGATAGGTTCCCATGGCCGGGTCGTAGGGCGGTTCATTGTTGGTCAACAGATTGACATTGGACTTCCAGACTCCGTATTCCGGCCCCTCCTCGTCGGGGAACCACCAGGCGTGCTCGGCGTTGATCACGCGCGCATCGATGCCGGTGGTGACCTTGGCCTTCTGCTTCATGCGGCCGCGCCTGGTCTCGATCCACATCCAGTCACCGTTATTGATGCCGAAGCGGGCTGCGGTCTCGGGGTGGATTTCCGCCTGCGGATCGCGCCGCGCCTTGCGCAGCTTGGGCAACTGGCGATGTTCCGAGTTGAAGTAGAAGGGAATGCGCCCGCCGGTGGTCAGCACCAGGGGGAAGTCCTTGGCGATTTCGGGCGAGGCGATCGGGCTTTCCGGCGGCTCCTCGTAATAGGGCAGCGGGGCGTAGCCCATGTCCTCCAGCCGGGTGGAATAGAGCTCGATCTTGCCGGTCGGCGTCTTGAAGCCCTTCTCCTCGTGCTTGCCGTACTTGAACGGCACCTTGACGAAGCCCTTCTGGGTCAGTTCCTCGAAGGTGATCCCCAGTCCCTTCAACTGGGAGTTCAGCACGTCGCGCACCGGCTCGGTGCAGCCGGGCAGGTTCATGCGCCGCGCCAGTTCGGTGAAGATCTCCTCGTCGGCCTTGCACTCGTGCACCCGGACCGCCTTCTGCTGGCCCAGCACCACGTTGGCGGCGATGGTCGGCAGGCCGGCGATCTGGTCCAGTTCCGGCCACGACGCGGCGGGCAGGACGATATCGGCCAGCTCGGCGGTGGGCGTCATGAACAGGTCGGCATTGACCATGAAGTCCAGCTTCATCAGCGATTCGTAGACCAGCGAACTGTTGGCGTAGGTGGTGAGCGTGTTGTTGCCGAACACCAGGAAGGCCTTGACCGGATAGGGCTTGCCCTCCCGCATGGCCTGAAGCAGGGTCGGGATGTGGGCGGCCGGCAGATCGGCGCCCTCGCCGCCCAGCAGCTTGAACTGCTGCCCGCCCAGGCGCTTGGCGTTGGCCTCCGGGCTCAGCAGTTCGATCAGGCTGGGGAAACGGCCGATGCCCTTCATGCCGAACACCCAGCCGCCGGGAATCTCGATATTGCCGGTCAGCACCGGAAGCATCGACAGCGCCCGGATGGTCTGGATGCATTTGGGCGTGTGCTCGATGGCGCAGCCCCATTCCAGCAGGGCCGGCTTGGCCTGGGCGAACAGCCGGGCCGCCGCCCGGATCTTTTCGGCCGAAACCCAGGTGATGGGCTCGGCCCATTCCGGCGTGTACTGCCGCACATGGGCGGCCAGTTCGGCAAAGCCGTGGGTCCAGCGGCTGACGAACACCTCATCATAGAGCTTTTCGCCGATGATGACGTTGAGCATGGCCAGCCCCAGCGCATCGTCGGCGCCGGGCCGCACCTGCAGCCAGATCTCCGCCCGCTTGGCCAGTTCGGTCTCGCGCGGGTCGACGACGATGATGTGCTTGGCGGCGGCCGCCGAATCGCGGGCGTTGAAGCGGGTCTCGCCATCCGGCCCGGAATTCACCGGGTTGTGCCCCCAGTACATGACGGTCTCGGCCGCGACGTCGCCGGTGAAGTCGCAGACCGGGTAGTCGCCCATGGTCAGGATGCAGGTGTTGACCCGGGGATGAAAGCACTGGGCGAAGCCCGGCTCGGCCCAGTTGGGCGTGCCCAGCGCATGGCCGAAGCGGGAAACCCAGCGGATGTGGTGACGCCCGGTACCGGTGCCGAGCGCGATGGATTCGGCGCCATACTTGGCCTTGATGTCGCCCAGCCGGGCAGCGATCTCGTCCAGCGCCTCGTCCCAGGTGATGCGGTCCCACTGACCCGAGCCGCGCTTGCCCACCCGGCGCATGGGATACTTCAGCCGGTCGGGATGGTAGACCAGATCACGGGTCACGGTGCCGATGGGGCAGAGGCGGCCGCGATTGAGGGGGGAATCCGGGTCGCCCTCCACCTTGATCAGCTCTCCGCCCCGGACGTGAAGCAGGGTGCCGCAGCCACCGTGACAGGACCGGCAGACGCTCTTCAGGACGGTCGTCTCGCCATCGGTCGCTTCAACGGACACTTCGGCTGGCGTCATCACGCTTCCTCCTCAAATCAAGAACCGCAAAGGCAATGTGCCGTGGCCGTACGGCACGACAGCGATGATCACATCACTGTATGCCGGGGGCGTTTCGGTCTTTGATTGAATATCGTCGGAGAGCGTTCGCAGAAATCGAACGGCAAAATCCCACGATATTGCGGAGGCGCAAGCGCCACATACAATAGAGATATTACAAAATATCCGCGCGCGACGTTCTGAAAATCCAAACGCAAAAATATCAATTGGCAACCGTGGCCGCCGTCACCTGCGGTTATCCTTGTCATGGTTCCTTTGAACCGCGCCGGTATGTCTGGATAGTGTTCTCCCCACTCCTGACCGGACACCGGGCCGCGATACCCTCTCCTGGCCGGGCGAGCAGTCGCCCGGCCCCTTTTTCCCGAACCTTCGTCCAGGGAGATTGCCGTGGATCACAGTTGGGAGGAGATCGATGAACTGGCCGAGATTCTCGAATCGGAAGCGGCGGGAAACGCCGTCAATACCGGAAAGGCCCGCGAGCTGGCCGGCCGCCTGATCGAGCTTTGCCCAGAGATCGCTTGCAGCATGCGCCTGATCCTCTCACGATTTCAGGCACCATAACCTCTAACCGGCGGAAGATATCCGATGCTGTCCAACTCCCGATCCGTCCAGGTGGAATTCGGCCATTGCGATCCGTCCGGGATCGTCTTCAACCCCAATTACTTCATCTGGTTCGACTTCTCGGTGCATGCCCTGCTGGCCCGAGCCGGAATGTCGCTCAAATCCCTGATCGAGGAATTCGGCATCGACGGCATCCCCCTGGTCGACAACAAGGCGCGGTTCAAGGCGCCAAGTCGCTGGGGCGACGATCTGGTCATCGAGACCACCATCACGGCGCTTCACCGTAGCGCCTTCGAGCTTCAGCACGTCGTCCGCAACGGCGACGTGGTTGCCGTCGAATGCTCGGAAACCCGGGTATGGACCGCCTTCGACGCCGAGCAGGGGCGGATCAGGGCGGCGACGATCCCGCCTCGGGTGATTGCCGCTTTCTCCGGATAGAGTTTGTCCGGTTTTAGCCGAAGCGGTTTCATTTCTCGTCACCCTCGGGCTTGACCCGAGGGTCCATGGATTGCCGGGTCAAGCCCGGCAATGACGGCAAAAATGATGTGTCCGCCTAAACCTCTAGCCGAACCGGACGAACTCGCCGATCTCGCGACGGACACGCGGCGCCGTCTCCTTGATCCGCAGGGGTTCGGGCAGCACCTCGGGCGGGCCGGGATAGGCAACGGCCATCAGCGCCACCACCTCGAAGCCGGCCGCCAGCCCCAGGGCCTCGCCCGCCGCCTGATGGTTGAAGCCGCCGATCATGTGAACGGTAAGACCGAGTTCGGCCGCCCGGAGCGCCAGATGGGCGTTGGCCTGGCCGACATCGTGGTGGGCATGGCGGTTGACGCCGTCGCGGCCGCGAAATCCCAATTGCGCCACCGAGGCCAGGATGACCGGGGCCTTTTCCGCCCAGGCCCGGTTGTGGGGCTCCATGCTGTCGAGCACGCGGGCCCGGGTCTCCGAGCTGGGGTCGTCCAGCACCACATAGCCCCAGGGCTGTTCGTTGTAGGCGGACGAGGCCCAGCGCGCCGCCTCGAACATCCGGTCGAGGACCTGGCGTTCGATGGGACGGTCACTGAACGATCGCAGACTGCGGCGCTGGAGAAGCAGTTGGTCGAAACTGGGCGTCATGACACGGCCCTCCTCACAGCAACATGGCGAGCGGGTCTTCGATCAGCTTTTTGAAGGCGGCCAGGAATTCGGCCCCCACCGCGCCGTCGACCACCCGGTGATCCACCGAAAGCGTACAGGTCATCACCGTGGCCACGGCCAGCGCACCGTTCTTGACCACCGGACGCTGCTCGCCGGCCCCCACCGCCAGGATGCAGCCCTGGGGCGGGTTGATGATGGCGGCGAACTCCTTGATCCCGAACATGCCGAGATTGGAGATGGTGAAGCCGCCGCCCTGGAATTCCTCAGGCTTAAGCTTGTTGTCGCGCGCCTTGGCGGCCAGGGACTTCATCTCGCCCGAGATGTCGGCCAAGCCCTTGCGGTCGGCATGATGCACGATGGGGGTGATCAGGCCGTTGGGCGTCGCCACCGCCACCGAGATGTCGATATCGGTGTAGCGCTTGATGGCGTCCTCGCCCCACGAGGCGTTGGCGGCCGGCACCTTCTTCAGGGCCAGCGCCACGGCGCGCACCACGAAGTCGTTGACCGACAGCTTGTAGGCGTCCGAGCGGCCGTTCAGCTCGGTCCGCACCTTCAACAGGGCGTCCAGCTCGCAGTCGATGGACAGGTAGAAGTGGGGAATGGTCGACTTGGCCTCGGTCAGGCGCCGGGCGATGACCTTGCGCATGGTGGAGTTGGGAAGCTCTTCGAAGGCCGGCTCGAACGGGCTGGCGGCGGCCGGAGCAACCACGGGAACCACCGGTACCGGAGCAGGGACGGCGGCCATGGCCGCCTCCACGTCGGCCCTGGTGATCCGGCCGTGGGGACCGGAGCCCCGGACCGCAGCAAGGTCCACCTTGCCGTCCCTGGCGATGCGCCTGGCCAGCGGCGAGGCGAAGACGCGGTCGCCGGCAGTACTGCCCCCCTCCCGGCCTCCCCCCACGCCTTGCGCGGGGGGAGGAGGAGGACTCTCCCTCCCCCGACTTTGCCGGGGGAGAGTCGGGGTGGGGGTGGGCGCCGGAGCGGCGGAAATGGCCGAAGCGTCCTCGCCCTCTTCCAGCAGCACGGCGATGGGCGTGTTGACCGCGACGCCAGAGGTCCCGCCCGCCACCAGGATTTTCCCCAGCACGCCTTCGTCGACGGCCTCGAATTCCATGGTCGCCTTGTCGGTCTCGATCTCGCAGATGGCCTCACCCGATTTGACGGCATCGCCCTCGGCCTTCAGCCAACGGGCCACGGTGCCTTCGATCATGGTCGGCGACAGGGCGGGCATCAGGATGGGTACGGACATGACGGCTCCTCAATTCGCGGGAAAGGCGGGGTGCCACAGGCGCGCACTGGTCTCGCGCTCATAGCCCTTGCCGTCGGGGAAGCTCACCAGTTCAAGCTGCATGCCCCAGGGAGACAGGAAGTAGACCCAGGTCTGGCCGCCATTGGGACCGCCGGTCCTGACCGTCGGCTCGCCCAGGACGCGTACGCCCTTGGACCGCAGATAGGCCACCGCACGATCCATGTCGTCCACGTAGAAGGCCAGATGATGGCCGCCCACGTCGCTGTTGCGGGGCTGGGTCCGCTTCTGGTCCGGGGCCTCGTACTCGAACAGCTCGAAGTTGGAGCCATGGCGGCAGCGCAGGAACTTGAGGCGCCGCATCACCGTCCGGGGATGGACATCGAGGTGGGTGGCCATCCAGTCGTCCTCGGCCTGGAACGGCCCGAGTTCGTAGAACGGCTCGCAGCCGATGACGTCGACGAAGAACGTCACCGCCTCGTCCAGGTCGGGGACGGTGAAGCCCATATGGTCGGTGCCCCGAAGGCCGGGCAGGCCCGAGCCCCCCATCTATTCCGCCGCCAGCTTGAGGCCGGTCTCGGCCAGGGCGCGGGCGAAGCCCTCGCGGATTTCCTCCTCGCCCACATAGGCGGCCCGCTCCAGCACCTTGGACACCGAGGGCGACGATTCACCGCCGTGGATGCGGCCGACCGGGGCGTCCAGCCAGTCGAAGAAGCGGCGCTGAATCTCGTCGGTCAGCATGGCACCGTAGGAGACGGTCTGCCCGCCCTGCTCCAGCACCACCACGTTGTTGGTCTTGCGGATGGAGGCGCCGATGGTCTCCCAGTCCAGACCGGCGCGGTCGAGCGAACGCAGGTCGATCACCTCGATATCCAGCCCCGCCTCGTCGGCCACCTTCACCGCCAGCGGCGTCATGGCCAGATAGGTGAGCACGGTGAGCCGCGAGCCGGGGCGCACCACCTTGGCCTTGCCGAGCGGGATGCAGTAGTCGAAATCCTCCGACGGCCCCGGGCCACTGGAGTTGTAGAGCCCCACATGCTCGATCACCAGCACCGGGTCGTCGCAGCGCAGCGCGCTGTTCATCAGGCCCACATAGTCGAAGGGCGTCGACGGCGCCACGATGCGCCAGCCCGGCCAGGCGGCATAAAGCCCGGCGGGGTCCATGGAATGCTGCGAGCCGTAGCCGGTGCCGATGGCGCACTTGCTGCGCAGCACCAGCGGCATGGGGGCGTCGCCGCCGAACATATGCCGCGCCTTGGCGATCTGGTTGAACAACTGGTCGGCGGCCACCAGGGCGAAATCGGCGTACATCAGCTCGACCACCGGCCGGTAGGTTCCATCCATGGCGATGCCGCCGCCCACGCCGACGAAGCCCTGTTCGGAGATGGGGGTGGGAACGATGCGGCCGGGAAAGCGGTCGAACATGCCCTTGGTGGCACCGTTGGTGCCGCCCTTCAGACGGTGGATGTCCTCGCCCAGGATGACGATGCGCTCGTCGGTCTCCATGCGCCGGGTCATGACGGCGGCAACCGAATCGATGAACTTGACCTCGCCCACCGGCCCGCTGGCGGTTTCCAGTTCCTCGAAGCGCGCTCCGGCGAATTCGGACAGGTCGCCGCGCAGCCCGTGGTCGCGGAATTCCGGCTTGGGCCACAGCGCCGGGACGATGCGGCGCTTGTTGCCGTCCGGCTCGGTCAGGCGCGACGCCGCATGGCTCATGGCCGTCTGGGCATTGGCGCGGATGGCCTGATCCTCGTCCTCGGTCAACCACTTGCGTTCGATCATCCCCGCCGCCACGTGGGCCAGGGGATCGCGCCGGCGCCACGCCGCCTCCTCGTCCTTGGGGCGATAGCCGAAGGCGCTGCCCGGCAGGCCGCCGCTGTGGTGGAAGTAGCGGTAGACGTCGGCCTCGATCACCGTCGGCCCCTCGCCGCTCCGCATGATCTTGAGCGCCGCCTCGGTGGCGAGGCGCACCGCCACCGGGTCCATGCCGTCCACCCGGAACGACGGGATGCCGACGGCCGGACCGCGCGACGACAGGCGCGGCTCGCGCGTCGCTTCCTCCAAGGTGGTGGAGACGGCATAGGCGTTGTTCTCGATGAAGAAGCAGATGGGCAGCCGCCACAGGGCGGCCAGGTTCATGGCTTCCGGCACCGCGCCGATATTGGCGGCGCCGTCGCCGAAGAAGCTGAACACCACGTCGCCCCTGCCCTGGCGCCGCTTGGCCCAGGCCAGACCGGCGGCCAGCGGCACGCCGCCGCCGACGATGGCGTTGGTGCCCTGCGCCCCGGCCTCGGCCCAGCGCAGGTGCATGGAGCCGCCGCGCCCTTTGCAGAAGCCGATGGCGAGCCCCATGATCTCGGCCAGCGAGCGGTGCAGGAAGTTCATCACCTCGCCCGACAGCGGATCACTGGACAGGTCGGCGCCCGGCCGCTCCAGGTAGCGCAGGCCCTTGGCCAGGAACTGGTGATGCCCCCGATGGGAACCGGTGATGAGGTCCGAGGCGTTCAGCACGGAGCAGACGCCCACCGCGCCGCCTTCCTGGCCGATGCTGGAATGGGCCGGGCCGTGGACCAGCCCTTCTCCCTCCAATTGCAGCACCGTCTCCTCGAAGGCGCGGATCACATGCAGGTGGCCCAGCATGCCGAGCAGTTCCTCGCGGCCCAGCGCCGCCCAGTCCTCGGGCGTGGAGCGCAGTTCGCGCCACGGAGCGTTCTGGGTAAGATCAATCATCTGTGCCATCACGTTTATTCCCTAGCAGTGACCCTGGGCGGCCTTGCGCAGCCGGTCGCGGGCGGCCATGCCCTCGACCAGCGTCACGATCTCGTCGACCACGTGGCGGCCGATCCCTTGGGTGATGAAGACGATGCGGCTGCGGCGGTCCTCGCCGGGCCAGGAGTCCAAATGGATGAGGTCGTGCAGGACGGCCTGGGCTCCCTGGAGAACCACCGGCCGTTCGGGCTCGCCCTCGATGTTGAGCAGCCCCTTCACCCGCAGCAAACCGGGGCCGAGGTTGTCCCGGATGGCCCGCAGCAGCAGGTCCAGCGTATCCGCCGCCATGGGCTCGTCCCGCACCATGGAGAATGATTGGATGCCGTGGCTGTGCGCCCCGCTTTCCGTCTCGAACACCCGCCCCGGCAGTTCGACCGACAGTTCGGAAAGATCGCACTGGTCGGGCAGAATGACCGCCACCGCCGGATTGACGTCGGCCAAGCAGTGGCGCAGGCCGTCCTCCGCGTCGGGGGCAAGGTCCAGCTTGGTCAGCACGATCCGGTCAGCCAGAGAGACCTGCCGGGCGCTTTCGGGATGGGCCGCCAGGGTGGCCGGGCCGTTGACCGCGTCGACGGTGCAGACCACCGAGCCCAGCACATAGCGGGCCGATACCACCGGATCGGCGAGGATCACCTGGATCACCGAACTGGGATCGGCCAGCCCGCTGCATTCGATGGCGACGCGGGCGATCCCCGCTCCGGGGCGGAAGCACAGTTCCCGCAGGGTCTTGACCAGATCGCCCTTCACCGCGCAGCACAGGCAGCCGTTGGCCAGCAGCACCACGGCATCGTCCGAGTGGACGATCAGGTCATGGTCCAGGCCGATATCGCCGAACTCGTTGACGATGACCGCGGTGCCGGCCCCCGCCGGCCCCTTGAGCAGGCGGTTGAGCAAGGTGGTCTTGCCACTGCCGAGATAGCCGGTCAGAACGGTGACGGGGATGCGCCGGTCCATGGCTTTAGCCTCCGATTCCGCCCATGCAGAGATACTTGATCTCCAGATAGTCCTCGATGCCGTGCCTGGAGCCCTCGCGGCCCAGGCCGGATTCCTTGACGCCGCCGAAGGGGGCCACCTCGGTGGAGATCAGCCCCTCGTTGATGCCGACCATGCCGTATTCCAGCGCCTCGGCCACCCGCCACACCCGGCCGATATCGCGGGTGTAGAAGTAAGAGGCCAGCCCGAACTCGGTGTCGTTGGCCATGCGGATGGCCTCGGCCTCAGTCTTGAAGCGGAACAGCGGCGCCACGGGGCCGAAGGTTTCCTCGCGCGCTACGGCCATGGCGGGGGTGACGTCGGCCAGGATGGTCGGCTCGAAGAAGGTGCCGCCGCGCACGTGCCGCTTGCCGCCGGCCACCAGACGGGCACCCTTGGAGAGCGCATCCTCGATATGAGCCTCCACCTTGGCGACCGCCGCCTCGTCGATCAGCGGCCCCTGCTCGGCCCCATCGGCGAAACCGTCGGCCACCTTGAGGGCGGCCACCGCGTTCTTGAGGCGGAAGGCGAAATCGTCATAGACGCGGTCCTGCACCAGGATGCGGTTGACGCAGACGCAAGTCTGGCCGGTATTGCGGTACTTGGATGCCATGACGCCCTTCACCGCCGCATCCAGGTCGGCGTCGTCGAAGACGATGAACGGCGCGTTGCCGCCCAGTTCCATGGAGGTCTTCTTGACCGTCGCGGCACACTGGGCCATCAGCAGCTTACCGATCTCGGTGGAGCCGGTGAAGGTCAGCTTGCGCACCACCGGATTGGCGGTCATCTCGCCGCCGATGGCGGACGCCGAACCGGTCACCACGCTGAAGATACCCTTGGGAATCCCCGCCCGCTCGGCCAGGACGGCCAGGGCCAGGGCGGAATACGGGGTCTGGCTGGCGGGTTTGAGCACCACCGGGCAACCGGCCGCCAGGGCGGCGCCGGCCTTGCGGGTGATCATGGCGTTGGGGAAGTTCCAGGGCGTGATGGCCGCCACCACGCCGATAGGCTCCTTGACCACCACGATGCGCTTGTCGGCGGCGTGGGCGGGAATGGTCTCGCCATAGACCCGCTTGGCCTCCTCGGCGAACCATTCGACGAAGGAGGCGCCGTAAAGGATCTCCCCTTTGGCCTCGGCCAGGGGCTTGCCCTGTTCCGAGGTCAGAATGACGGCCAGGTCCTCCTGGTTCTCCACCATCAGATCGTACCAGCGTCTGAGGAGGCGGGCCCGCTCCTTGGCGGTCAGCGCCCGCCAGGCCGGCCAGGCGGCATTGGCCGCCTGGATCGCCCGGTGGGTCTCGGCCGCCCCCATCTTGGGGACCGAGCCGAGGCGCTCGCCGGTGGACGGGTTGCGGACCTCGATGACCTCGCCGCCGTCGGCGTCGCACCAATGGCCGCCTACGTGGCATTGGCCGCGGAAAAGGCTGCTATCCCCGAGTTTCATCTCATGCCCCCTCAGAACACGTCGCAGCCGGGCAGGCCGCAGGAGATCAGGCGGTGCGACGGAAAGTTGGTGATGACCTCGCAGCCGGTCTTGGTCACCACCACCTCTTCCTCGATGCGCGCCGCGCCGGAACCGTCGGCGGCGCCCTTCCAGGTCTCCACCGCGAACACCATGCCTTCCTTCAGCACGGTGTTCTGGCCCTTGAAGCGGCGGCTGATGATGGGGCGCTCCCACAGGCTGAGGCCGATGCCGTGGCCGTATTGCAGCAGGAAGGCCTCCTCCTCGTTGCGGTAGCCGAATTCCTCGGCGGCCGGCCACACCGAGGCCACCTCCTCCACCGTGGCGCCGGGACGGATGGCGTCGATGGAGGCGCTGATCCACTTGGAGGCGGTCTCGTAGGCCTCGACCTGATGCTGGTTGGGCTCGCCGCAGACGAAGGTGCGGTAGTAACAGGTCCGATAGCCGTTGAAGGAATGCATGATATCCAGATAGACCATGTCGCCCGGCTGGATGATGCGGTCCGAGAAGGTGTGGGAATGCGGCGTGCCGCGCGGTCCCGCCACCGAGTTGATGCACTCCACCCGCTCGGAGCCCAGGCGGTAGAGCCGGTCGTTGGCGATGGCCACCAGTTCGTTCTCGCGCACACCGGGACGGATGGCCTTGCAGATGTCGTAATAGGTGGCGTCCACCATGCCGGCGGCGACCTTCAGCAGTTCGATCTCGTCGGGGGTCTTGATCTCGCGGGCGTCCAGCATGGCCTGCTGGCCGTCCACCACCTCGATGCCCTCGGCCTCCAGGGCGCGCAGCATGGGCAGTTCCAACAGGTCGATGCCCAGCGGCTTACCCGCGATGCCGTAATGGGCCATCATCGCCTTGATCTGCTTGGCGAAATCACCTTGGGCGCCCACCTTGGGCGGCAATGCCCCCTGCATGTTGCTGATGGGGGCTGCCACCCGGTCGGCGATCCAGGGCGAGCTGATGCGCTTGGCCGGCGGCGCCGGGTCCCACAGATAGGCGGGGCCTTCGGCGGGGCACAGCGCATAGCGGTCGAACTTGTCCCTGACCCATTCGCCGATATGGGTGCCGGTGATGTAGCGGACGTTGTCGACGTTGAAGCACAGCACGGCCCCCAGGCCGGCGGCCTTGACCGCCGCCTGGGCCCGGTCGAAGCGGTCCGAGATCAGGCGCGGATAGTCGACGCCCTTTTCCCAATCCTTGGCCATCGTCCCCCAGGACGCGGTGGCATGCGGTCTGTTGTATTTCATGAGGAAGCCTCCAGGGCCGGTTAGTGGGAAAACAGCACGGGCAGCGTCATGTGCCCCAGCACATGACGGAACCCCGGGCCGAAGGATGAGAAGGGGCCATGGGTGCTGGCCCCCATGACCAGAAGATCGGCGCCGATATCGGCGGCCCGCGACAGCAGCAGGTCCATCACCCCCACCTCTTCGCCGCGCAGATGCTCGAGGCGCGCCTCCACGCCGTTGGCGGCCAAGTGGTCGAGGACGCCCACCGCCGGCAGGTCGTCCGACGACCGGCGGCCGTCGGGGCGGATGGCGGAATTCATCACCGCCAGGGTGACCGAGGCGGCCCGGCGCAGCAGGGGAAGGGCGTCATGGACGGCACGGGCGCATTCGCGGGACGCGTTCCAGCCGACGATGATGTGCTCGCCGACGCTCTCGAAGCGGCCATGGCTGGGAACCACCATCACCGGCGTCCCCGAATGCAGGATGACCCTTTCCACCAGGGTGTCGGGCATGTGCAGGCCTTCGCCCGGCTGCCCCAGGACGATCAGGTTGGAATAGCGGGCGCAGAAGGCGATTTCCTGCAGCAGGAAGTTCGGCTCGCCGTGCAGAAGTTCCATCCAGCGGCCGTGATCACCGTATTTTCGCTCGAACAGGGCACGCGCGTCGTTGGACGACGACAGCACGTAATCGCCGGGAAAGCAGGCGGTGACGTCGAAGTAATTGATGCTGCTCCTGGCGAACAGGGCCGTCAGCCGCGCATCGAAATGCCCGGCGATGGTGCCGGCGACGGCGAGCCTTGCCTCGCTCGGGCCCGGCTCGTCCACGTGAACGATGATGTCCCACATGCTGGTTGCCCCTCGCCTAATGCCTGGCCTTGGACTGGCCGCCGGCACCGATCAGATCGGTCATCAGGGTTTGATCGGTGCGCAGCCGCTCGGATTCGCCGCTGAACACCACCCGGCCGCGATCGAGAACGATGGTGGTGGGGGAAAAGTTCAGGGCGAGGTTGACGTATTGCTCCACTAGGATCAGGGCCAGATCGCCGTCCTGCCGCAGGGCATGGAAGGCCTCGAGCAGTTGCTCGACGATCACCGGCGCCAGCCCTTCCATGGGCTCGTCCAGCAGCAGCAGGGAGGGATTGCCCATCAGGGCGCGGCCGATGGCCAGCATCTGCTGCTCGCCGCCGGAAATCTCGGTGCCCTTGTTGCCGCGGCGTGCCGCCAGATTGGGGAACAGGTCGAACACCCGCTCCAGCGTCCATTTCCCCGGACGGGCGGCGATCAGCAGGTTCTCCTCCACGGTCAGCGACGGGAAGATGTCGCGGGTCTGGGGGACGTAGCCGATCCCCATGCGCGACCGCCGGTAGGAGGAATGGCCGGAGATGGTGTCCGATCCGAAGCGGATTTCCCCCTGGCGCAGCCGGGTCTGGCCGACGATGGTCTTCATCAGGGTGGATTTGCCGACGCCGTTGCGCCCCAGCACCGCCAGCAGGCCGCCGGGGGCCAGGCTGAGGTCGATGCCTTCCAGAATGACCGTATGGCCGTAGCCGGCCGTCACGCCCTCAAGCCGCAGCATGGTCGCCCTCCCCCAGATAGATCTTGCGGACTCGTTCATCGGCGGCGATCTCGGCCGGCGTGCCCTCGACCATGATCGAGCCCTGGACCAGGACGGTGATGCGGTGGGCGAAGCGGAAGACCAGATCCATGTCGTGGTCGATCAGCAGCACCGCGATGTCCTTGGGCAGCGAGTCGAGGATGGTCAGGATGATGTGGCTTTCCGAAGTGGGAATGCCGGCCGCCGGCTCGTCCAGCAGCAGCACCTTGGGGCGCAGCGCCAGGGCCACGGCGATCTCCAGCAGCCTTTGGCGCCCATAGGGCAGGTCCTGGGCCTTGACCTCGGCGACGTCGGCCAGACCGACCCGCTCCACCAGTTCGTCCACCCGTTCGAACTGGCCGCGGTGGGACGCCGCCGACCGCAGCAGGCTCCAGGCGACACCCTCGTGCTCGGCCACCGCCAGAAAGACGTTCTTGCGCACCGACAGGTTGGGAAACAGCGAGGTGATCTGGAAGGTCCGCCCCATGCCCCGCTTGATCCGCTGGGCCTCGCCCAGGGCGGTGACGGTCTCGCCGCCCAGCAGGACTTGGCCCGAACTGGGCGCCAGCCGGCCGCTCAGTAGGTTGACGAAGGTGGTCTTGCCCGCCCCGTTGGGGCCGATCACCGCCCGGCGCTCGCCGGGATGGAGGGCGAAATCCACGTCGCCCGTCACCCGCACCGAGCCGAAGAAGCGGGTGAGCTTCCGCGTCTCGAGAATAGGCGCCAAACCGCTCATCGCCGGCCTCCCCGTCCCAGATTGCGCCGGATGCGCTCGGCCAGGCCCAGCACGCCGCCCGGCACGAACAGGGTCATCACCATCAGGATCAGTCCCTGGCCCAGATACCAGTTGGCCGGGTCTTCCTTGGCCAGCAGGTCCTGGGCGAACATGAACAGCGGCACGCCCACGAAGGCGCCGTACAGCCGCCCCGAACCGCCCAGGATCAGCATGATCAGCACGTCGCCGGACAGCTCCAGGCTGAGGGAATTGAGCGCCACGAACTGGGTGGTCTGCGCCTGCAACGCTCCGGCCAGCCCGGCCAGGGCCGAGGACATCACATAGGCGGCCAGACGGCGGGCATAGATGGGGCAGCCGACGGCCCGCATGCGGCCGTCATTCTCGCGGATGCCGCGCAGCGACCAGCCGAAGGGGGAATTGACCACCCGGCGCACCAGCAGAAAGGCGGCGAACAGGCAGGCCAGACTGTAATAGAACGCCGTGTGCCCCCTGAAATCGAACTCGAACACGCCGAGCAGGGGCGAGAAGCTCACGCCCTGCAGGCCGTCGTCGCCGCCGGTCACCGAGCTCGCCATGTTGGCCAGTTCGTGCAGCATGAAGGCCGCCGCCAGGGACAGCACCAGGAAGGCCAGCCCCTTGGTGCGCAGCATGCAGCTTCCGGTCACCAGCCCGACCAGGGCCGCCGCCGCCATGCCGCACAGGGCGGTGATCAGGGGATCGTTGGTCAGCCGCAGCGCCAGGATGCCGGCGGTATAGGCGCCGGTGCCGAACAGGGCGGCATGGCCCAGGGTGACGATCCCGGTAAAGCCGACCAGCAGGTCCAGCGACAGGGCGAACAGGATCATCACCACCATCTGACTGGCCAGGGGCGTATAGCCGGGGACCAGGGTCGGGATCGCCGAGGCGGCCACCCACGGCAGCAGCGACAGGGCTCGCCTCATCCCCGAGGCACCCGTCTGGGGCCAGAGGAGAACGGCGGCATTCGATCGGTCGGACATGATGCCTCCTCAGCGCTTGCCGGTGATGCCGTTCGGCCGCCACAGCAACAGGGCGAAGACGAAGGCGAAGATGAAGACGGAGCCCATTTCGGGAAGCAGGTACTTGCAGGCGGTGTCGGCCAGTCCGATGGACAGCGCGGCGATGAAGGGGCCGCGAACGCTGCCCAGCCCCCCCACCGCCACCACCACCATGAAGTAGACGATGTAGTGGAGCGGGTAGTTGGGGGCGATGGCCAGCACGTCGGCGCCCAACGCGCCGCCCAGGGCGGCCAGACCGGTGCCCAGGCCGAAGGTGACGGCGAACAGCCGGCTGGTGTCGATGCCGATGGCCTGGGCCATGGCCCGGTTGTCCACCGCCGCCCTGATGCGCGCCCCGAACAGGGTCCGCTCGAAGACCACCCACAGGGCGACGATCACCGCGGCTCCGAAGGCCACCAGCACGAAGCGGTAGGTGGGCAGTTCGATGCCGCCGATCACCGACTGGCCCTTCAGGTAGTCGGGCAACTGGACGGGTTGGGCCTGCGGCCCCCACACCAGCCGGACCAGGGCCATGGAAATCAGGATCAGCCCCATGGAAAACAGGACCTGATCCAGCTCCGACCGCCCGTAGAGACGGGAATACAGGGTGCGCTCCAGGCCGAAACCGATGACGGTGACCGCCAGACAGGCCAGGGGAAGCGCCGCGAACAGCGACATGCCCGTTTGGTTCATCAAGGTCACGGCGGCATAGCCGCCCAGCATGGCGAAGACGCCGTGCGCGAGATTGACGAACCCCATCAATCCCATGGTGACCGACAGGCCCACCGAGATGAGATAGAGAATCATCCCGTAGGCCACCCCGAAGAACAGCACCGTGACAACCGCCGTCATGGTCTCCCCCCATTCGTTCTTTTGATTTTCACCCGGTGCCGGCCTCCCGACCGGCACCGGGTGTCCTTGGGTCAGCTCGCCGGCGACGGAACCACCAGATGGAAGAGCTTCAGGGGAGAGCCTCCCTTCTGGCTGATGCTGGCGGCCTCGGAAGGACCGAGATAGATGCCGGCACCGGTGCCGACCTCGTAATCCTTGCCATCCAGGCTGATCACACCCTGGCCTTCCATCAGGTAGACGACCTGGTGGGTGGTGGCGTCCGACCGGGCGGCGAGGCTCTGGCCGGCGTCCAGCCAGCGCAGGCTGCCCACCACGCTCTTGGCGCCGCACAGGGCGTCATTGAGGATCTCGGCATAGCGCCCCTGGCCGTCGTTCAGGGTGACGGGGGCGATGGTGTTGGTTTCGATGAAAGTCGTGGTCATTGCTTGCGTGCTCCCTTGCCCGATTGGTTCAGCTCTGGACCCAGACCCGTCCGTCCACGCGCTCCCAGCGCAGGTCGTCCTCGGTTCCGTCCAGAATGGTGGTCTTGAAGCGGTTGGGAGCCTGGAACTCGAAATAGAACAGCGCGTCCTTCGAGGCCCGCAGGCGATGCTTTTCCTCGGCGGGGATGAAGACCATGGTCCCCGGCCCGACCGGGGTGACGCCCTCGGGGGTCTCCACTTCGCCATGACCGGTCATGATGAAGTAGAAGTGCTCGCAATTCTCATGGAAGTGATAGGGCGAGGCGGCGCCGTGCTTGTAACGCATGATCCCGCACAGGAGATCATCGACATCGGCGAGCTCCTTGTTCACGAAGAACACGCGCTCGCGCCCGGGAACGACCGAGACAAGCTTCGGAAGTTCATCTTCTTGAAAAATATACGCCATTCAATCCTCCACTGGATATTCGGTTATTCTGGAATCAGATGCCGGGATCGACGTCGACGTTCTCGGGCTCGAGGCGCAGGCCGGCAGCCTTGGCCTCAACCTCCAGCAGGGCGGCGAAGTCGCAGTCGCGGTAACCCTGGCCGATCATGGATTGCAGGATTTCGCGGACCTGGGCGGCCAGCGGCAGGGGAACCTCCATGGCGCGGCCGGCGGCCAGGCCCAGGTCGAGGTCCTTGCGCAGCAGCACCGGCGTAAAGGTCGGCTTGAAGTCGAGATTGACGTAGGCCGGCGCCTTGTAGCGGGTGAACATCGACCCCATCACGCTGTTGTTGATGAAGTCGAGGAAGGCGTGGCGGGACACGCCCCCCTTCTCCGCCAGGATGGTCACTTCGGCCAGGGACTGCGCCACCACGCCCAGGAAGACGTTGTGGCAGATCTTGACGATGCGGGCCGCCTCGCCCTCGCCCACATAGGTGGCCGCCTTGGCCATCAGGTGGAGATAGGGGCGTGCCATCTCGAAGGCCTCGGCGGGTCCCGACGCCACGATGGAAAGCTTGCCGGCCTCCACCACCTTGGCGTTGCCGCTGACCGGCGCGTCCAGCATGGCGGTGCCGCGTTGGGCCAGCGCCGCCCGCACCGTTGCCGAGGCCTCGGTGGAAATGGTGGAGAAATCCACCAGCAGGCGCGGCGCCTTGCTCTTGCGCGACAGCAGGCCGTTGGGGCCGCACACCATGTCGACGAAGACATCGGAACTGGACAGGTTGGTGAAGACGATATCCCGGTCGGCCAGATCGGACGGCGTTTCCGCCAGACGGGCGCCGAGAGCGGCCAGGGGTTCGGCCTTGGCACGCGTCCGGTTGTAGACGGCGACGTCGAGGCCCGCCGCCAGCAGCCTGGCGGCCATGGCCGAGCCCATCCGTCCGGCGCCGATCCACCCGATGGTGAGGTCAGGGGTCATGGCGCTTACGCCGCCGCCGAGGCGAGGGTGATGACGCCGAGATAGGCCGACTGCCCCAGGGTGATGTCCAGGGTGCCGGGGGCAAAGCCCGGCTTGCGGATTTCCAGGCGATAGGCGCCGCTGCCCTCGTCCAGCCCGTCGAAACGGAAGTCGCCGAAGGTGTCGGTCACCGTCTCGGCCACCTTGCGGCCGTCGCGCACCAGGGCCACGGCGGCACCGGCGATGCATTCCTCGATTCCGGCGATGGGGGCCGCCACCGAGCCGCCGACCAGGGCCTTGGTGTAACGGGCGAGGTTCTTGTAGTAGACCCTGGGCTTGGTCCCGGCCTCGGGCTGCAGCACCTCAAGCCCCTCCTCGGCGACAAGGCGGCGCATCTCGGCATCGTCCACCTTGACGGTGCGGATCGCCTCGGTGGGACATGATTGCGAGGCGCGGACCTTGGTCCAGCCGGTATCGAGCAAATGGGCGTCGAAAGGCCAGGCCTGTGGCAGTTGCTTCTCCTCGTTCCACCACACGGCGCCGTACGGGCATGACTCGACGATCTGGCGCTGGCCCTTGGCCTTTTCCGGCACGATGACCACGATGCCATCGGGGCGCTTCTCGACGGCGCCGTTGCGCGCCGCCTTGAGGCAGGGAGCGTCGTCGCAGTGATTGCAGGTCACCGGCAGGGTGACCACGTCGATCAGGGGATAGACGCCGCGTTCGCGCTGGATCAGATCGATCCAGCGATGGCCCAGGCGCGGCATGGACGCGGATATTCCGGGAAACTCGTTGTCATAGTATTCGTCGTGAACGGCCAAGGCGCAGTTGTTGCAGTTGAAGCACTTGGCGACGTCGATGATCAGGTTCCACTTCTTCATGGCGGTGCCTCCTACTGCGCCGGGACCAGAACGGGAGCGGCCTTGGGTGCCGCCTCGGCCTTGGCGGCGGTGCTGGTCAACTCGGCCTTGCCGTCCCACAGCGCCACCTGCACCAGGCAGGAATTGGCGGCGGTGCCGGTCACCTTCTTGGCGATGGAGCGTTTGGGGGTGAGCTGGTTGATGCAGCCGCCGCGATCGACGGAATAACCGGGCTCGCCGATGGGGTCGTAGACCGCCGAGGATTCGTAGGCGTGCACGGCGCCTTGGGGCAGGCGGTTGGTGACGTGGGCGGCGCACAGGACGGCGCCACGGTCGTTGAACACCTTGATCAGGTCGTGGTGCTTGATGCCGCGCGCCTTGGCGTCGGCCTCGTTGATGCGCAGGACCCAGTAATAGTAGCCGTCGATCAGGACGCGGTGTTCCTTGATGTCGTTGATCGCGCTCTGCTTGCCGTCGCTCATGGTGTGATAGCTGAAGCGCGAATGGGGCGAGATGAGCTGGAGCGGAAAATGCTCGTAAAGCTCGGTGCCTGGGCCTTCCCACGACCGCAGATACTTGACCACCGGCGGCCGTTCGGGATCGTTGGCGTCGAAGCGCTTCAGACTGTTGCACTCGAACTCGAACTTGCCGCTCTGGGTCTGCAGGCCGTTCAGGAATTCCTGACTGTAATCGGCGGGCAAGGGATGCGGCTCGGGCACGTCCTTCTTGCGGCCCTCGTAGAACCAGCGCAGCGCCACCGGGTCGCGGTGCTTCTCGTCGAGCGCCGGCACCACGAAATAGCCGCGCTTCAGGAACTGCTTCCAGGTGATGTGCTTGGGCAGGTCGGACGAGTCGAACATGCGCTTGACCCAGTCCAGCTCGGTCTGGCCCTCGGAGAAGTAGGCGGACAGGCCGAGACGGGTCGAGAGGTCGAGGAAGATCTGGAAGTCGGACTTGGACTCGCCCAGGGGCTCGATGCACTTGTGCTGCAACAGGATGACCCGGTGGTTCATCTGGGTCTGGCCGTGCAGGGCGTAACCGCCGGTGCCGCCGAACTCACTGATGTCCCAGCGTTCGAACTGGGTGCAGGCGGGCAGGATGATGTCGGCGAACTTGGCCTCGCCCTCGAACCAGATGGACTGGTTGACCACGAATTCCAGCTTGTCGGTGCGGTACGCCTTAACGTAGCGGTTGCTGTCGTTCATGGTGCCGAGCGAGGCGCCACCGATCTTGTACATCATCTTGACCGGCGAGTGGCCGACCGCCGGGTAGGTGAACTTGCGGAACTGGCCTTCCAGGGTCTTGCCGTCCCAGGGATAGCCCTCGGCCTTGCCTTCCAGGATGGCTTCCGGAATCTGCAGCCGCGGCACCTTCTGGGTGGCGGTGTTGTAGGTGGGCAGTTGCGGCATGCGCTGGTACAGGCTGATGGCCAGGCCGGTGGCCTCCAGGTCGCCCGACAGGCCGCCGTCGGCATAGCCGGGGAAGAAGAAGCGGATGTCGATGGGGGTGCCCCACTGCATGTGGCCGTAATTGACGCCCGGCCGCCCCATGCCCTGCATGCCCATCAGGCAGGCGAGCGTCCGGGCCCACTGGATGCCGGTGGCCGAGCGGCAGGCGCCGCCATGGCCGTTGCCCCAGCCGCCGGCCCCCAGATAGGTCTTCTTCTTGCCCCACTGGCGCGCCAGGGCGCGGACCTCGCGGGCCGAGATACCGGTCTCGGCCTCCTGCCATTCCGGGCTCTTGGGCGTACCGTCTTCCTTGCCCAGGATATAATCGGCCCACTTGTCGAAGCCGACGGTGCGCTCGGTGACGAATTTCTTGTCGTAGAGCCCCTCGGTCAGCCAGACATGGGCGATGGCGAAGGCCATGGCCGGATCGGTGCCCGGCTTGGGCGCCAGCCACTTGCCGCCGATCAGGGTGGCGGTGTTGTTGTAGTAGGGATCGATGTGGACCACCTCGATGCCCAGATCCTTCAGCCACTGGCGCCGCGAAGTCCCCTCGAAGGCGGCGTAGGAGCCGCTGGTGGTCTCGGGGTCGGCCGACCAGAAGACCACCATCTCGGCCTCCTGCATCAGGTCCTCGACACAGTTATAGGTCTCGGTCTGGCCGAGCCGCATGCTGTAGCCGAAGTGATGCATGGCGCCCCAGTACCAGCCTTCCCAGCTGTCGGGGTTATGGGCGACCTTGGTGTAGCCGATGGTGTTGAAGAACTTGAAGGCGGAGCTGATGTAGTAGCCCAGGTTGCCCCAGGTATGGTGCGAGCCGTGGGTGCCCATGATGGCGCCCTGGCCGTGCTCGCGCTTCACCCGCTTTATCTCGGAGGCGACGATGTCCAGAGCCTCGTCCCAACTGATGCGCTCGTAGCCCGAGATGCCCCGGTTCTCGCAATTGCGCTCGCCGTTGGGATCGAAATCGACCCGCTTCATGGGATAGAGCAGGCGATCGGGTGAATACAGCGTCGACTTGTGGCAGGTGGAGTGCGGCGCCAGGGTGGTCTTGCGCGGCGGAGTGAAGGTCTTGCCCTTGGCCTTGATGGTCCAGGAAGGCGCGTCCTCGTCGGTGAACTCGATGGGGGTGAGACGGATGACCTTGCCGCCCTTGACGAACACGAACATCGGCCCGCCATTGGTGTGCGAGACGAAGCGGGTGGTGCCGTCGGGCATCTTCGTCCCGAATTCCAGGCCCTGCTGCTGCATGATCATCAGCGTCTGGGTGAACCACAGGGTCAGCTCGTCCGGCCCCTCCAGCATCATCTGGAAGTTCTTGATGGCCTCGATCTGGGCCAGTTGGTCGATGGGCGGCATCAGCAGCGAGGCGCCCAGCTTGGCCGAGGAGAAGGACAGGACAACCTGGGGCTTGGCGTGGATGCCCTTGCCCGACAGCACCTTGCCGTTTTGGAAGGTGAACCAGCGGCCGGCGCTGTTGTCGGATACCTTCATCTGGGCGGTAAAATTCTTTTCCTTCAGCCGCTTGGCGAATTCCGGATAACGGGCAGCCTGAAAACGCAACGCCTGCGCCAGACCGAACAACAGCACCGAGAATTTCATGCCACCCAAGCTCATCGCACCTCTCCGTCCACCGGCCTCGACATCGCCAGCTCAGGAGCCGCCGGCCGAGGTCACTCACATTGGATGGCTTGATGATATCGAGGTGGCGTTCTCCATCTGATGCAGATTGAGGATGAATTGATCTGTTCTGGCGAACACCCTCCCCCTGGGTTTGACCGTATTCCCCCCCGTGCGGGGGCGCGGAAAAGACGGATAAACCACCAAGTCACCAAGGGCACCAAGGACACCAAGAGTACCGAGAGGACTTTCCCTTATCTCGTTTTGGCCGAAACAAGTCCGGCCAAGACGACACAGACACGGCCTTGTCGCGTGCTCCGCCCTCTTGGTGCCCTTGGTGGCTTGGTGGTGAAACAGCCTATCCCCCGGCATCCGGAAACTTAAACCGGACAGCCGTGGGCTTGACCCGAGGGTCCATGGACGGACGGGGCAAGCCCGGCCATGACGAATGGAGGGAGAGCTTCGACTTAACTTTAGCTGGCGCTGATGCGGGCCTTGTCGGCGGTCCGGCGCAATTCCTCGAGGAAGGCCAGGCACAGCGGCGACAGTTCATGGGGCCGGCGGGAAATCACCGTGACATCCCAAGGCGGCATGGGGGTTCCCATGAACAGCGGGGTGATCGGCATGCGCCGGGGCCGGTTGGCGAAAATCTGG
Source organism: Magnetospirillum sp. 15-1 (assembly GCF_900184795.1). Lineage (NCBI taxonomy): Bacteria > Pseudomonadati > Pseudomonadota > Alphaproteobacteria > Rhodospirillales > Rhodospirillaceae > Magnetospirillum > Magnetospirillum sp. 15-1. Next base: position 743,983 of record NZ_FXXN01000028.1, on the reverse strand, counting down.
GTCGGCACCAGGGTCACGTAATCGCTGTTCTCCACCAGGGCCAGGGTGGCGGCGAACGACGTGCATTCGATGGTGTTGGGCGGAGTGAGGCCGTTGGCCAGGAAACTGCGTTCGAAGATGTCGCGTCCGGTGCGGCTGCGGCGATAATTCACCCAGGTGAGGTCCAGCAGGTCGGAGAGGACCAGCTTGCCCTTGGCCGTCAGGGGATGGTCGATCCGGACGGCGGGAGTAAGATAATCCTGGAGCAGCAACTCGCAGTGCAACTCCTCGTCGGTCGGCGTCTCGGGCGCCAGCGCGATGGCGAAATCCAGCTCGCCCATCCTGACGGCGGGCAGGAAGTCGGGATAGACGCCCTCCTGGATGTGAAAGCCGACATTGGGCCGGTTCTTGCGGAAACTGACCACCGCCCGGGGCAGAAGGCCCATGGAAACGGTGGGCGAGGCGCAGACCCGGATCTCGCCGGACGAGCCGCCGTGAATGGTCTCGACGTCATTGCGGATCTGCCGCAATTCGCCATCGATCATCTTGACGCGGTTGATCAGCATCTTGCCCACGGCGGTGGGCGACAGGCCGTGGGACCCGCGCAGGAACAGCTCCGCCTTGAGCGACTCCTCCAACTGCTGGATGCTCTTGGTGACCGAGGATTGCGACAGATTCAGATTGCGCGCCGCCTGACGCACCGACCCGGCCTCGGCCACGGCCATGAAGCAGCGGAACTGGCTGAGTTTCATCTCGTCTCTCTACTCCGGGGGCGAAGTCCGTCAAAGGCCGCAAGCATACTATGCCTGTACCAGGGATAGAAACTCGGACACGCAGGTTCGCAATTGCCGCCCCTGGGACGACAGGGAATCCACCGCCCCCTGCACCGTTCCCGCCGAGCCCCGCGCGTGGACGGCGGAACGGCTGACGCCCGCCACGTTCTCGGACACCTCGCGGGTGCTGACGGCGGCGTCCTGGATGTTGCGGGCGATTTCCAGGGTGGCGGCCCCCTGCCCCTCGACGGCCTCGGCGATCACCCCGGCGATTTCATTGATGCGCCCGATGATTGCGGAAATGCCCTGGATAGCCGCGACGGCGCCGCCGGTGGCGTCCTGAACGGATGAGATATGCTGGCGTATCTCGTCGGTGGCCTGGGCGGTCTGGTTGGCCAGGGTCTTGACCTCGCCCGCCACCACCGCGAATCCCTTGCCCGCCTCGCCGGCCCGCGCCGCCTCGATGGTCGCATTCAAGGCCAGCAGGTTGGTCTGGCCGGCGATGGAATTGATCAGCCCCACCACCTCGCCGATCCGACTGGCCGCCTCCGCCAGTCCCTGGACCATGGAATTGGCCCGCCCGGCCTCGGTCACCGCCGATCCTGCCACCTCGGAGGCATGGCCGGCCAGCCGGCTGATCTCGCCCACCGACGCGGTCAATTCGTCGGCGGCCGCCGCCACCGTTCCCACGCTGACCGTGGTGTGCCCGGCGGCATCGTTGGCCGCCTCCGCCCTGGCACTGACATCATGGGCCAGATCACTCATATCCCTGGCCGTGGCCTTGAGGTCGTCGGCGGCGTGCGCCACCCCGTCCACCACCGAGGCCACCGAGGAGCTGAACCGCTCCGCCAACTGGAGCAGGGCGGCGGACCGTTCGGCCCGGAGCCTGCGGTCGGTCTCCTCCTGCTCGGCGCGCAGCCGGCTCATCTCCACGGCATTGGCCTTGAAGACCCCGAAGGCGCGGGCGATTTCGCCGATCTCGTCGCGCCGCTCCCCCGAGCGGACCTCCGCCGACAGATCGCCTGCGGCCAGTTGGTTCATGGCCGCCGCCATCTCGGCCATGGGGCGGCTGATGGTGGAGGCGACCAGGAATCCGACGGTCCCCGCGATGGCCAGGATGATGCCGCCCATGACGGCCATGAAATTGCGGCTTTTCGCCACCGGGGCCAGAACCTCGCGGACCTCGGCCTGCAACACCAGGGCCCATCTGGTATCGTCGAAGGCGATGGGAGCATAGGTGGCCAGCATCTCCTCGCCGCTCTCCCCGACCACCTTGGCCTGTCCGGACCTGCCGGCCAGGCCGTCGCGGATGGCGGAATTGTCCACCCGATCCTTCAGGGCGGTTCCCCGCCCGGTGAAGCGGGAATCGCTGCGGCGCAGGTTGTCGCCGCCCACCAGGAAGGCCTCGCCGGTCTCGCCCAGCGCGGTCGGATCGTTGACAATGCCGTTGATCAGGTCCAAGGGAACCTGCAGGGCGATCACGCCGAGGAACTCCTCCCCCGTTCCGAAGACCGGAGAGGCCATCCAGGCCACGCCCCCCAAGCCGCCGGGATCAGCGAACAGGTCGCTGAACAGGACGCGTTGACCATGGGGATTCTTGTAGACCTTGTCGAACAGCCGGCCCTGGGGGGTGGAGCGGTTGGCCTCGGCCCGCAGGTCCTCCATCAGGTTGCCGTTCTTCATGACGGTATAGACGACCCGACCGGTGGAGTTGATCAGGATGATGTCGTCCAGACCGCGCTTTTCCACCAGCTTGGTGAATGTGGGATGGAAGGTGGCGTGGACACCGCCCCAGTCGGAACTGTCCATGAAGCCGCTCAGCTTCCAGCGCTCCTTCGGCGGATTGGGGTTATCGTCCATGTAGGTCTTGCGCAGATAGGCCGCCGGGTCGGGTATCTTCACGCCCATTTCCTGGACGGCCGAAGCGAACTCCCGCAGGGCCTCCACGGTCGTGACGTTGCCGGCCAGGATTTCGGAATCCTGGGCCAGCGTCTCCAGGAAGGTGACGATTCTCGCCCGCCGGGCCTCGACCAGACCGGCCATCTTGTCCTCCGACGCCTGGACGAGCTGGGCCGTGGACTTGGAGATGCCGGCCAGGGCCGTAGCCATGATCGACACCAGGGTCAGGGATACGATGACCAGCGGCAGTTTCCGAACGATCCGCATGTTGCTTCCTCCCGTCCCGCGCCATTCATTGACAGGCTCTACGGCCTCGGCGCCGGGTGTTCCGCCTGCCCGCCCGAGAGACGGGACGGGGCGGATTCCGGGGCAGGATAGCGAATCTGCTCGGAGCAATTGTTATCATTTGCTGCGATATTGATCGCTAACTTCGAACATCCGGCAATTCGGCCCTGGGCCGCCTAGCCCCGCCGCAATTCGAAGACCACCGGCACGTTGATGACCAGGGCACGGCCGCCGGGAGGCGGCGGAAAGGGCGAGGCCCGGCGGATGGTGGCAAGGCCCGCTTCGTCGAGGATTTCGGCGCCGCTGCTGGCGGTCACCGTCATGGAACGCTCCTCCACCACTCCATCGGTCGCCACGCGCAGCCGGATATGGACGATGCCCCCCAGTTTCATGCGTCGGGCGGCGAAGGGATAATCCAGATGGGCCTGAAGCTTGCGCCGCACCTCGGCGAGATAGAGCCCCACCTCGTCGGCCGAGGCGGTGGCGGGCGGAGTGGAGACCGGGCGGGTGGAAGGAACCGATGCCTCGGCGGCCGACGCTCCAACTTCGACCGGCGCGGCGAGCGGGGAAGACACGGCGGAAGCGGCCACGGGCCGGGCCTCCGGCATATGGCGCGCCGGAGACGGCCGGGGCGACGGAACCGGCCTCGCCTGCGGCGCCGGCTGGGGCGGCGGGGGTCCGGGGTCCTTGACCGCCTCGGCCGGCGGCGAAACCTTGGGTTCGGGCCTGGGCGGGGCCAAGGTAATGATCTCCACCGGCAGCGGCTTGGGCGGCGGCGGCGGCGACTGGAGGTGATCGGCCGTCCAGACCAGGGCGAGCAGGATGCCGGCATGCAGCGCCACCGATACCGGCAAGGTCCAGGCGACGGAAGTCCGCCCCGCCCGCCCCGGAGGTCCAGGCTCGTCATCCCGGCACCAGCCGGCCAGGACCATGGAAAAGGTGTCCGGCGCCAGCATGGCCGCGACTCCTAGTGGCTGTTCATGACGACCCGCTCGGCGGCGCGGCCAAAAATGTGATAGCCGGAGCCCCCCTCGGCCAGCATGTGAAGCAGGCGCTTCGGGTCGGTCACCCGCACCCCGCCCAGCACCCGCACGCCCCGGAGGAAGAACGCCTCGGGCAGCAGGCTGGCGGTGGGGCCGACCACCACCACCTCGGCGCCGGGACGGACCAGGGCCAGCAGCCCCTCCAGCGTATCGTTGATCAGCGTCGTTCCGGTGGTGACCAGCACGTCGGCCCGGGGCACCTCGATGGGAGCGTCCTCGGCCGGGGCGTAGAAGGCCATCTCGTCGGGCCGAAGCGTCGCCGGGTCCTTTTCCAGGATGCGGAACGGCCCGCCGCGCGCCTTCAAAGCCTTGATCATCGGTCCCAGGGCACCGACCAGCACCACGTTGTCGCCCTTGGCGATCCTGGCTTCATCCAGGCCGTCCACGCCGCGCACCGTCTCGACCACGCCGCCGCCGCCGTCCATCACCGTCGCCGACAGGGCCGACAGCACGGCGATGGACAGTGCCCGGCGCAGGGAATTGGCCGGGCCGAGATCGTCCAGGAAGGCCGCCACCGGCCGCCCGCGCAGCTTTCCCGGCATGGGCATGGCCTGAATCGAGCTGGGGCAGCATACCGCCTCGGGGATGGATTTGATGGGGGTGGCGCAGATGCCGCCCCGCCCGTTGGACAGCATCACTCCGGTGAAGAACAGGCCGAGGACGGCCTGTTCCACCACCAGCCCACCGCAATCCCCGCCCAGCACCCGCCGGATTTCCCCGGCGGTATCGCGCAGGATGGCGCCGGGCTCGAAATCAGCAGCCACAGCCACGGCCAGCCGTCCCGCCGGCTTTCTCGCCGGGCGCCGCGCCCAAGAGGGTCCCGATGTGCAGCTTGCCCAGACCGTACGGCCCCTGGAAATCCAGTTGGGTCAGCCCGTCGAATCCCGCCTCGAGCATCAGTCCGCCGAACCGCTCCACATGACAGAGGGGATGCCCGCCCGCCGTCACGCACTTGTCCATGTCGCGCAGGCCCGACGACGACGGCTCGCAGCCCTCGCGGCAGAACCAGTGGCACGAGACCAGAAGACCGCCGGGCCGTAGCGCCAGGGCGGCACGGCGGAATACGTCGGCCACCTGTTGCCGCACGCCGTAGAGGGCGTGGGCGGCCAATACGATGTCGTGGCCCAGCCCCAAATCGCTTTCCAGCGGATGGCCGGGCAGAACGGCGATTCTCGCCTCCATGCCGTGCTCGGCCACCAGGGAGCGGGCCAGTTCCAGCTCGCCCGGCCCGGCCAGCACCGTGGCCGACAGATCACGGTTCAACTGGCAGAGCGCTATGGCGAACATCCCGGAATTGCCGCCCAGGTCCAGCAGGCTGTCGGCGGTCTGGGCATCGACATAGCCCAGCAGGGTGCGGGCCACGGCCTGCACCTCGCCGCGCAGCAGTTGCTCGGCCCGAAGGCGCTGCACCCGGACGGCGCCGGGCTGGTCCGGGGCGGGCGGCTCCTCGCACAGCAGGGCGGTCAGATCGCCCCACGGCGAGTAGGCCCCCTTCAGGGCGACCACGGTATCGCCCTGATACCAGCGGTCGCCGGGCAACAGGCAATCCCGCGCCGCCTGGGTGAGGGCGTAGCGGTCACCGTTCAGGTCCAGCAGCCGGGCGTCCACCAGCGTCTGCAGGAATGAACTCATGTACATGCCCTTCATGCCCAGCGCCGCCAGGATGGTCTTGCGGTCGGAGGGACCTTTGGCCGCCAGCCAGGGAAAAAGGCCGACGTCGATGGCGGTGCACAGGGCCTGATAGGCTTTGTACCCGTCGGTGACGGCGTTGACGGCGTCGATCCCCCTGGGCGGCGTCAGATCGGCCAATCGCCCGAACATGCTGGTCATGCTCTCCTCCCTGCTCAGAACTTCACGGATACGGTGCCGACGATGGTGCGCGGCGCGCCGACGTAATAGCTGGCGCCGCTGCTGAGATCGGTGTCGTTGGGCGCCACCTCGGCCACATAGCGGCGGTTGAGAACGTTGAGGACACTCAGCCCGGCGCTGAGGCTGCTGAGCCCCACCTCCTTGCCCAGGTCGTAGCCGGCGAAGAAGTCGGCGACGGTGTAGCCCTTGGCCCGCTCGAGAGCGGAGGAATCGCCGAAGCGGTCGCCGATATAGCGGACCACCGGCGAGACCGACAGGTCGGCCCAGCGGTAGGTCAGCCCGCCCTTGACCATGGTCTGCGGCGCGTTGGGAACCTGACGGCCCTTGGTGCCGGCGATGGCGCCGCCGGAAAGAGTCGGGGTATCGGCATCATAGGTCTCGGACGCCTGGGTAGCCGAGGCGAACACCGTCAGGGTGTTGCTGACCTCGTAGGACACCTCGAGCTCGGCACCGTACTGGGTGGTCTCGGCGTTGCCCTGGTAGTAGGACAGGTTGGAGATGGCGGGATCCACCACCTTGACCTGTCGGTTCTGGTTCTTGGCGAAGAACAGGGTGGGCACCACGGTCAGGCCGCCGGCGCTGTAGCGCGCGCTGACGTCGAAGGCGTCGGACAGTTCGGGCTTCACCTTGTCCACCAGGGTCTGCAGGCTGACACCCTTGGCCTGGAAGGCGACGCGGTTGTTGATGTAGTTGCTCGCCTGCGGTCCCCAGTCGGGACGGCCGAACTTCCGCGCGTAGGAGGCGCTGGCGCTCCATTCCGGCGAAATCTCGTGGCGGAGGCCGATATTGGGCAGCAGTTCGGCGTAATCCTTGGCCCTCACCGCCGCGTCGGCATAGGGGGTGGGATTGTAGCCCCAGATCTGGTCGTAGGAGACGTTGGGAAGCCCGGCGGTGTTGTAGTACTGCATGCTGGGCGCCCCCAGGATCATGTAGCGCAGGCCGCCGCTGATCGTGGTCTTGCCGATGGCCTGGGTGGCCTGGACATAGGGGCTGTTGACGATGAACGGATCGATCTTGGCCAGGGTCATCCAGTTGGCGAAATTGAGGCCGCCATTGGCGGTGACGGTATACTTCTTCTGATCGGTGGGCGGCGGCGGCGCGGCCATCTGCTGCACCCAATGGCCCACCGACAACTGGGTGCCGGTGCTGAAATTGCCGTTGTATTCGAAGACGCCACCCAGATTGTCGTTCTGCTGGTGCCAAACCTGCACCCCGGCGCCGCCAGAGCTGGTCTGGCCATAGGTAACGCCGTTGCTGTTCCAGTAATAGGGCTTGAACAGCAGGTGGTGGTTGGCGGCCAGGGTGACGTCGACGGTGGCCAGGGTGGCGTAGTTCTCGTACTGGGAGCGGTTGAAGTCGAAGTAGTTGACGTCGGTGGCGTTGGTGCCGGTCAGGGTGGTGTTGTAGTCGTAGCGGTAATTGCCCTTCAGGTTCTTGGTCTGGGCGTAGCTCAGCGAGCGGTAGGTATTGGCGGAATATTTGTTGTAGACCGCCGCCAGATCGACCTTGACCCGCTCGCCCAACTCCTGGCTGACCCCCAGCATGGTGTTGATGCGGTCCTGGTCGCCCGAGCCCTTCCACTTGTCGTTGGCCGTGCTGGAGAACGAAATGAAGGCCCGCGTATCGGTCTCGGGCAGCGCGCCGGTATCCAGACGGGCGAAGGACTTGCGGAAATCATACGAACCGTAGGCCTGCTTGGCCTGGACGCCGAACTTGTCCTGGGCGCGCAGCAGCCGCTGGTCGATACCGCCGCCGGCGTTGGAAATGCCCAGCGTCTGACCCGCCGGCGCGCCGCCGCGATAGATGTCCATCTGCTCGACGTTTTCCAGATCGAACAGGTCGGCGCCGCCGACGATGCCGGTAAGCGGCAGCCCTTCCACGTTGGAACTGAGGTGGAAATTGCTCTTGCCGCGGATGTTGATGTTGCGGGTCGGGCTGAGGCCGAAGGGGTCGGGACTTTCGGCCATCACCGACGGCATCAGGTCGAACGGCTTGTAAATGCTGGTCTGGGCCGGTCCGCCCAGCAGATCGATACCCGCCTTGGTGACGCTGCTCTTGGGCGTCGGCTGCGGGTCGGAAACCACCAGGGCCCCCCCGACCTCGCTCCCCGACACGCTGACCGGGTCAAGCTGGTGGGCTTCCTGGGCGACGGCTATGGCGGCGACGGACACACCGCCCAGCAGGCTCAAGGCAAATACCGACGTCTTCATCACAGTTCCCCTCTCGATCAGCTTTTTTGTCAATGCCAGTCGTCCGGCGGCAACTCGGAGCCGATGTCACGGCCCAACCCCTGGACGAACTGGCGGATCAGCCCCATGCGGCTGACCAGTTCGATGCGTTCGGTTACCGGCACCACGTCCTCGCCCGCCGGGGGCTTGGCCTTGGTCTTGCCCTGGCGCAGCGAGATGGAGGCGCCCAGCAACTGGTTGCCGCCGCCGGCCGCGTACCACAGCGGGATGTCCTCGTGGCTGTTGCCGGCGGCCAGCCCCAGGTCCACCGACGGCATCAGCAGCCGGGCCACCGCCACCAGACGGGACACCTCCCACGGCGAGCAGCGGGGCTGCCCCACCGCCTCGGTGCCGGGATAGGGCATGAAGCGCGAGAAGCGCAGATGGCGCAGGCGCGGAAACTGCTTCAGCCAGTACAGGTGATCGATACGGTCGGCCTCGCTCTCGCCCAGGCCCACCAGGATCATGCTGCGCACCGACATGCCCTCGTCCTGACAGACCTCGATCAGGCGCTTCCTGGCCTCCAGGCTGTCACCGGGCTTCACCCGGGCGAAGACCTCGGGATTGAACACTTCCAGGGAGCTGGTGACGCTGCGCACCCCCATCTGCTTGAAGCGCTGGACGCCCTGGCGGCTGAAGGACGGGCCGAGGTTGACCTCGACGTTCATGTCCGAGGCGTCGCGGATGGCGTTGATCATCTCGGCCATCTCGTTGTCGTAGCCGCCGAGGCAGCTGCCGCCCGACAGATGAAGATGGCGGATGCCCATCGCCTCCACCGCCTTCACCGAGGCCACCAGTTCCTCCATGGGGAACGACTTGACGGTGAAGAAGGTGCAGTAGGTGCACCGCGGTTCGATCTTGCACGGCATCATCGCCGAGATGCCGGCCGACCACCAAAGGGTCCGCCCCAGCACCCGGTCGCGGATTTCCGATGCGGCCTGAAACAGCCGCAGGGCCAGAACCGGCTCACGCGAGCGCCGCAGCACCTCCAGCGCCACCTCCTTCGGCGGGTCCGGCTGGCGCAATGCGTCGATCAGGCCTTGAAACTCCATGAAACGCCCCTTCCGCGACATGTTTTATAATCAAACAGATACAACGAAATGCGCCACTTTGGCTTCGTTATGTAGATGTGGTATACGTCGACTCATAGCTACCTGTTTGGCGGATCGTCAAGCATTAATCACGCAGTCGCTCAGGACACACGACAGCAGACCACCAACGATTGGTAGTTCATCGATGAATATATAAATATCAATTGGAATATAGCGATGAGAAATCCTTACCGCCTGCCTGCCCTCGCCTTGCTGTTGATCGTCACCGTGTTTCCGATCCTTCCCGCCATGGCGGAGCGGGTCGTGGTGGACATGGCGGGGCGGTCCGTCACGGTGCCCGACACCGTCCGGCGGGTCGCCACCATCGGGCCGGTCCCGGTACTGAACAGCCTGGTCTTCGCCGTCGGCGGACAGGGCACCATCGCCAACGGCCTGCCGCCCAACCTGGGCGGCGCGCGCTGGAAGTACCAGTATCTGCTCGCCCCCGGACTGGAGGCGCGCCCGGTAATCCAGGGATCGGAGGGCGGCCCCTCGCTGGAAGGCATCATCGCCCTGGCGCCGGAAGTGGTCCTGACCATGGACCGGCGCACGGTGGAGGCGGCCGAACGGGTGGGCCTTGCCACCCTCTACCTGTCATGGCGGCAGCCCGAGGAGGTGAAGGCGGTGATCGGCCTGCTGGCCCGCCTCTATGGCGTGCCGGAGGCGGGCCGAACCTATGACGCGGTCTTCGACGCCATGATGGCGCGGGTGGTGAAGCGGCTCGCCGGACGGCCCGAGGCCGAACGGCCCCGCGTGCTGTACGCCAGCCTCAAGCGCCTGACCCAGCCGCATCTGATCGCCGAATGGTGGATCGCCCAGGCGGGAGGCCGCAGCGTCACCGACGACGGGCGCACGGCCGAGAGCCTGACCTTCTCGTTGGAGCAATTGCTGGCCTGGAACCCCGAGGTACTGATCGTCTCGTCTCCGGCCGAAGTGGCCGAAGCCTATGCCGATCCCCGTTTCTCCGGGCTGGCCGCAATCCGCCATCGCCGGGTCCACGCGGTGCCCATGGGCGCGCATCTGTGGGGCAACCGCACCGCAGAGCAGCCGCTGACCGTGCTGTGGGCGGCGACGGTGATCCGCCCCGACCTGTTCGGCGATATCCACATGACCGACGAGGTGGCCGCCTTCTACCGCGACGTGTTCGGTTTTTCCCTCTCCCCGGAGATGGCCGCCGAAATCCTCGCCGGGCGGCCGGGGCAATAGGCGCATGACCCGTCTCGTCCTGCTGGCCGTCCTGGTGGTTGTCGCCGCGGTGGGATCGATCGCCCTGGGGCGCTATCCGCTGCCGCTGGGCGAGGTGCTGGCGGTGATCGCCGCCCGGCTGTCCGGGGGCGAAATCCCCGCCACGGCCGGAACGGTGGTGCTGTCGGTCCGCCTGCCCCGGGTGGTCGCCGCCATGGCGATCGGAGCGGGGCTTTCCCTGGCCGGGGCAAGCTACCAGTCCCTGTTCCGCAATCCCATGGCCTCGCCGGCCTTGCTGGGCGTATCGGCCGGCGCCGGCTTCGGCGCCGCCCTGGCCCTGCTGCTGCACCAGCCCTCCCTGGTGGTGCAGGCGGCGGCCTTCGCCGGAGGGCTGCTGGCGGTGGGCGCCTCGGTCTGGGCCAACCGCGTGCTGGGTGGGCGCTCCATGGTCACCCTGGTCCTGTGCGGCATGGTGATGGCGGCGCTGTTCCAGGCCCTGATCTCCGTGGTCAAGTATCTGGCCGATCCGGTGGATATCCTGGCCTCCATCACCTTCTGGCTGATGGGCAGCCTGTCCAGGATATCGGCCGCCGACGCCTCTACGGTAGGCACGGTGGTCGCCGTCTGCGGCGCCCTCCTGTTCGCGCTGCGCTGGCGCATCAATCTGCTGGCCCTGGGCGAGCACGACGCGGCGGCCCTGGGGGTGGAGGTCGGACGGCTGCGCCTTGTGGTGATCGTCTGCGCCACCCTGATCACGGCGGCCACGGTCAGCGTCGGCGGAATCATCGGCTGGGTGGGGCTGATCATTCCCCATCTGGCGCGGATGGTGTTCGGCCTGGACCCGGATCGCCTGGTGCCGGGCACCGCCCTGCTGGGCGCCCTCTATCTCCTGCTGGTCGACGATCTGGCCCGTACCGCCGGAGCGATCGAAGTGCCGCTCGGCATCCTTACCGCCCTGGTGGGAGCGCCGGTCTTCCTGGCGCTGCTGGCCAGGACGCAACGGGGGCACTGGTCATGATCCGGATCGAGGCGATGCGCTTTTCCCGCCACCCCGGCCAGCCCCCGGTCCTGGACGGTATCGACCTGCACGTCGAGGCCGGGCGGATCACCTGCCTGCTGGGCCCCAACGGCGCCGGCAAGAGCACCCTGCTGGACTGTATCCTGGGGCTCCATGCCGGGTGGCTGGGGACGGCCCATGTGGACGGCCACGACGTCCGGCGGCTGTCGCGCCGCCGGATGGCGCGGCTGGTGGCCTATGTCCCCCAATCGGTGCAGACCGCCTTCGCCTTCGATGTCGGGCAGATGGTGCTGATGGGCCGCGCGCCCTATCTCGGGCTGACCGCATCGCCGAGGCCGGAGGATCACCACGCCGTGGCCGCCGCCCTCGCCGCCACCGGCATTTCCCACCTGCACCGCCGTCCCTTCACCGAACTGTCGGGGGGCGAGCGGCAGTTGGTGCTGGTGGCCCGCGCCCTGGCGCAGGACGCGCCGGTGGTCATCCTGGACGAGCCCGCCGCCGCCCTCGACCTGGGCAATCAGGGACGTGTGCTGCGCCTGATCCGCGAGTTGTCGACGGGCGGCCGCACGGTGCTGATGACCACCCACGTCCCCGACCACGCTTTCGCCCTGGGCGGAGACGCGGTGCTGATGAAGCAGGGCCGCATCGTCGCCGCCGGCCCTGCCGCCCGCGTGTGCTCGCGAGATGCCATGAGCGGACTCTACGGCGCCTCGCTGCTCATGCTGACGGATAGGAAGGGCGAAGCGGCGGCCTTCATTCCGACATTGGCGGACAGCACCGCCACGGAAGAAGACGACTCAAACAGTTGATAGATGGTTTTGGATGAGTGATCCGTAGGACCGTCGTTGCGCCACGGGCGGGTCAGGCATTGGTGCTCACTGTCCGGACACCGATCTCGATCGCCGTTCGGCTTTCCGACGCGGCGGCCAGTTTCACCTCATCCTTACCTCGCCGGGCAGGGATAGGCTTGGCGGATATAGATGATGAAGGCCTGCGGTGCGCTTTGACGAAAGATATCGTCGGCGCCTTCGCGATCCCTTTCTTCCAGCCATTCCAGCAAGCCGGCCAGGATTTCCTCGTCCTTCACGCCTTCGGGCATACAGACGATCTGCTCGCCATACAGGGGCGTCACCACCCGCAGAGTTTCGAAAATGGCGGACGTGGCGGCCAGGCATTTTGTGCCGTTGCTGACCACGTACAGGTCGTTCTGGGTCAAGGGGCGACTGCCCAATTGGCCGTCGAGGATCATCATTTTCTTGACCTCGCCGCACAGCCCGAGCAGGCGGGATAGCGGCAGGGAGCGGACATTGGCCAGATGTTCTCTGGTATTGGGCTGAGAAAGCTCGGTGATGGCGCCAGCCGACTGTGGTCGCGCAAGGGCCGGCCAGGACAGGGGCGGCAAAAAGAGAGCCAGGACGGCAAAAAAGATGCGTATCACGGTTCGCCTCGCCCTTCCGATCGACCCTGCACGTCGTCCAATGCGACCGGAGCCACCGGGCGGTTCCACCAGCCCCCTCCCAGGGCTTGGAACAGCTGGACACTGTCGGCGAAACGGGCCGCTTCGGCCTGCAGGCGGGTCGTCCGCGATTGCAGCGCCACCTGCTGGGCGTTGAGCAGGGCTAGCTGGTTCACCGCTCCCAGCTCCAACTGGCGCTGGACGATGGACAGGTTGCGGTCGGCCGCCTGCTGAGCCGCCACCGCCGCGCGGTAGGCTTCGGCGTCCGCATGCAGGGAATGCAGGGTGTCCGCCACATTCTGGAACGCGACGACCACCGTGTTGCGGTATTGGGCATCGGCTTGCTCGAACAGGGCCTCGGCGGCCCGCTGGCGGTGCATCAGGGAAAAGCCGTCGAACAGCGGCTGGCTGATGCTGCCCGCCAGGGTCCAAAAGCCGGTACCCGGCGTGAACAGCCCGATCTTGGCCGGAGAATAGCCACGGTCCGAACCGCCGATCAGCGACGCCACGCTGCCCATGTCGGCGGTCAGGTTGACCAGCGGCAGGCGGGCGGCGATGGCGACGCCCACGGCCGCCGCCGCCATGTGCAGATTGGCCTCGGCCTGCAGGATGTCGGGACGCTGGCGCACCAGGGCGGCGGGCAGGCTGAGCGGCAAATCCTCGGGCAGATGCAGAAGGGCGAACTCGAAGGTCTGGGCCGGCGACTGTCCGGGCAGGCGCCCCAGCAGGGCGGCCAGGGCGTCGCGCTGGATGGCCAGTTGCTTCTCGATGGGCGGTTGGGCGGCCTCGGCCTGGGCCAGCAGGGCCTGCTGGGCCGCCACGTCGGCCTCGGCGATCTGCCCCAGGGCGAAGGCCTTGCGTTGGATGTCCAGGGCACCGGCGGCCATGCGGACGATCTCGCGCTGGGCCGTCAACTGGCCGCGCAGCATGGCCTCATTGACGGCGGCAAGAGACACGTTGGCGGCCAGGGTGAGCTGGGTGGCCTCCAACTGGAAGCGCTGGGCCTCCGCCTGGGCCTCCAGGCTCTCCATCTGCCGCCAAGTGCCACCCCACACGTCGGGGGAATAGCTCATGCTCAGTTGGGCCGTGTGCAGGTTGGCCACCGCCGAACCAGAGGTCGAGGCGGCCGAAGTCGCACCCGCCGCGTTCTTGGTCCGGTTGGAGGTGAAGCCGGCGGCGATGGAGGGGAAGAAGCCGCCGTGCTGAGCCTCGACAGCCTCATGGGCGGCGCGTAGCGCGGCCTCGCCCGCCTTGACGGTGGGATTGGCGGCCAGGGCCTCCTTGATCAGCTGGTTGAGGGCATCCGAGCGGAACAGTTCCCACCACTGGGTGGGAACGTCGCGGCCGGGCATCAGACGTTGGGCCGCGCCGGCCTCGGCATCCGCCGAGGCGGTGCGGGCGGGCAGCGGCGCGGCGGTGTAGCCGGCGGCATCGGGGGACGCCGGCGGCTGGAAGTCGGGGCCGACACAGGCGGCCGGCGCCAGGGCCAGAACGGCGATCAGCAGATGTTTCATGAAACTACTCCGCCGCATGGCTGGACAGCCCTTCCGCTTCGGTGGCCACTTCGTCCACGCCCCGGCGCGAGAACATGTCGATCAGCACCGGCAACACCACGAGGATCAGCACCGGAGCAAGCAGGATGCCTCCGACCACCACCAGGGCCAGGGGGCGTTGCACCTGCGAGCCGATGCCGGTGGACATGGCCGCCGGCAGCAGGCCGACGCAGGCGGCGAAGCAAGTCATCATCACCGGCCGCATGCGGGTCTCGCAGGCGGCGATCACCGCCTCGGCCCGGGGCACGCCATGGGTGATCAGATCGTTGAAACACTCCAGCACGATGATGCCGCCCATCACCGAGGTGCCGAACAGGGCCACGAAACCGATGGCCGCTGAGACCGAGAACGGCGTGCCGGTCACCACCAGGGCCAGGATGCCGCCGATCAGCGCCATGGGCATGACGCTGGCCGCCAGCAGGGCGTCGGTGGCGGTACCGAAATTGACGTAGAGCAGCAACCCGATCAGCAGCAGCGACAGCGGCACCACCAGGGCGAGGCGTCCCATGGCCTCCTGCATCTCGCCGAACTCGCCGGCCCAGTCCAGGCGGTAGCCGGGCGGCAGCTTCAATTCCCCGGCGATCTTGGTCTGGGCCTCGATGATGGCGCCGCCCAAGTCGCGTCCCCGGACGCTGAAATTGACCGGAATATAGCGCTGCTGGTTCTCGCGGTAGATGAACGAGGCGCCGGTGACCAACCGGACCTCCGCCACGTCGTCCAGCGGCACCTGGATCGCGCCGTTGCCGCCCGGAGCCGGGGCGCCGATGCGGATGCGGCGGATGGCGTCCAGGCTGGTGCGGTATTCCGGGGCGAGGCGGACCACCATGGGGAAGTTGCGGTCGCTGCCGTCCTCGTACAGATTGCCGGCCGCCTGCCCGCCGATGGCCGCCTGTACCGTGGCGTTGATGTCGCCGGGATTGAGGCCGAAGCGCGCCGCCCGCTCGCGGTCCACGTCGATGCGCACGGTGGGCTGGCCCAAGGCGGTGGCCACCACCACGTTGGAGATGCCGGGGATGGTCTCCAGCACCGCCTTGATGCGGTTGGCGGTACCTTCCAGGATGCGCAGGTCGTTGCCGATCAGCTTGACCGAGTTCTGGCCCTTCACACCCGAGGCGGCTTCCTGGACGTTGTCTTCGATATACTGCGAGAAGCTGACCTCGACGCCGGGGAAGCGCTGCTCCATGCCGTCGGACAGTTCCTTGATCAGCTTTTCCTTGTCCATGCCCTTGGGCCAGGTCGAGAACGGCTTCAGCGGCACGAAGAACTCGGCGTTGAAGAAGCCGGTGGCGTCGGTGCCGTCGTCCGGGCGGCCGTGCTGGGAGATGACGGTGACCACCTCGGGGAAGCTCTTGATGTAGTTACGCATCCGGTTGACGGTCGGATTGCCCGCCTCCAGCGAGATGGAGCCGGGCAGCGTGGCGCGAATCCACATGTTGCCCTCCTCGAGATGGGGCAGGAATTCCAGTCCCATCAGACGGACGGCGGCCAGCGCCGTCAGGGTCAGCAGCACCGCGCTGCCCAGCACCAGCACCCGATTGGCCAGGGCGAAGCGCAGCACCGGATCGTAACCCTGGCGCAGCTTGCGCATCAGGATGGTTTCATGCTCGCGCGCCGTGCCGCCGGCGAACATCAGCGCCGACAGGGCGGGCGATACCGTGAAGGTGGCGATCAGGCCGCCGCCGATGGCATAGGCGTAGGTCTGGGCCATGGGGCCGAAGATATGGCCCTCGATGCCCGACATGGTGAACAGCGGCACGAAGCCGGCGATGATGATCGCCGCCGAAAAGAAAATGGCCCGGTTGACCTCGATGCTGGAGGTGTAGATGGTCCCCAGATGGCCGAGCAGCCTGGCCTTGGTATCTCGCGCCTGATGCGGCTTAAGGGCGGTCGGCGCCTCGGTCAGGTGACGGAAGATGTTCTCCACCATGATGACGCTGGCATCGACGATCAGGCCGAAATCCACCGCCCCCACCGACAGCAGGTTGGCGGAATCACCCTTGGCCAGCATGATCAGTATGGCGAAGAACAGCGCGAAGGGGATGGTGGCCGAGACGATCATCGCGCTCTTCAGGTTGCCCAGGAACAGCCACTGCACCAGGAAGATCAGCACCATGCCCATGGCCATGTTCTCGACCACCGTCATGGTGGTGACCGAGATCAGGTCGCTGCGGTCGTAGATGCGTTCGACGCGCACGCCGGGGGGCAGCACGCCGGAGGCGTTGATGCGCTCCACCTCCTTGATCACCGCCTCGATGGTGGGCGCGCTTTTCTCGCCCCGGTGCATCAGAACGATGCCCTGGACAATGTCGTCGTCGGCGTCCTGGCCGGCGATGCCCAGACGGGGCTTGGCTCCCACCGTCACACCCGCCACGTCGCCCAGAAGCACCGGGCTGCCGCCGTTGGAGGCCAGAACCGTACGGCGGATGTCGTCCAGGGAATGAATCAGGCCGACGCCGCGGATCACCGCCGACTGGCTGCCGATGTTGACCGTCTGGCCGCCGACGTTGACGTTGGCGTTATTGAGGGCTGCGATCACCTGCGGCACGGTCAGGCCGAACGACACCAGGCGTTGCTGGTCGACGGTGACCTCGAACGTCTTGGTCTTGCCGCCCCAGCCGTTGACGTCGATGACGCCCGGCACGGCCTTGAAGCGGCGTTGCAGTATCCAGTCCTGGATGGTCTTGAGGTCGGTGACCGAATAGCCGGGCGGCCCGACCACCCGGTAGCGATAGACCTCGCCGATGGGGCTGGTGGGCGAAAGCTGCGGCTGCGCTCCGGCGGGCAGCGGCGGCAGTTGGCCCAGGCGGTTGATCACCCACTGCTCGGCCTCGCGATAGGTAAGGTCGTAGGTGAATTGGACCTTCACATCCGACAGGCCGAACAGCGAGATGGTGCGGATGGACGCCACATGGGGGATGCCGGCCATCTGAACCTCGATGGGGATCGAGATGTAGCGCTCGATCTCCTCGGCCGACTGGCCGGGATTCTGGGTGATGATGTCCACCATGGGGGGGACGGGATCGGGGTAGGCCTCGATGTTGAGCCTGAGAAAGCCGATCAACCCGGCCACCATGGTGAGCGCCAGCAGCAGCACCACCAGGACCCGCTGACGCAGGGCGAAGGCGACGACCTCGTTCATGCCATCTCTCCCTCAACCGCCCTTGCCGGCCCGGTCGATGAACAGGGCGCCCGCCGTGACCACCCGGTCATCGGGGCCCAGTCCCTCGACCACCTCGACCAGCCCGTCGGCCGAGCGGCCGGGACGGATGGCCTTGAGGCCCAGGACGCGGCTTTCACCGGCCACCCAGACCCGGGCCTCGTCACCCTCGAAGATCACCGCCTCCTGCGGCACGGCGGTGGCGGCCCGCTCCTCGCCGGTCAGGATGCGGAAGCGGGCGAACATCTCGGGCTTCAGCGCCCCGTCGGAATTGTCGATCACCGCGCGGACCGGCAAGCGGCGCGTCTGGGCATCGATGGCGGCGGCCACATAGCTGAGGCGGGCCGAGAAAGTACGGCCCGGCAGGGCCAGCACGCCGACCTCGATGGGCTCGTCGCCACGGATGCGCGGGGCGTCGGCCTCGCGCACGTTGGCCACCAGCCAGACGCTGGACAGGTCGCCGATGGAGAAGACCGGATTGGCCCCGCCCGACGAAGCGTTGGAGATATATTGTCCGACGCCCACCTGGCGGCTGACCACCGTCCCCCCGATGGGGGCGCGCACAATGGCTTCCGCCCCCATGCGGTGGCTGTCGGCGGCATGCTCGATGGCGGCGATTTCCTTATCGCTCTTGCCCAGGATGGACAGCCGGTTGCGGGCGGCGGCCAGGGCGATCTCGGCGGTACGCAGGTTTCCCCGCGCCGAGGCCAGATCCGATTGAGCCTGCTGCCAGTCCTTGAGCGAGCCGCCGCCGGCTTCCTTCAGGTCGCGGGCCCGGCGCTCGGCGACCTCGGCCAAAGTCAGTTGGGCACGGGCCGTACCGGTCTGGGAGGTGGCGGCGATCAGGTCGTTCTGGCCCTGGACGAACTCGCCCGCGTCGACGGCCAGCAGCGGGTCGCCGGCCCGGACCGTGTCGCCGGCCCGGACGAACACCCGCGTCACCCGCCCCGAATAGGGCGAGAACACCGGGGTGATGCCGTCCTCGTTATAGGCGATGCGGCCATCGGTCTCCTCGATGGGGCGGAACACGGCATGGCGGACGGGCTCGATGGTCAGCGCCGCCCACTGGGCCTCGGTGGCACGGAAGGTGCCCGGCGGCAACGCCGGGGCCGAGGCGGATTCGGCCTCGGTATGGCGGCCGAGACTGGGCAGAGCCAGGAGCAGCAGGGCAGCGACGGCTGCCCCGGCTCCGAGCATCACCACCTGGCCCCGGAGGGTCAAACGGCGTACGGCTTTCGATCCTGACTCGGGTGCGTCGAAGCTCATCTTGCCGCTCCAGTTGGCGAAAACTCATGCATCATCAGAGGCGCCCGAGCTTTCATGGGCCTTTCGCCATCGGCTCAGAGCTTGAATACCGTACGCAGGCCGACAACCCAGGCGTCGGGAATGCGCAAGGAGGTGCCCTGCCACGAGGCGCCGCCGCCGGGATGGGCGATGTACTGGACATCGGGAACCACGGTCCACCAAGGCGTCACCGCCGCGCGGTAGAGCAGTTCGACGGCAGCCTCGTAATCCCGGACCGGCCCGTTGCCGGTGCCGAAACGGATGGCGTCGCGATCCTGGGCGGCCAGGGCGCGGCTCATACGGCCATAGGCGAAGCCGAGGCCGGCCACGTCATCCTCACGGTCGTCCAGTATGCCCTGCCAGGTCAGGCCGACCTCGCCGTAATAGGGCATCTGGTTGCGGTCGTCGGGGCCGCCCATCAGGCGGGTGAAGGCGCCGATATTGCGCTTGGGCGCCTCGGCATCGCGCCACAGCATCACATCGGCGATGCCGTAGATCTCCCAGTTGCCGCGCCGCCCCAGGGGAATGCCGCTGGAAGCCGAACTGCCCAGCGAGGCGCCGCTGGTGGACCAGTGGGGATCGTCGAACCGCCCGGTATGGACCCAGCCGCCCAGCTTGACCATGGCGGGCAGCCCCTCGGAATCCTTGTCGCTGCCGTAGGCTCCCTCGGCGAAGAAGACCGGGGGCGTCTTGAGCCGGACGTTGAGGCCGTCCACGTTCTTGCGGGTGGGGTCCTGGCCGCGCGGGTTGCCGGCGGCCGAATCGCCGTCGAACGCGGCGATCATCAGGCTGGCCTTGTCCATGGGCTGGACCGCCAGACGGGCGCCGGTGGTGGCCAGGGGATAGGCGCCGCCGGCGTTGACGAAGTTGGCGGCGAAGCCGATGGGCCAGCCGAAGGTGCCGTTGATGAAGTAGGCGCCGTAGGCGCTGACCACGAACTCCTCCTGCCACGGCATCTGGCCGATCCGCAAGGATGCCTGGTCGTCGGCGAACTTCTGTTGCAGCCACATGGACCAGATGCGGGTATTGGGGGCTGCCTCGATGTCGCGCACGGTAAACAGGTTGCCGACAAAGTTGTTGGACAGGCCGCGCCCGTGCAGTTGGAAGGTGCTGATGTGGAAGGTCAGCCCGTCCCAGCCGGCCAGCTTGGCGAAGTCGGCGTCCAGGTCGATCTCCAGATTGCCCATGGCGACGGCCCGGCGGCGGATGCCGCCCTTGGGGTTGCCCAGGACGTCGCCGGTATAGCTGCCGGACAGCTTCAGTCCCTGCTCCTCGGCGGCACTGCGCAGGCCGCCCCAATCACCGGTCATGGTGTCACGGGTCCAGACGTCGTCGTCGGCCATTGCGGCTCCCGCCGCCACCAGGGCCAGCGTCGCCGCCACTCCCCCCAGGAACGTCCGCGCCATGTCCTTGCCCCCTGTCTTCTGCTGTCCCGGCGGGAGCGGTATCAGTACCGGCTTTCATTCTCCTTTCAGGGCTGGCGGGCCGTGCGAAATGTTGATGAAAGCTTCGGTGTCTACCGGTTGCGGGAGGCTTCGGCACCGATTTCGCCGTCGCCACCCGACTTGGCAGTCCGGAGACGGATCGTGACGAACAAGATGATGGCCGGTTTGGTTTTCGCCGTGCTCGTACTCGGCGCGATTCCCCTTCAGCGGGCGTCGGCGGATGACGGAGTGTGCGGCGAGGAGATCGAAGCCGCCAACGCCGAATGGCGCTACAAGTTTCCCTGGGGGCCGTCGCAGAAGCCGGGCAGCAACGCCGTCATCGAGGATCGTCGGGGGCACCGCTTCTCGGTGGTCGAATACGAATCCATGCACCGGCGCCTCAACTCCGGCCGCCGCCTGTGCCACGGCGGCGACACCGACGGAGCCCATCATCAAATTCAGATTGTCCGCCAGTGGCTTTCCCCGGAAAATGGCCCCATAAATCAATGAGGTCGTGGCGTGCGCCTGCTGCTGATCGAGGATAACGTTCGTCTGGCGGGCCTGATCGTGCAGGCCCTCGAACGGGAGATGTTCACCATCGATTCGGTGACCGGCATCGAGGACGCCCGCGCCGCGCTGGATGTCGCCAGCTATGACGCGCTGATTCTCGATCTCGGGTTGCCCGACGGCGACGGTCTCGACATGCTGCGCCGTCTGCGCAGTGCCCGGGACCCGGTTCCCGTTCTGATTCTGAGCGCCAGGGAACGGCTGGACGATCGTTTGGTCGGGCTGAATGCCGGGGCCGACGATTATTTGGCCAAGCCGTTCGCCATGCAGGAGCTTTCGGCCCGCCTGCGGGCCATTCTCCGCCGACCGGCGGCCATGGCGCCCGCCAGCCATGCCCTTGGCAACCTGTCCATGGACGATGCCGCCCATCAGGTCGACGTGGACGGAAGGCGTCTCGATCTGCCCCGGCGCGAGCGCGCCGTGCTTCGCCTGCTGTTGCGCAACAAGGGGCGGCTGGTTCCCCGCCAGGCCATCGACAACGCAGTGTTCGGCTTCGACAGCGAGGTGGGGAGCAATGCGCTGGAAGTCTATGTCTCGCGGCTGCGCAAGCGGTTGCAGCAGGCCGGCGCCGACGTGGTCATCAAGACCGAGAAGGGGATCGGCTATATCCTGACCTGGGGCGGCGGCGATGGCCAATAAGCCGGGACCCTCGCTGCTGCGCGCCCTGGCGATCGACCTGCTGATCGTCCAGGCCGTCGCCCTGGCCGTGATCTTCTTCGTGTTCGTCCAGCGTCTGGAGGCCACCGTCGAGGAACTGGAGACCCGCGACATGCGCGAGGTAGCCCAGGACCTGTTCTCCCGCCTCAGCCTTGCCAATGGTGCCGACCTGTCGCTGTCGCCGGGCGAGATGGCCCGGTTTTCGCCGTCCTACGGCCGTTACGCCTTCGCCGTTCTCGACGGGAAGGGCAACGCCCTGCTTTCCTCCCACACTCCGCCGCGCCCCCTGGCCCCACTGGGCGAGCACGATGCAAACGGGCGCTTCCAGGCCCGCATGGACGGCGCCCTGCTATGGGGCGTCGAGGTGGGGGCACGCATTGACGGCCAGCCCATATTCATCCAGGTGGCCGAGGACATGAACCACCGCGACGTGTTGATGGACGAGATCGTGTCGGGCTTCGTGGCCCGCGCCTCATGGCTGTTGGCGCCGCTGTTCCTGGCACAATTGGGCTTCGCCCTGTTCCGCATGCATCGCCGTTTCCGTCCGGTGCTGGCCGCCTCGCGCACCGCCGCCGATGTCCATCCGCACCGCACCGCCAGCCGGATCGCCAGCCGGGGGGTACCCACCGAAATCCTGCCGCTGGTCGAGGCCGCCAATTCCGCCCTGGCGCGCATCGAGCAGGCGTTTCATGGGCAGCGCGAATTCCTGGGCCATGCCGCCCACGAATTGAAGACGCCGCTGGCTATCCTGCGCGCCCGAGTCGAGATGCTGGACCAGGAGGGGTTGCGACGGGAATTGGAGACGGATCTGGCGGTGCTGTCCCGCCTGGTGACCCAGTTGCTGCGCGCCGCCGAAGTGGAAAGCACGGGTGAATTCGCGTCCGTTCCCGTCGGCTTGATGGACCTGTCGTCAGCGGTCGCCGATTACCTCCAGCCGGTGGCCGCCAAGTATGGAAAACGCATCGTCGTCAGTGGCGACGATGACGTCCAGGTCACCGGATGCCGCGAGACCATCGGACAGGCCATCAACAACCTCGTGGAAAACGCCATCTATCATACCCCGCAGGGTACCGATATCGAGATCACGGTGGCAGGAGGGGTAAGCCCGGAGATACGGGTGCGCGACCATGGTCCGGGCATCCCACCGGCCGAGCGCGAACTGATCTTTCAGCGATTCTGGCGCAAGGACCGGGATAGGGGCAATGGCGCCGGGCTCGGACTCTCCATCGTCAGGCGGGCCATGGAACTCCATGGCGGTACCGTTCGGATGGAAGATGCGCCGGACGAGGGGATGGTATTCGCGTTGCAGTTTCGGGCATCAGCCGAAACGCCCCCGGATTGACGCGAGCCGCCGTTACGGAGAGTGACGCGCCACATGCGGCATTGACCGGCTGAAGGTCAGTCGATGGAGGTAATCACCGAACGGCTCTCCTTGCGGTCGGCGTGATCATGCGCTCCAATGGCCGCCCCGGCCCGACTTCAGGCAATACCGTGACCTGCCCCTAACGGCCTCCACCGAGGCCGATGGCTTCGGAAAGGGGGGCCGTCCCCGATGGCGACGGCACACCGGAGGTTCTGGACGGGTCGATGACAACGGCATCACCGGCGGCCAGACCCTCCAATATCTCGACTCCATCCTCGGTGGACCGACCGGTTACCACGGCTACGGAACGGTCCCGCCCGGAAGAATGGTCGCGGACAAGCGCAAAGGCGCCGCTTCCGCCCTGGTGGATGGCGGCGGTGGGAACGACGATGGCGGCCGCATTCTCGTACATAATGATCGACAGGGCCGCCGACATGCCGACACGGACGCGGCCCTGTTGGCTCTCGGGCAATGACGGGACGGCGACCATGACCTCGAAGGCCGCGCTACGGCCTCCCGAGGCGCCGGCACCGGATGCCGCCTGGGCCGACACGCGCACCACCCGACCCGTCAACGGCATGGAACCGAAGGCATCGCCGGTGATTTGAACCGCCATTCCCTCGGATACCCGATTGACATCGATTTCATCGACCTGGGCGACAATCTTCAAGGTTGCGGTATCGGCCACGGTAAACATCGGCTGGCCCTTCGTGACACGGCTGCCGATTTCGATTTCAGCCGGGGACGAAGCCCCCTTGCTGTCGGAAGATGCCGCCGGCCGTAGCAGGAGGCCCCCGGTCGGCGCCTCGACCAGCCCGGCATCCATCCTTCGCTTCAACTCGGCCAGTCGCCTGTGGGCTGTCTCCAGTTCCAGGGCAGCCAGAAGGCGATGGTCGGAATCGCCTCGCTTCAGGGCGGCCTCCAACTCCTGCTTGGCCGAGCCGAACTGCAATTGCTGAGCCTTCAATTGCTCGGCCACGCCGTCATATTCGACGCGCGGGATGATGCCCCGTGACAGCAGGGTCTTGTCTTCGTGTTCCTTGCGCTCGAGTTCATCGACCTTCATCCGGGCGGCGATCATGGCATTGCGCGCCCGCATGACCTCGGGCGTCGTGCCCCAGGACTGCATGTCCCGCATCGCCCCTTCGGCCTTGATGCTGGCCGCCTCGGCCTCCCGCATCTGCAACTCGATCTCGCTGGTATCGAGAACCAGAAGTGCCTGCCCCTTTTCCACGCGCACGCCGAAATCGATCAGCTTTTCCTTGATGGCCCCGTCGAAAGGGGCGATCACATTGACGATCCCGCCCGGCTCGACGGTTCCGACCAGGGACAGGCGTCGGATCAGCGGGCGCTGGTTCACGGTGAAGATCGAAGGACCGGTGGCCGAGGCCGTCGGCTGCTGCCCGCCACTCAGCACCAAGCCGATCGCGGCGAGCATCCCGGCCGTCGCCGCCAGAGTGATCCATTTGCGCCGGAGCGACCAATCCCCGGCGAGGCGCAAACGGCATGCGACAAGACGCGCCCCCGCCATGGCAAGGGTGGAGGCATGGCCGGCGGACAGGAAACGGGCTTTCAATCGTCCAGCGAGATTTGCCATGTGTCGAGGGTGGTTCCCACCTGTTGGTCGAGGATTGTCTGGGCGTTGAGATAGTCGATCATGGCGTTGACCCGAGCGCTCTCGGCCCGCCGCAGGTCGGTTTCGAAGCTGAGAACCTGAAAGTTGGAGGATCGCCCGAGCCGCAGCTTCTCCCGTTCGATGCCCATCTTGCGGGCGGTCAGGTCGCGAGCGCGGTGCGCGATCTCTAACTGGCGCCAGCGCGCCTCCACATTGCGAACCGCATCGCGGGTCTGGCTTTCCACCTGCTGGCGGAGGTCGTCGAATTTCAACTCGGCGGTCTTGACCGCCACCGAGGCCGTGACTTCCGCCTGCTCCGTGGACATGTCTCCCAGCGGCACCACCACTTGCACGCCGCCGTAAGTATTGCGCCGGGTGCGTGGCTGGCTCGGGTCTTGCCGACTCGCACCGGCCCCGCCGACGGCGGAGACATCCCACAGCCTTTTGTTCCTGGCGACACCCAACGAGAGCTTGGCACGCTCGATGGTGATCATCTGCGCCAGTCGGCCATTCGCCCGGACTCGATCAGGGCGCGGTTGACGCCGAGCAGGTCGCGGGAGCGGGCCAGGCCATCCCGGCCGAGGCGTTCTTGTTCCTGGGCCAGCAGAAATGTCCGATAGGCTTGAATGATGTCCGTGACCGTCTGGGCCAATGTTGCCTTAAGGGCAAGATGGTTGGTCTTTTCGTCCAGCCGGGCGATGCGGACCGAGGCCATGGCGGCATCAAGGCCACCGTTGCGCAGAAGGGGTTGAATGACGCTCAGGCTGAGGTTCGAGGCCGTACTTCGCTCACTGCCGCCGATTTTGTCGGAGGTGTTGGCCCAACTCAGGGCCACCTGTGTGCCGATCGGAGTGGTCATGGTGGCGACCGGCGTCACATCGGCCGAAGATCCCGTCGCCCCCAGGTCGCGCCGCGCCAGATAGGAGGCGGCGATGGTCAGCTTGGGGGTGAACTTGTCCTCGGCGACCCGCAGGTCGAACTTCTGCGCGATCCGCTGGAGATAGGCGCTGCGGATCGTCCGATTATCCCGCAGGCCCAGCGCCACCGCCTCGGGCAAGGTCAGTTCGATCCGTGGCCCTTCCGCCGCCGGTAGCGCGGCGGAGATGGGGGGCTTTGGCTTCGGCCCGCCGGCCTGGGCATAGGCGGTCGGAGACGAGAGCGCACAGGCCGCGATCATCAGCCACACCGCTCCCATCGTTTGGCCCTGGGAAAATCGCACGACGGAAAACAGCCCCCCAGCACACACCTGTAGACGCAGCCCATAATTGAATACATCGCCATATCACCACCGCTAAATGGCGTAAATGCCAACAGGTATGACACCCATGGGCTATGTCGTTGGGTGGGGACAAGCGTCATGATGCCTGTGTATCCGGCGCGATCGTTTGCGATGGGTTGGTGATGGCGGATTGAAGTTGCATGGCGGCACCCGTCGGTAACGGCGATGGAATACATGCCGTGAACAAGCAATAAGGGTTCTACGTCGGCAAAAAATACTGCGGATCGTAGCTGTCAGTCGGGTAGTGGCAATAAATTGGTGTGGCACCGAATTTTTCAGGCGGCAAAAATTTCCGGGAGTACAGGAAAAATTTTGCCCACGCCGCGCCTATTGGGAAATAATTTCCCATAGCTACACATCCAATTAGTGTATAGTATGATATATTGAATCTAATAGACGTCAAAAACATAGCTACAAGCTATTTATAGCTGTGTGTGCGGAAGCTATCCGCGTGGGTGCCGCTAATAGTGGCGGCACCCACGAGGGGGACTTACCGATGAAATCCATGTCTTTCGCCCGAATCGCGTCGGCCGCAACTGGCGCTCTGCTTGGTGGTGCGATGCTGTGCGGCGCCGCCGAGGCCGGTACCGGCAATTGGTACGGCACCGCCAATGGACCAACCCTCTACCAGACCAATTACTGGTACAACAGCGGCAATGCCAGCCCGTCCGGCAGCGTTCCGGCAACGGCAAAGGTTACGAGTCTCTCCTGGGTTGTTAACCTTAGCTACTATCCGGCAACGGTGAACACCCAGATAATCGGTGCCACAAGTGGCACCGGCTGGAATGTCGGGAGCACCATCAGCGGCTCCGCGACCGTCTCGCCGACCGTCCCAGCAAATCAGAGCTTCTATTTCCAGATTCAGATTGCCCAGGGTACGACCCATACCCTTAGCCCCACCGTCGTTGGTGGCGGCCATCAGCTGAACATCAACTAACAATACTAAGTGTATGGCGGGCGGCGCCGAGGCATCGCCCGCCATATTCCCCGATGCCCCCCGGCTGCGAATGGCACATCGATTGCGAATAGTTTTCCAGCCAACGTGGAAAACCCGCAATAGGAGATGGGAATGCAGATTCAGGCGCATCACGGTCACTTGCCGCTGATCGGCGGGACGGCCCGTCTCGACAGGGCGGCCCCACCGTCTTCGGTGGGCTTGGACGCGAAGCTTTCGGGTGGGGCTTCGTCCGGCGGGGCTTCCGCCAACAGTGTCTCGGGATCGCTTGGCGATTTGCTGTCGCCCCAGACCAAGGGGCAGATCATTCAGCAGACCCAGCAGAGCGATGACGTCGCCACATCCCAGGACAATGCGCCGTCCCGTCCACCCGGCTGGTCCGATGCGGTGGAGCATGGAATGGACGATATCGCCAACGATCCCGCCATCGCGGCGTTGCGGGCGCAACAGTTGGCCAAGGGAACTGACGCTATCGAGGTGAGAGCGGCTGTAAACGACCCATCTTTGAGCCCCGAGGAGCGGGCCGCACAGGCCATGGCAAATCTCAACAAGAACCAGGCGATTGAACAGCAAACCAAGGCGGTGCAGCAGCAGCGGATGGCGCTGTACGACAGCGAAACGGCCAAGGGCACCCCGCCGGCTGAGATTTTCGCCAAGCTGCTGCAGTTCAACGCCAGCCAGCCCCAAAGCTACGGCGACCAGCTCATGCCGCACGAGGCCGGGGCAACCTGGGCCTCCTGGCAGACCGCCCAGCTCGAATACCTGCAAGGCGCCATGGCCAAGGCGGGCACCACGCAGGCCATCAGTCAGACACAGCCGGATACAACCCCAGCCTAGGATCACTCTTGATGCGTGGACGCTTCCTTCTTGCCCTTTGGGTTTTCCTCGTGGGCGGGTCATCGGCTCGGGCCGCCACCGACATCCAGCCGCCATTCGTCACGGTGACGGCGGAAAAGACTGTGGAAACCGTCACCGTCACCAATGACCGGGGCGTGGCGGCGGGATACGAGATCGAAGCCCTGGGCTGGGAGCAGAAGGTGGATGGCGAGGTCTTGCTGCCGGCCACCGATGGCATCAGGGTCGAGCCCGCCAGCCTGGATATCGCCCCCCATGGCCGGGCCGAGATTCGGGTGACCACCGTGGCACCGGCCCCCAAGGAGGGTGAGGCCGAGAAGGTCTATCGCATCCGTATCCGCGAGCGCCCCGACCGCCCGCGTGAGGATTCGGAACAGCAGATCCAGATGATCGCCACCGTCACCCTGCCGGTGTTCCAGGTTCCGCCCCAGGCGGCGCCCCAGGCCCGCCTGGAGGCCGGGCCGCTCGGCAAGGGCCGTCTGTCCCTCGCCGTGGTCAATGACGGCACCGCTCATACCTATGTGCGCGAGGTGACCATGACCGGGCGGGATGCCAAGGGCAATACCGTGTTCAGCATCAACCGCAATGGCTGGTACGTGCTGGCCCATGGCCGTCTGGAGTTTGCCGCCGCCCTGTCCGCCAGGGATTGCCGGCGCAGCAGTACCCTTGCCATGACGGCCCATCCCCTGGAGGGCGATGAGATCTGGAGCACCACCATCACCCCGGACCACCGCCAATGCGGACGCGGCAAGGACACCGAGTTTCCCATCCCCGGCATGGTCCGCCTTCCGGCCAAGCTCGGGCCGGCTCAGGCTCCGCCCCTATCGCCACCCGCGAAGCCGTGATGGGCCTGGAGCCGCGCTTGTGATCCAGCTGGAGAATATCGTCAAGGATTACGGATCGGGCGAGGGCCGGGTGCGGGTGCTGGGCGGCGTCTCTCTGACCATCGCGGCGGGGGAGATGTGCGCGATCGTGGGCGCCTCCGGCTCGGGCAAGACGACTCTTCTCAATATCCTGGGCCTGCTGGACCGGCCGAGCGCGGGGCGCTATCGGCTGGGCGGCATCGATGTGGCCGAGGCCGGGGCCGATGCGCTGGCGGACCTGCGCAACCGCCGGATCGGTTTTGTCTTTCAGGCCTTCCACCTGCTGGCCCGCCAGTCGGCCCTCGATAATGTCGCTCATCCGCTGCTGTACCGGAGCATCGGCCGCGCCGAACGCCGCGAACTGGCGGCGGCCGAACTGGATCGGGTCGGCCTGGGTGATCGCTTCGACCATCGCCCGGACCAACTCTCCGGCGGGCAGCGCCAGCGCGTCGCCATCGCCCGGGCCATGGTGGGCCGGCCCTCCATGATTCTGGCCGACGAGCCCACCGGCAATCTGGACAGTGCTGCCGCCGCCGACATCTTGGATTTACTCGACGATATGAATCGGGCGCGAGGGGTCACGGTGATCGTCGTCACCCATGACGCCGCCGTCGCGGACCGGTGCCGCCGCCGCATTCTGGTCCGCGACGGTTCGGTGGTGACATCGACATGACCACGGCATCGCGGTCCCTGCTGCCGCTTCTGGCGCTTGAAGCCTTGACCAATCTGACGGCCGTGGCGCAGCGCTCGGCACTGGCTCTGATCGGCATTGTCGTCGGTACCGCCGCCGTCATCGCCATGCTGGACGTGGGGCACAATGCCGAGGTGGAATCCGTCCGCCAGTTTCAAGCCATGGGCACCGACCTGATCATCGCCCAAGGCGGAATGGGCGGGGAACTGGCGCCGGCTTCGGTCATCGAGGCCTTGCCGCGCTCCCTTCCCGCCGTCAAGCGCGCCGCTCCCCTGTCCATTTCCGGTATGCGCCTGGGCCGGGGCCAAGGTGTCCAGACCAGCCTGATCGGCGCGACCGAGGCGCTGGCCGCAATTGTGCGCTTGCGCCTCGGCGAAGGCCGCTTCCTCTCCACCTTCGATCACGATGAAACCTTCGCCGTCATCGGTGCCCATGTCGCGGTATCCCCGGCCCTGGGAGCGGCGCCGCTGCATCCCGGTGACCCTATCCGCATCGGTCGCTATCTGTTCACGGTTGTCGGGGTGCTGGTGGAAACCGCCCATAACCCGCTGCTGCCCTTTGACGTCAATGATGCGGTCATCCTGCCCATCGGCTCCATGCGCCGCGTGGCTTCGGACAGCGCGCCGTCGACGGTGGTGGCCGCGGCCGCCGAGGGCCATGACCCCACCTTGGCGGCGGAAGCCCTGGGCGAACGATTGCGCCAGATACGGCGCGGCCGACCGGTGCAAACCCAAAGCGCCCGCCAGTTGATCGAAGGGATGCAGCATCAGGCGCGGATCATGGCGATCCTGTTGGCCGCCATCGGCGGGATATCGCTCTTGGTGGGAGGCATCGGCGTCATGAACGTCATGTTGATGAACGTGGCGGAACGGCGGCGTGAAATTGGCCTTCGTCTCGCCCTGGGAGCCAGGCGGGTCCATATCCAGGCCATGTTCCTGATGGAAGCGGCCATGCTGTCCCTGACCGGAGGCCTGTGCGGCACGCTGTTGGGCATGCTGGCGGCTTATGTCTACGCCCGCCTGTCGGACTGGGACTTCACCCCATCCTCGCTGGCCTTACCGGCGGGAGCGCTCATTTCCGCCGGTATCGGCCTGTTCTTCGGAGCCTATCCCGCTTCGATCGCGTCCCGCCTCGACCCGATTGAAAGCCTGCGGGCGGAATAGGGCGCCGCCACCGGCGGTAATGGCCGATGTGGCATGGCGCGGCGAGCCACTCTACGCCCCGCAGGGATAGGCCGAACGGAGGCGTTGACACGAATAGTCTATTATCTATTAGATTATAGATATTCCTCCCATGGAGCCTCTCTCATGACCGTCCTGCTGAACCCGCGTTACCGTGACGAACCTGTTTTCGACGATGTGCTGGCGCGCCATCCCGGCTTTCCCCGGCTGGTCGCCCTGAAGATCGACGTGCAGCGGCGCGGCGTCCACTATACCGAGCGGGCGGAAAAGGCGATCGACCCCGCCATCCACCAACTGCGCAGCCCCTACATCTTCGGGTCGCGCGACGGCGCCATCAAGCCGCTGCCGGAATCGCTGCTGCTGCGCGACGGCGGCACCATCCTGGTGGACCCGACCCCGCTGGCCCAGGACCCCTATCAGGTTGATTTCGTCGATGGCCGCTTCGTACTGCTGGACGGCGGCCGGCAGATCGAAGAGGTCGAGCTGTGGCCCAAGCCGGCCTATTACGACAAGACCACCAGCTCGGGCATCAAGATGAGCCTGCTGGTCACCGCTCGGCCGCAACGGCTCAACGTCTTCCAGTCCAGCTATTGCTATTTCTGGGCCGACGACAAGGGCTGCAAGTTCTGCGACATCGTCACCCACACCAAGCAGCAGCGCGAAGAGATCGGCGTTCCCAACCGCCTGCGCGCCCAGGACGTCAAGGAGACCCTGGCCGAGGCGCTGAAGGAACCCGGGCGCTTCTCCAACATCTGCCTGACGGCCGGATCGGTGGTGAAGGGGACCGAGACCTTCGACCTGGAGGTGGATTTCTACATCGAGCTGCTGCAGGCCATCGGCGAACTGTTCACCACCAAGAAATTCCCCAGCCAGCTGATCGGCTCGGCCTACAACGA
Source organism: Magnetospirillum sp. 15-1 (assembly GCF_900184795.1). NCBI lineage: Bacteria > Pseudomonadati > Pseudomonadota > Alphaproteobacteria > Rhodospirillales > Rhodospirillaceae > Magnetospirillum > Magnetospirillum sp. 15-1. The sequence goes on along the minus strand of NZ_FXXN01000028.1, from coordinate 712,817 downwards.
GCGCCAGTTGGCCCGGCTGTACGAGAACACCGGCCTGACCAGCTACACCAGCGACCTCGAGGTCTTCACCGAGGACAAGTTCAACTGGATTTGCCCCGGTAAAGCCAAATGGGTGGGCTATACCGGCTGGCGTGACCGGCTGATCAGGGCGGTGGACATCTTCGGACGCGGCAATGTCGGCACCTGCATCGTCGCCGGCGCCGAACTGGCCAAGCCCCATGGCTTCGCCAGCGAGGACGCGGCCATCGCCGCCAACCTGGAAGAGGTGGAGTATCTGGCCGAACGCGGCGTCACCACCGTTTCCATCGTCTGGGTCCCCCGCCCCGGCTCGGACTTCCGCGACCAGGTCAATCCGTCGCTCGACTACTACATCCGCCTGAGCAAGGGATTGCAGGACATCCGAGCCCGCCACGGCCTTGGCGTCGATTTCGACGACTACCGCCGCTGCGGCAACCACCCCGATTCCGACCTTGCCCGCCTCCAGGCCTAGGAGTCCACGATGACCGTCTCCCTGTCCAGCGACGTGGTCGCCCTGCTCAATGCCGCCGACACCGTCAAGATTCTCGCCACCGCGGACGCCGACGGCGCTCCTCACGCGGTGGAGAAGCAGTCCCTGCACGCCGCCGAGGATGGCACCATTCATTACCTGGAGCGCCTGGAATCGTCGGCCACCAACCGCAACCTGGTCCGAGCCATCTGGTTCGACGCCACGGTCGCCATCGCGCTCAAGGGCGGCGACGGGCGCACCGTCCAGATCAAGGGGCGCCCGGTCAAGGCCCACATCACCGGAGCGCTGTTCCAGAGCCACTACGTCCGCCTGCGCGAGACGGAAGGCGATGCCGATCTGGCCGCCGTCTGGGTGATCGAACCCACCCAGGTCACCGATCAGAGCCTCGCCCGGCGCCGCGCCGCCGAGGAAGCCGCCCACCCCACCTTCATCCATCTCGACCGCATCGCCAAGATCTGAGGGGAAATCCATATGCCAATCTTTGGAGCATCGACCCGACGCCGCGCCCTGGGCCTGTTCGCCGCGCTCGCCGCCCTGGGCGTCGCCGGCACCATTCCGGCCCAGGCCGAGACCGCCGCGCCCACCGCCTGGGGCTGGCCCCAGCCCTATGAGCAGGTCTCGCCCAAATCGGTCGCCTGGCTGAAGGAGAAGGGGTGGTGGCCTCTGACCATCGGCTTTCAGCCGCCGTGGACCGGCCACAACGCCATCAACATCGTCGCCGACCGCCTGCAACTGCTGCAAAAACGCGGCATCGACGCTAAATTCCAGCCGTTCAATTCCGGCCCCGACCTGAACGAGGCCTTCACCGCCGCGCGCATCCAGGTGGGCGCCACGGGCAACTTCCCCTACACCTCGCTGATCGACCGCAAGGTTCCCGCCCGAGGCATCGTCAACTATCCGGTGCTGACCCACGCGGTGATCGTCCCCAACGATTCCCCGCTGAAGAGCATCAAGGATTTCAAGGGGGCCAAGGAGCCCCATACGGTAGGTATCGTCACCGGCTCGTCGTCGGAATTCTATTTCCAGGCTGCCGCCCAGGCCAACGGCGTGACCGTCGGCAAGGATGTCATCTTGAAGAACATCCCCATCGCCGAGCAGCTCCAATTGCCCAAGGGGCTCTCCGCCGTCGTGCCGTGGGATCATTCGGTCTCACTGCTGACCGAGGAGCGCAAGACCGGCCGGATCATCGACTCCAGCCATCCCTACAGTATCTACGAGGGCATCGGCTTCGTCCGCCAGGAACTGATCGACAACGTGCCGGACGTGGTCCAGGCCATCACCGACACATTGTTCGAGGCCAACCTGTTCATCCGCCTCGACCCGACCAAGGCTGTCGAGCTGGAGCGCCAGGACCCGTCGCTGAAGCTTCTCGAACCGTCATTCCTGGCACAGCAGATCGCCAACAACAATAACCTGTTCAAGCCCACCTACCTGCTGCCCCATCCCAAGTTCTGGGCGGACGAGGACGGCCGTGTCCGCGCCTGGCTGAAGGAACGGGGCCGCCTGACCCGCGACCTGACCGGCGAGGAATACGCCGCCTCCTACGCACCTGAATTCGCCCGCAACAGCGTGCGCAAGCTGGGCTGGAGGCTGCCGGAGCAGCCGGTCTACCTACCCAAGGGCTGGACCGGCACCATCGGCCAAGTCCCCTATCCGGACTATTTCAACCAAACCACCGCCAAGGCCCCCCAGCCCTTCCCGGAGCAGGGCGACCTGGAACAGCCCTGGACCTTCGGCGGCAAGACCTACCAACCCTAGGAGAGCATCATGAAAACAGCGGCCGCGGCCATCAAACAGAACCGATCGTCGCGGCCGCTGCGACTTGGCGCCGCCCCGCCCGCCTGGGCGCGCAACCTGGCCCTGCTGGCCGCGCTCCTGGCCGGCTGGCAGGTGGCCGCCTCGGTCATCCTGCCCCGCTTCGACCCCCAGATCGGGGTATTGCTGCCCAGCCCCGCCACGGTGGCGGCCACCCTGGCGGGGCAGTTGACCAGCGGGGAACTGCCGCTCCATCTGGCCGCCAGTCTGCAGCGGGAATTCATCGCCTTCATTTTCGCTTCGCTGGCCATTCCCATCGGCATCGCCATGGGCTGGCGTCAGTCCGTCCACGCCCAGCTCTATCCGGTGCTGGAAGTGCTGCGCCCCATTCCGCCGCTGGCCTGGATTCCGCTGTCCATCCTATGGTTCGGGCTGGGCGAGGTGCAGAACCAGTTCATCATCTTCCTGGGGCTGGTCTTTCCCATCCTGCTCAACACCATCGAAGGGGTGCACCGGGTCGATCGCAACCTGATCCGCGCCGCCCGCAGCCTGGGCGCCGGCGAGTGGAAGGTGCTGCGCCGGGTGGTCATTCCCGCCGCCTTGCCCCAGATCGTGGTCGGCGTCCGCGTCGGGCTGGGCACCGGTTGGATGGCCCTGGTCGCCGCCGAGCTGGTCGGCGCCAATTCCGGCCTGGGGTTCATGATCAATGACGCCCGCTCGCTGCTGCGTACCGACGTCGTGGTGGGCGGCATGGTCGCCATCGGCCTTGCCGGCCTGGCCATCGACCTGGGCCTGCGCGCCCTTTCACGGCGGCTGCTGCCTTGGTCCCCCGCCATCGCCAAAGGAAACTGAACGCCATGGGCCGTCTTTCGCTTTCCGCCGTTTCCAAGGTTTACGACGATCACGGCGCCCCGGTCACCGCCCTGTCGGGGATCAGCCTGGACATCGCCGACGGCGAATTCTGCGCCATCCTGGGCCATTCCGGCTGCGGCAAGACCTCGCTGCTCAACATGGTGGCCGGGTTCGAGGTCCCGACCAGCGGCGCCATCACCGTCGATCACCAGCCGGTTACCGGGCCGGGCTGGGAACGCACCATCATCTTTCAGGACTACGCCCTGTTTCCCTGGGCCAACGTACGCGACAACGTGGCGTTCGGACTGGAGATGAAGGGCGTGCCCCCAGCCGAACGCCAGCGAATCGCCAACCATCACCTGTCCCTGGTCGGACTGTCGGCCTTCGCCGAGCGCTACCCCCACCAGTTGTCGGGTGGCATGAAGCAGCGGGTCGCCATCGCCCGCGCCCTGTCGGTACAGCCCCGGGTGCTGCTGATGGACGAGCCCTTCGCCGCACTGGACGATCAGACCCGGCGCGCCATGCAGCGCGAACTGACCCGCATCTGGCAGCAAGAAAGAAAGACCGTGCTGCTGGTCACCCATTCCATCGACGAGGCCATCCTGCTCGCCGACACCGTGGTGGTGCTGTCGCGCCATCCCGGCCGCATCAAGCGGGTGGTTCCGATAGAATTGCCGCGCCCCCGCGACGAGGATGACCCGGCCTATGCAATGCTGCGGCGGGAATTGCGGGACCTGATCCACGACGATTCCCCCGGAGACGACGCCGAGGCGTAGGCTCTCCGAACATCAAAAACAGAATGCCCGGCAAGTCATTGACCTGCCGGGCGTTTGTTCTGCAACTCGATGGGAGAGGGACTTGAACCCTCGACCCCAGGACTATGATTCGCTGAAACCGCAAGAAGATTAAAAGGGTTAGAACAGATAGCCTTACCCGCTGACCGCGGGCAGGGCGATGGTCACGACCGCGCCGCCGTCCTGACCATTGGCGAGGTGAAGGCGGCCGCCGTGCTTTTCGACAACGGTCTTAACGATGTTCAGGCCAAGGCCGGTTCCGGGGATGTCGGCAACATTGGCGGCGCGAAAGAATCGCTGGCCGACCTTGGCCATCTGCTGCAGCGGGAATCCGATTCCCTTGTCGCTGACCGCGATGTGGACGGCATCGTCGTTCCGCACCTGAATCAGCACCGGCTGGTCCTTGGGAGAGTACTTCAATGCGTTGTCGATCAGGTTGCCGAGTGCCGTGGCCAGCATCTCCCTGTCTCCCCTGACCTGCGACCCGCCATGGGGCAGGTTCACGACGATACGCTCTTCTTCGTATTTTTGCGCCAGGATCTGCGTCAGATCGCCAAGGACCTTGCCTAGGTCAACCAAGTCTCCGCCGCCTCCCACCAGTTCGGCCCGCTCGGCCATCAGCAGGTTGTTCATCAGCCGCCGCATGCGTTCGACCGTGGCGCGAATCGTGTCCAGGCGCGGGGCGATCTCGCCTTGCTGGTGGGTCAACAGCACCCCCCCCATCTCGGCCGAGCGGTCGATGATGGCCAGAGGGGTGTGCAGTTCATGCCCAAGCGTGGACAGAAACTGCTTCAGCCGTCCATGCATGCGGCGCTCGGCCTCCAGGCTCTGGGTGCGCTGCTGGAGGTCCTCGTCGACCCGTGTGCCGACCATGATCATGATGGAGAAAAAGACGGTGGTCATCACCACGGAATTCTCCAGCATGAACCAGGGCAGGACCATCGGAGAGAAAACGAAATTCGGGTCCGGGTGCAGCAGCGCCACCGTCATGCGCGCGATCAGGACCGCAATATGGATCAGCAGGCTGGCGATCAGGCAAACGCGGGCCGCACCGAACCGGCGTCCGTTTCGAAACGCCTCGTAGACGACCCTGCCGTACAGCCCGACATAGATGATGGTCGCCGCGACCACCCGGATGGGCGCGTCGTCGGGGGACTGCCATTGGAGGAACTCCCACAGCACCGCCGTGAAGACCGTAAGCGCATAGACGAGCCAGCGCATGGGCGGCCGGCCGGCGAGGACGGTCATGCCCTCGGTCACCATGGCGATAGCGAAGACCGTGACGGCATTTGACACGGTGATGATGTGCGGCGTACGGAACGCCATGAGCCCGAAGGTCAGCGTGAGCGCCAGGCACGAAATCGACACCTCCGCCAGCCCGCGCAATTTGGGGTTGGCCCGCCACAGCAGGAAGGTCGTGACGCAGTTGACGACGGTCAGAACCTCGACGAACACCAGGGACGTGGCGATGTCCAGCATGATATGGCTACGCCCTGGTCATTGCTGCAGGACGCTGAGGGGAGCGGAGAACACATAGCCCCTGCCGTAGGCGGCGCGAATGGGGGGCGGCACGCCCGTTTCATCCTCGATCTTGCGCCGCAAACGGCGGACGAGGGTGTTGAGGTTGGCCGGGGAAAAGCTGCCGTCATCGCCCAGCGCCGCCGCCAGTTCGCCGTGATCGCAGACCTCGGCCCCCGATGTCGCCAGTGTGACCAGGAACGTCATTTCCTTCGGCGTCAGCGGCACGCTGCCGCCCGATGGCGCGATCAAGGACCACTGGCCGCGATCCAAGCGCCACAATTGGGGTGCCGTATCGGGAAGGCGCCTGAGAAGGTTACGCAGCGTGCATTCTATTTCGCGCGAGCTGGCGTGCTTGACCAGATAAGCATCGGTTCCGGTTTCAAGGGCCTGGATCTTGCTTTCCAGATCCAGGCGGGAGGTCAGGATCACCACGCCGCAGGCCAAGCCGTACCGGCTCCGGATACGTTCCAGAAGCTCCATGCCGTCACCGTCCGGCAGGCCGAGATCGAGGACGACCAGATCGAAGCGGTCTGCCTCCATCCGACTGATGGCCTCGACCAGAGTGGCCGCTCCGGCGGCGGCGTAGCCCTTGGCTTCCAAAAACGCGATCAAGTCGTTTCGCAGCGAAACTTCGTCTTCGACGATTAATGTGCGCGGCATGCCTGTTTTCACCCTACTCGCCCACACGAGCTCTCTGCGCGCTCCCACCATCCCCGCGCCGACTATATCCCCGGGGAGAGTATGCATGCCACCCCTCCTTATGGAGGGTAGGCAAGGCCGGGGGCCGCGCCGCCCGTGCGGCGACAGCCGAGCGACCCCGAGGGTGCACCCGGCGAGGGACGATGTGCCCGGTCAACTCACCGGTCCGGCGGCATCGCATGCCGCAATAACAGAATCTGTCAATTCAATCAGTGAATCAGTTAAATTCTTTCATTATCGACAGCTTATGATGTCAATATGTGACATATTTTGAATGAGATCATCCGGCTTTAAGTACACTTTGTCGCTTGTCTCTAAGATTTGATTGTGTAGATTTTCCACAATAACCGCTGATGATGCCGCGTCGATGAACTGGCGCTGAAGCATGCCTATCGGCGGTGCGTGCTGGTTTTAGCCGCGCGGCCAGGTTCGCGAAGGCGGACGCCTGGGCAGTGGGACGATACGCCCGGTCAACTCCTTGGTCGGACGGTATGACGGAGCGGGTGGGGCGTGTGTTCCTCATCAGGCTGGCGCGGGCTCAGGGGTAGGCTTCCGGCGAAGTCGCGGTTTCTGCGGAATGCTGGGGAGCCGGGCCTCCGACTGCGGGAAAAACGATACGGACTCTTTCTTCCATCGCCAGATGGCTTATGAACATTGGGGAAACTGTATGTCGCGTCGAAACAAGCTGGCCGGAGCCTCGACCCTGGCCATCACCGTGGCCTTGTCGCTGGGGGGCGGTTCCGCCCCTGTCGCGGCCCAGTCCGCCTACACTTGGAACAGCGGCGACTACACCAATCCCGCCGGCACGACGCTCAGCAACACCGTGGGCGTCACCGTCGGCGGCACGACGGGAACCCTGACCAATCAAGGGGCGATCACCGGCAGCCAAAACGGCATATCCGACACCGGCAATGCCGTCGGGGCGGTGATCAACAGCGGAACCATCACCGGCACCGCCAACGCCGGCATCAACATGGGGACCGGCGCCGGCATCACCTCGCTGAGCAATCAGGCGGGCGGCACCATTACCGGCACGAACTATGGCATCGACAACGCCGCCGGCACGATCGGCACGCTGACCAATAGCGGAACGATTTCCAATACCTCCAGCAGCAGCGGTGCAGCCCTCAGGAACACCAGCAGCACCAGCACCATCGGCACGCTGACCAATACCGCCGCCATCATTTCCAACCGTACCGGCATCGTCAATTATGGGGGTATCGGGACGGTAACCAACAGCGGCACCATCAGCGGCTCCTCCACCGGCATCTATAACAACGGCAGAATCGGGACGATAACCAACAGCGGCCTCATCCGCGGCACCACCAGCGGCGGCGGCGTCACCAATGTCAGCAGTACCCTGGGAACGCTGACCAACAGCGGCACCATCACCGGAGCCACCAGCGGCATTCGGAACCAAAACAGCACCATCACCACGCTGAACAACCTCGCCGGCGCCACCATCAGCGGCAGCCAGCGCGGCATATACAACGAAACCACCGGCACGCTCACGACCACCATCACCTCGATCAACAATGCCGGCACCATCACCGGCACCCAATATGCCGTTCACAACGCCGGAACCATGGGCACCCTGACCAACAGCGGCGCGATCATCGGCAACATCCTCAACAGTTCGGCGACCGGCCTGACCATCGCGGGCGGCAGCGGCGACACCTTCGGTACGCTGACCGGATTGAGCGGCAGCATCGGCACCATCACCCATACCGCCTCGAATCTGCTGTTCAGCTCCGGCAATCTGCTGCTCAATGACCACATCACGGCCACCGGCCGCACCGTGTCCAACACGGGTGCCACCTTGCGGCTGGACAATACCGTCACCATCACCGGTACCTACAATCAGACCGGCGGCGGACTGACCAGCACCGGCAGCGGCGGCACCAACGCCAAGCTGGTGGTGGACGGCGACGCCACCGTCAGCAATTCGACCATCATCTTGTCGACCACCGGTTTGGCCGCCGGCCAGACCATCACCATCGTCGATGCCACCAATGGCCATACCGGCACCTATACCGGCAATACCGCCCGCATGGGGGTCACCAACGGCCTGGCCGCCACCGCATCCACCTCGGGCAACGACCTCGTGCTGGTCCTGGCGACCGACAGCGCCAATACCTATACCCAAAAGGGCATCACCACCGGCGGCGCCGCCGCCCCGGTGGGACGGGTGCTGGACAGCATCCGCGCCGACACCTCGTCCACCGCCGTGGCCTTCCAGAATCAGGTGCTGACGCCCCTCGACGCGCTGCCGACCTCCAGCCAGGGCCAAGCCATCAAGCAGTTGGCGCCCCAGACCACGCCGTCGGCGCAGATGACCTCGGCGGCGGCGACCGCCGTGCTGGGGGCGGTCGAACAGCATCAGCAGACCGCCATGGCCTATGATCCCGCCACCGGCGTCGCCGCCGGCTCAGAGGCCAAGGATACCGCCGCGTGGGGGCAGGTCCTGGGCGGCAGCGCCCGGCGCGGCAGCAATGCCGAGGCCGACGGCTATCGCCTGACGGATTTCGGTCTGGCGGTCGGCATCGACCACCGCTTCACCCCCGACGCCATGGGCGGCGTGGCGCTGAGCTGGGTGCGGGCCTGGTCCCAGGGCAGCGGCAATTCGTCGGGCTCGTCCTCGACCATGGACAGTTATCAACTGACCTTCTACGGCACCTACCGCCTGGACCGCGCCTTCGTGGACGGGCAATTGGGCGTCGGTTGGAACGAGTTCGATCAGAGCCGCGGCATCGCCTTCCTGGGCCGCACCGCCGCCGCGACCTACAGCGGCCAACAATACCTGGCCAAGGCGAGCGTGGGCTATGATGTGCCGGTGACCGATTCGGTCACGGTGACGCCGCTGGCCGGACTGCGCTGGCTGCGGTCGGAGACCGATTCCTACGACGAATCCGGCGCCGGCGCCGCCAATCTGTCGGTGTCCAGCCATGCGGTCAACAGCATGACCCACGATCTGGGCGCCAAGGTGATCTGGAATCTTCCCACCGCCCAGGGCGTCCTGAGGCCCGAAGCCCGGCTGGCCTGGGTCCACGACTATACCAGCGGCCCCATCGCCACCAGCGGCATCATGGGCGGCCAAGCCTTCTCCGTCTCGACCCCGCGCACCGAGCCCAACGGCGTGCGCGTCGGGCTGGCGGCGACGCTCGGCACCGATGGCGATCTGTCTTTCCGCGCCGAGTATGAAAGCGAGTTACGCCCCCAATATCAGAGCCATACCGCTCTGCTCAAGACGCTGTGGGGATTCTGATCGGCTGCACCGATCGGGATGGAAAAAATGGTCAGGGGGCGGCCCTTGATGGTGCATGATGCGACCTCGGACAAGGCGTCCCTTTCTCCAGAGGTTGCTTTTCATGGCCCGTAAGCCCGCGTCTTCCCCATCGTCCGACGACCTCGGCATCGACGAGGCGTTGCAGCGCGCCCAGGCCCATTGGAACGCCGGGCAGGCGGATCAGGCGGAGCTGTTCTGCCAGCGGATTCTGGCGGTGTGGCCCGGCCATGCCGATGCCCTGCATCTGCTGGGGATCATGGCGCATGCCTACGGCAATCTGGATCTGGCGCTGCAGCACGTGCGGCAAGCCTGTCTGGCGCCGCGCGCCCCCGCCCTCTATTTCAGCAATCTGGCGGAAATGTGCCGCCAGCGCGGATTGCTGGACGAGGGCGAACAGGCCGGGCGGCGCGCCGTCGCCCTGGAGCCCGGTCAGGCGGTGGCCTGGAACAATCTGGGCATCATCTTGCAGGAGGCGGGCAAGCTGGAGGAGAGCGCCGTCTGCCTGGAACGGGTGGTGGCGCTGCAGCCCGATTACGCCGAAGCCCACAACAACCTGGGCAACACCTACAAGCTGATGGGGCGCCTGGACAAGGCGGCGGCGCGCTATGAGCACGCCCTGGCGCTGGTCCCGGACTATGCCGAGGCGCGCAGCAATTTCGCGCATCTATTGTGCGATCTGGGCCGTCTGGACGAGGCGGCGGAGCAGGCCCGGCGGGCCATCGACATTAATCCGCGCTGCGCCGACGCCTATGTCAATCTGGCCGGCGTCGAAATGGGGCGGCACCGCCATGCCGAGGCGCTACGCTGGCTGGACTCCCTGCTGACGTCCATGCCGGGACATGGGAACGGACTGATCGCCCGGTCCAAGTGCCTGAGGCGGCTGGACCGGATCGAGGAGGCGTTGGACAGCGCCCGGCAGGCGGCGGCGACCGCCCCCTACAGCGCCGAGGCCCACAATGTCCTGGGCCAGGCGCTGCAGGCCGCCGGCCGCTTCGATGAGGCCCTGGCCTGCTTCGACAAGGCGGCGCGGCTGCCCGGCACCGCCATGGGAACCGCCGCCGTCAACCGGGCCGATCTGCTGGCGGAAATCGGCCGCGGCGCCGAGGCGGCGGCCGTTTACCAACAGGTCCTGGCGGCCGATCCGGGCAACGTTTCCGCCTGGGCGGGCCGGGTGGATCAGAAGGACTACGCCGCCGGCGACCCCGAAATCGCGCAGATGGAAGCATTGCTGGCCACGGGGGCCGTGCAGGGGCTCGACGAGCGCATCAACCTGCATTTCTCGCTGGGCAAGGCCTATATGGACGCCGGGGACGGTCCCCGCGCCTTCCATCACCTGGGCGAAGGCAATCGCCTGAAGCGCGCCACCTTCACCTTCGACGTCGAGGCCACCGGACGGTGGATGGCCGAGATCGCCGAGACCTTCACGCCCGCGCTGTTGGGGAAATTCAAGGGGGCGTCGTCGGACCTGCCGGTCTTCGTGCTGGGCATGCCGCGTTCGGGCACCACCCTGGTGGAGCAGATTCTGGCCTCCCATCCCCAGGTTCACGGCGCCGGCGAACTGCGCGTGCTGCAATCCCTGGTGAGCGGCATGGGGAACTATCCCGCCGCCGCCGCCCAGATGACCCCGGACGAGGCGGCGCGTCTGGGCGAGGCCTATTTGGCTCAGGTGGCGCCCTTGGCTCGGGGGCGGCGCCATGTGATCGACAAGATGCCCGCCAATTTCATGCATGCCGGCCTGATCCGCCTGATCCTGCCCAATGCCCGCATCATCCATTGCCGTCGCGACCCGGTGGATACCTGCCTGTCCTGCTACACCAAGCTGTTCGCCGCCGAGCAGCGCTTCGCCTACGATCTGGCGGAGCTGGGGGCCTTTCACCGCGCCTACGACGCCTTGACCGCCCATTGGCGGGCGGTGCTGCCCCAAGACCGCTACATGGAGGTGGAGTACGAGGCGGTGGTCGACGACCTGGAGGGACAGGCCCGCCGGATGGTGGACTTCCTCGGCCTGCCCTGGGACGAATCCTGCCTGTCCTTTCATCGCACCACGCGCCCGGTCCGCACCGCCAGCCTCCATCAGGTCCGCCGGCCGATCTACGCCACCTCCGCCGGGCGGTGGCGCGGACATGCGGACCACCTGCAGCCGCTGCTGCGGGCGCTGGGCCTCGCCTCGCCGCGATGACCGCCGAGCTTCAGGTCATGGAACAGCAGGTGCGTGCCCTGCTCGCCCAGGGGCGCTGCGCCGAGGCCGAGGCCCTGGTCCGCCCGCATCTGGCGTCGGGCAGCGGCCCCATCCCCCTGTGGCGCCTGCTGGTTCAGTGCATCAAGCTACAGGGGCGCATCGCCGAGATCCGCCCGATTCAGGAGATGATCGTCGATACCGTACCGGGCGACCTGGCCGCGCGCTTCGATCTGGCGGAGACCCTGCTGCTGCTGGGCGATTTCGACCGGGGCTGGCGGGAATACCACTGGCGCTACAGTCTGGCCCACACCACCCGCATCGAACGCAAGGTCCAATGCCCCCGCTGGGATGGCCGGCCCATCCCCGGCCGGACCTTGCTGATCCATGACGAGCAGGGCTTCGGCGATACCTTCCAGTTCCTGCGCATGACCGCCTGGGTCAAGGAGCGCAGCGGCGCGCGGGTGATCCTCGAGGTCAATCCCGACAGCCTGTCCCTGGCGCGGCGCTGTACGGGTTTTGACGACGTCGTGGCTCGCGGTACCCTGCCGCCGCCCTTCGACCTGCATTGCGAGATGATGTCCTTGCCCATGGTGATGGGGCTGAAGCCCGAGCAACTGCCCGGTCCCATTCCCTATATGTCGGCGGAGCCCCGGCGGGTCGCCCGCTGGCGAAAGCGGCTGGGCCGGCTGCCGCGCCCGCTGGTGGCGCTGGTATGGGCCGGGCGCCCGACCCATCCCAACGACCTCAACCGCTCCATGGCTTTGGCCGATCTGGCGCCCCTGGGACAAAGCGGGGCAACCTTCCTGGCGGTGCAGAAAGGACCCAAGGCGGCCGAGGCCGGGACTCCGCCGGCCGGAATGAATGTCGTGGCCCTGGAGGACGAGATCAAGGATTTCGAGGATACCGCCGCCATCCTGTCGGTCGCCGACCTGCTGGTCTCGGTGGATTCGTCGCCGGTGCATCTGGCCGGGGCGCTGGGCCGGCCGGTCTGGACCCTGTTGCCCTTCCTGCCCGACTGGCGCTGGCTGCTGGGGCGGGACGACTCGCCGTGGTATCCCACCATGCGGCTGTTCCGTCAGGAAAGCCCCGGCGACTGGACCGGCGTCATCGCCCGGGCGGCCGAGGCCCTGGCGGCCTTCGGAACGGAATCGCCATGAGGCGTCGCCTGGCCGCCCTGCTTCTGGCGGTGCTGACGGCCGGCTGCGCCCAGGCGCGCCAAGGTGCCGGGCCGGATTTGGCCCGCGCCGCCGGCTGGCAATGGGACATCCTTCCCGCCGGGACCTTCGATCTGGCCGTTGCCCAATCACCGCGCCGGGCGGGCGACGTCCTGACCGTCTATCTGGAAGGCGACGGCTTCGCCTTTGTCGGCCCGCGCCAGCCTGCCCTCGACCCCACCCCAACCGATCCGGTGGCGTTGAAGCTGGCCCTGGCAGAGCCGGGAGGCGGGCCGACGGCCTGGGTCGGGCGGCCGTGCCAATACACCCTGCCAAATCACGGCCGCAATTGCCGCACCGTCTATTGGACCATCGGCCGCTATGCCCCCGAGGTGATCGACGCCGTGGGCTCGGCGGTTGACGACCTGAAGCGCCGCTACGGCAGCTCCCAGGTGGTTCTCGTCGGATATTCCGGCGGCGGTGCCGTCGCCGCCCTGCTGGCCGCCCGTCGCACCGACGTGGCTCGGGTGATCACCGTCGCCGCCAATCTGGACCTGGATTACTGGACCCGCCGCGACGGATTGTCACCGCTGACCGGCTCCCTCGACCCCGCACAACAACCGGCGGAGGTGCTGGGACGAATTCCCCAACTCCACTTCACCGGCGGGCGGGACCGCACCGTCGGCACCGACGTGGTGCGTTCCTACCTCGGCCACCTTCTTCCACAGGCTCCGGCGCGTCTGGTGGAGATCCCTGATTTTACCCATTCCTGCTGTTGGGTGAAGGATTGGAGAGTCCTGCTGTCGCAGTATGGACGGTAGTCGGCGGGCCGTAGATCGCCGGGCAGTCTTGCCAGCGGCATCCCGATTTCAGGACATGGATGATACCGCTCAGCACTCGGCGGTCATCAACGCGGCGGGCGCCAGGCCGATTGCGCGGAAGGTGCGGTTCAATCGCTGCCCACTGCTGATCGCTCAGCCAGAATTCGCCTGCCATGACCCAAGCTGTGGGGAGGTGACCAATTCGGCATCATGGGGTTCGTGGATTTGCACCGCCTCAAACCCGCGCGGCGCTTCGCGTTGAAGTGGTTAATGGGGTGGTTTGGCTTTTGGCACCGAACGGTCAAAAGTGGCCCCAGTGGGCGGGAGATTTAGCACTGAACGGTCGAGAATTGGACAGAGTGCCTCTGGGGCCAGAATGCAAAGTATCCTGCGGCTTTCGGATGCGACAGAGGGTGAGTTGAGCCGCCTAGCGAGCTTTCAGTTGAATACTTTATACCCAAAACGCCCCGGAAAGCCAAAGGGGCTAGCCCTTGTAAGAGCTAACCCCTTGGATTTCCTTAGTCTCGATGGTAGCGGGAGAGGGACTTGAACCCCAGACCCCAGGATTATGATTCCTCCAGAAACCCGAAATTTAGCGGAACATCGCTTCTCACGCAACCGCGAAAACATGCGCAATTACAACGCGCTTGCGCGATTTGCTGAACATGGCGTAGCATGCGTGAACGTCCCCTAACGGGCGGAGTTTGTCCCCTAGGCGTCCCCTAGGAAAAGGGTTCAGACCATGCCGAAGATGAAACTCACCGCGCTTGCCGTTGCCCGCTTGCCGCTCCCGGAAAAGGGACAGGTGGAATATTTTGATGCCGCCATGCCCGCGTTCGGCGTGCGTGTGTCGGTGGCGGGCAGCCGCTCGTATTTCGTGATCACTCGCCTTCACGGGAAAAAGATCCGCCTCACCATCGGCCACGCGAAGGTGATGGAAGACGGCCCCGGCATCACCCTCAAGGATGCCCGCGAGAAGGCCGGGGAGTGGACGGAACTCACCGCACGCGGCATCGACCCCAGGGAACAGAAGGCCCAACAGAAAGAGGCCGATACCCAGCGAACCGCCGCCACCTTCGCGGCTGTTGCCGAGCGCTTCATGCGCCAGCACGCCGAACCCCACCTTGCGACGGCGACGCAGAAGGATTACCGGCTGGCGCTTTTCGGCGGATACACGACCGGATGGAAGGACAAACCCATCACCTCCATCACCCGCGCCGACGTTCGCGCTGTGCTCGATACGATGATCGAGAAAGGAAGCCCCAAGGGGGCGAACAAGATGCTCGCCTACCTCTCCAAGTTCTTCAATTGGTGCGCGGAACGGGATTTGCTCGAAGTGCCGCCGACCGACCGTATCAAGCCGCCATCTCCCAAGAGCATCGGCGAACGCACCTTGAACGAGAAGGAGATTGCTGAAGTTTTGGCCGCATTCGAGGTGGAAGGCGGCTTGTTCGGCGACCTGTTCAAACTCCTGCTGCTGACCGGCCAACGCCGCTGCGAGGTGGCGGGCATCAGCGAGAGCGAGCTTTCGGATACCGACACGGACAAGCCCAATTGGCATATTCCAGGGGATCGCACGAAGAACGGACGGCCCCATATCGTGCCGCTTTCCCCCCAGGTCGTCACCATCCTCACAGGTCGTCCGGTCGTCGGAGACATGGGATTGCTCCTCACCACCACCGGCAACACCCCGACCACCGGCTTCAGCAATGCCAAGGAACGGGTGGATGCCTGGATCGCCAAGCGGCGCGAGGAAGCGGACGAACAACCCATGCCGCGCTGGACGCTGCACGATCTACGGCGAACCATGGTGACGATGATGAATGAGCACGTCGGCATTGCCCCCCATGTGGTGGAAGCCTGCGTCAATCACGTCTCGGGAATGGCAAAGGCGGGCGTTGCCGGGGTGTACAACAAGGCCCTGTATATGGATGATCGACGCCGGGCGTTTGAAGCTTGGGCGAACTACCTGGACGGCCTCATCAGCCCCAAGGACACGACCAACGTGGTGAAGCTGCGGAAATAGGGAAACCCAATGATCAACATCGCTTCCCTACGGCGCACCTGCCCGGCCCTCCCGTCCCAATGGGAAGCAGAGACGGACGACGGGCGCACCGTCCTCATCCACTACAAACGCACCATCCTGACCGTTAGCTACCTGGGACCGGATCGGCGCGGGCGCGTCGAGGACTTCTTTCGGGCCACCCTGACGGCAGCCGATTTTGTGGATGGCGAACCGTATGACGACGGCTTTGCCGAATTCCCCACCATCAAATCCGTCCTGGTGAAGGCTGGTGTCCTGTCGTTTCCCGAGGGCGTGGACATCCCCGACGACTTCTGACCGCTCCGGCTGGCTACAGTTCCGAAAGCTGCACGACCTTCAAATCCGGCGTGCTCTTGATGCCCCGGTCATTGGTAACGAAAACGTCGCACCCGGAATCAATGGCGGATGAGACGTGGATGGCGTCAATCATCTTCAGTTTCTGCTCCGCGCCGATCCTGGCGGCACGCTCCAGAATTTCCCGCGCAACGGGGACGAGGTTGAACACGTCCATATCGCGGAACACCTCACGGTATTCCTCCGCAAGCGCCTCGCTCCCCTGCTTGTGCGCCCCGTGCAGACATTCGGCGATGGTGATTTCGCTGGTGACGAGCGCAATGCCCTGCTCCCCGGCATACCGGAAGAGCTTTTCGGCGAACGGCAAAAACTCCGGTGAGCCTTCGACCAGATAGATAAGGGTATTGGAGTCCGCGTAGATACGGCTTGCGTTCGATACGTCGCTATTCATCGCCCCGGAACTCACGGATACGCCGGTCGATATCTTCGGTGGTCTGTGGGCCGACCAGGGCGACACCCGCCCCCGCCTTGGCAAGCAGGCGCTCCATGCGGCTCTTGACGCCTTCGCCCGGAGCGCTGGCGGCTCCATCTGTCGCCAGCCCCTTCGAGGTCACCGGCACTCGTGCCTTCCCCGCGACATCAGCCAGACGCGAGCGTGGGCGCGGCGCGTTATCAACGACGACAACGGAAAAGCTCTCACCGGGCTTGATCCCCGCCCGGTTGGCAATGGCTTGATTGACCGTTTCCAGGGTCACGTCACGAATGACCGTTTCCATGTCAGCGCCTCAGCCTTCAACCACTTGTTTCATATGGGGAAATTAGAAGGTACGGCGACATTATACGCCATGTCGTCGATTTTCCAAATTTATCGGTCAGATCGTCACCAAGGTGACCGCAGCCAAACTTCCATCCAAGCTAATGTGACTCCCATGGCAAAACCGACTTAGTTTGAACGGCAACGATTCGATCAAAAACCAGATCGACAATGACGGCTGACGTAAAACCAACCTTAAATGTCAACGTCTCGGTCTCCACCCCAAGGACTCTTCGCGTTTCCTTATACGATGGCGTCGAACCCATCTTGGAAATCACCTCAACCCGGCTATCACCAGTTCGCAACTTTTCAGCCAAGCTCTTGGCATCATCGGCCAAAACCGGAGAGGAGGACATTACCATCATGGCTACGGCCACCATGACTCCCTGTATAGAAGTCAGAATATTTCTCATACTCCCCCCTATGTCTTCGAGAACGTCGTCGTGTCGTAGAACAGAGCAAGCGTCCTCACAAGTAGCTCCATGTGCGTCCGCCACATTTCCTCAAGAACACCCTCGGAATCAGCCAGTAATTTTTTCTTTATATTCTCTAAATTAGCTGATTCTATTTGGTATTCGTCCGGTCGCAGCCTCTTTGATTTTAACCGGCTCTCCAGAGCCACCTCAAGGGCGCGCGTTTGTTCGTACACATGATCCTTAACATCAAAAAGTTGTGAGCTTAGCGCCATGCGAGATTCGGCCTCCATTACTTGGAGCTCCGTCTTCAATGCCTGCGAGCTTCGCATATACTCAATGAAATTTTTCTTCTTCTCAATATCCAAATTCAAAGTAAGCTGCTGGCAAATAGACTCAAATTCTGCGCGAAAAATCAGCTCAGCAACTCTTTCGCATTCTTTTCGGCTAATATTGCGGAATGCCTTGTTATATATAACTCTATTGATGAACCCCATGTCTTTTTGGAGCTCAGCTAAGCGTTTCCGTCCTTTATCTATTGGGTCTGTAACGCTGTTTGCATCAAGTTCGGAAGCCTTTCGCTGCACGGATGGCATCTTTTCTAAAAAAACACCACCGCCCTGAGAATCGGACGAAACAAAATCTTGGCTATTACCCGCATTCGTCGGATTTCCAACAATTCCATATTGCGTACCAATCGGAGGCATATCGCCTTTATTTGAATCAGACTCGACGTTATCTTTCCCTATTTCGTCCAGGATCGAATCAAAGCGATCGGTCATCATAGCGCCTCCGAATCGTCTACCACTCAATTCACTTGATTTCATATATCGCCCCATCCGAATCGATGCAAGGAGAAGTAGGGGCAGCTGGAGGCCTCCTCCATATTCCAGGGATTACCTCAAAATGGATAGAGTGCGCCCCATCCTGCAAACGGTAAGGAATCGCCCCCCCTGCACCAGCACCACCTTGAATGGCAGGGCAATGCCGTGTAGCGTGCTCGACAAGCGACATCGTCCAAAAAAATTGCGCGAGATTAGCGATGATAAAAGGATTTCGGACAATAGTGCT
Source organism: Magnetospirillum sp. 15-1 (assembly GCF_900184795.1). Classification (NCBI taxonomy): domain Bacteria; kingdom Pseudomonadati; phylum Pseudomonadota; class Alphaproteobacteria; order Rhodospirillales; family Rhodospirillaceae; genus Magnetospirillum; species Magnetospirillum sp. 15-1. The sequence continues at coordinate 694,612 of NZ_FXXN01000028.1, read as the reverse complement.
CTATATCGTGTTGGGACCGATCATCCCGATAACATTTATTTTTATGATGGGCTATAGCTGGCTAATGACATCACAAGGCCTTACACTATTGCAGTTTGTTCCTCACGATGTTGACTTCCTACCCATAAAAATCAAAGGTGAATGGCTGTCATATCTACTTTCATTTTTTCTTCATGTATCAACCATGATGTACTACGTAGTAATAGCAACTAGGCGCAGAAAGAAAAGTGGCAATGTATGGTTTGCCATTGCAACGACATTATTTCTGACTTTTTTTTCATGGACTATATACGCAAACTTACTTTCTATAACATCTCGCGCAAAGAATGCTGATTATCCGAATACTATTACGTCTAACTTGGGAATAGTGAACCGCCTTGTCGACAACACTGCGCTAGAGATGAATAACGCAGTGGTCGGCGCTATCAATGCAAGGAATGTCCGAGCAACAGACAGTAGAAATGGGCTTGACGAATCTGGAATAAAAAAATGCGGGCCGCAATGCAGGGGCTTTCTCGATCAGAGAGACAGAATATCGAATCGATATTCTGTCTTCACCCAACCTATTGCCGCAGTTACGGCCAGCAAACCCGAGAACCATGACACAGATGGGCTCAACAGGTACTATGCAGAGACAATGGCTAGAGTTGAACAGCTCTCACAAAGAATTCTTCACTTTAATGAATTTGCCAAAGACGAGGACATCGGAACATCAATAAACATTGATTCCATAGAAAAGTCCACAGCACTAACTATTGTTAGGGGGATGTTTGGAAGACAAAATGCATTCAACCCAATAGACGAAGTTCAAAAAGAAATTGTCAGGAATTTCACGGAATTTCTACGCGGCTCCCCGGACGCGTCTTTTATAATTAGTCTTTTTCAAGCCATGCTTCCAGACATGATCTTATTCTATTTTTCGGCTATCAACAAAAGCTGGGGTGGCATCCGTGGATTCATAGAAGATGAGATCGACGACATTGAAAATGATAACGAACAAATCAGAAAAGTTGTTACTGCTCGCCAAAAAGGAAACTTTTGGAGTGGCGTAGAAAAAGCCAGCCGAGGCTCCCGTGACGCCCTGAATGCGATGAAGAGCAGGCTCGGTATATAAAATGATTTATCTCGTTCTTGGCGTACCATCCGCCTCTCTTCACTCTAATATATTGGCAACAGCATTCCGCAATAGAGTTATATGCCTCTCATTTTCTAGTGGTTCATGTGATGAGTATCACTCAATCTCATGAGCCTCTCTCAGTAGAGCTTCCATTGCACTCGCAATCTTCTGCGCATCCTCAGAAGATATCGATGAACCATCAGAGGTTGAATCGCGTATTGCCTTGGCATAGTCCCTTAACGCCAATGTAACGCTAGCAAGCCTTAGATTAAGCTCCACAATCTCTTTAGCCACATCTGAATGCAGTAAAGCATCAGGAATAGGTTGCATATACTAAATATTAAACGATAACTTGTTTAGTTTATATCATTTCTACAGAAAAAGCAAATAAAAGCGAACTAAATACTTTTCTGCACAATCATAGCAGGAAAACCCCCAGGTCGGATTTCGATTTTTCTCCCCCTCGTCGCCTGTTACCATTCCCCCCGCAACGGTATTGGTGAAGCGAGGAGCCAGGGAGGCGCGATGTACCCGGAAACACGGCACAAGGCGATCATCGCGCTTTCGTTTCTGATCGCCGTGGCATGGGCCAATTTCCAGCCCCACGCAAAGCCAGTTGAGGCTGGCGTTGTCGCCTTCATCTGCGCCTTTCCGCTGCTGTACGCCCTTTATTACGGCTTCCACGTCCTCGGCTGGGTGTTCTTCAGCGGCGAACGCGGCAACGGGCTGCGGATCATCCCCCGCATATTGGCGGGCATCACCTGGGCCGTCCGGTCGATCTTCCGCGCTATCGGCAATGTGATTCTGTGGCTGCTGCGGGGCGTCGTCTTCGTCACCAAGGCGGGCCGCAATGCCCATGAGCGCCACCAGTGGGAAAAGACCCGTCCAGAGCGGGAGCGACAGGCGGCGGAAGCCGCCCGGATCGAAGCTGAACGGGCCGAGGAGGAGCGGCGGAAGCGCCAACTTGCCGAGGACGAGGAACACCGCCGCCGGGTCGCCCGCGAAGCGGAAGTGACCGAGGCCCGCACCAAGGCCGAGCTTGCCGCCCGCCTCGCCATGCAGGACGAGGCCAACCGGCAGGCGCGGGAGCATGAGGCGCAAATGCTCTCCATCGAACAGGAACGCCTCGCCATCGCCGAACGGCGGGCCAAGCGCCACGACACCCTGTTGGGCACCCTCGCCGATCTGGTCGAGAAGTCGAAGGGATAAGGGCCGATGACCTTGGATAAATCCGACCGGTTGGAACTCGTCACCGCCGCCAACGATTCCCGGCACCGGGGCGCTTTGGAACGCCTGGAGCGGCAAAACGAATACCGGGTGCAACTGGCCGAAGCCAACCAGGAAATCGCACTGCGCACCGCCCGGATCGAAGGGGAATTCGCCGTCCGTCTGCGCGAGCTGGAGCACCAATACGGCCCACAGGAAAAGGCGCTCGACTTCAAATACCATGCCCTTCGGCACGAGCTGACCCTTGAGGAGATCGAAGAGCGCGAGATCATCGGCGCGTTCTATCGCATCGTCGAAAACATCGTCGCCCGCAATCTGAAGCTCTCCGAGGAGCGCGAACGCTCGCGCCTGGAAATCGAGCTTGCCGAAGTGACGGAACGGCACCGCGAGAATGAGCGGCAGCACGAGGTTTTGCGCGACCGGCTGGCGATGGATCGCGACGTGATGCAAAGCCGCCTCCGCAACGAGGAATTCAGCCACATCCAAACCGTCAGCCGGATCGAGATTCCGCTGATCTGCGCCAGCGCCACGACGATCTGACCACCCGGCTTTTGCCGCCGCCGAATGGCAAGCCGGGATTATTCCGGCGGTTGTTCGGATGATAGAGGGGCGAAATTTGCCCATTTTCCGGCCCATACAGAGCCGTTTGACCTTCGAGCCAGGGCGAACACCGTGAAAACGACAAACGCCCCTGAAATCGGCTTATTTTCAATTCCCCCGAAGGGGCCAAAGAACCAAAATTCAAAAACAACAACTCAAGACGCGCCCCGTGCGCGTTGTTGTAAATATTATACAATCTTTATAATAGTTTACGCCCTGGGATTTCCGCTATTTCAAGCCAACTCCGTTGCTGAAATGGGACACATTCCCCGCCAAGTGGGACAAATACCCCGTGGAAGTGGGACGTTTTCCCCGTGATATAGGACATATTCCCCGTGAAGTAGGACAAATTCCCCGTTGCCGAAGAAACCGCACGACAATGCGGAAAGCGCTGAAATGGGACAAAAATTTGACTCGTGTCCCATTATCCATAAAATCACGGCATTACTTATAAATACTCGCCATGCCGGATATCATCGTCACCAAGCCGAAGGAAAAGGCATTGGTGAAGCGCCACAATCATTTGATCGAGGCCCGCTATCGCCTTACCTTGCAAGAGCAACGCCTTTTGCTGTGGCTGTTTTCCGAGATCAAACCGGAGGACACGGATTTCAAACGCTACCGGGTGCGGATCGCCGACCTTGCCAAGCTGATCGGCATTTCGGACGGCGGCGGGCGGCTCTATCGCGAAATCATCGAAGTGACGGGCCGCTTGCGCAAGCGCGAGATCGACATTGAGGACATCAGCCGCAACGTCATCATCCAGGCCACCTGGATTGCCTCGGCCGAATATCAGTTTAACGAGGGCGTGGTGGAAATCTGCCTTGCCCCGGCGCTCATCCCCTATCTGCTGGATATCCGCAAGAACTACACCACCGTGGCGCTCAAATACGTCATCGGCGTAAAAAGCGCCTACGCCATCCGCCTCTATGAGCTGCTGAAGCAATACCAGGGCATCGGCAGCCGCGTTGTCTCCGTCGCCGATCTGCGCTGATTCTGCGGCATCGGGCCGGAGGATTACCGCTTCTACAAGGATTTGCGGGTGCGCATCGTCGATATGGCGCGGCGCGAGATCAACGCCAAGACCGATATAGCTTTCGAGTACGAGGAAATCAAGAAAGGCCGCAAGGTGGTGGCGCTGCGCTTCCGCATCACCAAGAACCCTCGCGCCGATACCCCCGACCCGCTGCGCGACGATCCTCGCCTTGCCCGCCTCGTCGCCCGCCTGACGGCCCACGGCATGGCCGAGGAAGCCGCCCGCGCCATCGTCCAGGCTCACGAGCCGGAGCTTGTGGAATGGGCCACCACCGACCTCGCCCGCAGGCTCAAGGGCAAGGAGAAGATCGAGAACCCCGCCGGATGGCTCAGAAAGGCCATTGAGGAGGATTGGCGACCGCAACCCACCCTATTCTCACAGGAGCAATCCCAGGCCCGCGAAAACGAGCGAGAGGCCGAGCGCGAGCGCCAGGATCATGAGGCCAAGACAGCGGAGGGACGCAAGGCGGACAGTGCCCGCGAGAAAGCCGCCATCATGGCGTTTATCGACGGACTGCCCGAGGACGAGCGGCAAGCCCTGGAACAGGGATTCCGCGAACACCTTGCCGGGACTGTTACTGGCATCGTTGCCAAGCGGTTCGAGGGCGGGGAGACATGGGTGGCCGACCCAATCTTACGGGCGAAGGCGGCAGACTTTATCAGGACAAGGAGCAATGGGAAATGGTGACAGCTACGAGCGTCAAGCACCCATTGCTCCTAATATGGCTCATTATTGTCATCATCGTAACCGGCATAATCATCATCATCAGGCTCAGCATAATATTCAGCCGCATGGTAAACAACCGTATTTGTATACTTATCCCCAATACCGCATGCCGTTAGCTGCGGAAGACCGGAAATCTTCAAGCCGCAAGCAATGCATTGAAATTTACTTGGAAGATGCTGCTGCTTCTCGGTAATAACATCACCATCAATCGTCTTTTTGGGTGATGAGACAGGATCTCCAGTCAATAGAGACTGCGCCCCGCAGGATGGGCATGACACGACATGCCCAACGCTTCTCATCGCCCAGGAAACAGATTTTGCCTTCAGCTTTTCCTGATCTTCTTCATCTTTCTGAGACCAAACAGTTTGATGTGCCTTGATAAGCCCGGCCACAGCTTTCGCCGCCTCATCTTTTGCTGCGGCGACAACCTTTCCTGCAACATCGGCTTCCTCAGAACCAATTAGATCGGCTAAGGAATGCCCCATCGATTGAAGAAGGACATCACAGGCTTGGTAAAATGAGGCAAGCCACGATGAGCTTCCCGCGTCAAAGGGGGCCTCCGCTGAATGTAGCTCAGAATTTCGCTTACCAACAAGCGTTGCACTCGGCTCTTTAAGAGGAACAAACTCAGGAATCAACTCAGATAGACGAGTAAAAACATCAGTAATAGCAATAGATTTTGGCGAGAATTTTTGCTTCGTCGGCTTCAAGCCAATTGAATAATAAATATTATTTCTGTCATCAGCCTCAGCAAGGAGAACAGGATTGATGTGCGCCAGCGCTGCGCGCGCAATAACTTCGAGAACGAAGCTAGACCAAAGCCCACAACGCCAATCATCGTGCGTATACAGAAGCATTTCTTCGGCATACCGCTGCGCTTTGGCGAATAGAGCGTCACTATCCCAGCTCATTACGAGTGGCTCTGGCGTATTCATCAGTGGAGATCCTTGAGGTAAACGCGCTCGATTGTACGTGAATAACAATGCATTGGCACGGCGGAACGCCCGTGAATCATTCTCCAATTATCCAATATGAGGGTATCACCCCTATTTTTCAGGGAGATAGCCGCAGTGTGCGCTTCACACAAAATGTTCCGAAACGCCCTCATTCCAAACTCCCCAGCCTCGGAGCCAGAACGTAGAAACAACTCGTCCCACCGTATCCGGAAGGAACCACACCGGGTCTTTTGAAAAAGATGAAGGAGTTGCAGTCCTCCGGCTACGGGCCTTCGCGGCTTCATAATTGTACGGGTCGCATGAACTGCGCCCATTTTCCCAATCAGCTCGAAGCCGTCTGTTATGAGCGTTGCCACGTCCTCGAACCCCACGAGGCAGCGCAAGAGTAGGTAACGCGGGGGCACCTGCCAATGGGCCAAATCTGTATGCATCGGAAATGGGCCAACGCCAAAATTACCGCTGTATGTATTCGGCGGGGCGTCATCTGCCTGAGTCGGACAAAGCATATGGACCGGCCCAGTCACCCCCAATGCAACCGGCTCGCCTAAGCAGCTCGATATGACAGAGGTTGGCTGTTCGGGGCGATAGCCGCCCAAAAAGGCGTATCCTCGCTCGTTGACTTCCGAGAGCAAAATCCCCCCCCCTGAATGTCCGCAGAATAACCGAATCTGCGGCTGGAAGAAAACGGGGCTGGCCGGTTGTGCACACCGGCCAGCCCCCGCCCCGTCAAAAGGAAGTCTCGTGAGAGGGTGTATCGCGTTCGGCAATACGCTCACTCACCCACGCATCCACCTCGGACATCACCCACGCGACCCGACCCGGACCAAGGTTTACCCGCTTGGGGAATTTCCCCGCCGCTTCGAGCCGCCCGATATGTTGAGGCGTATACGGGATGCCGCAGACGCTCTTGAGCTCTTTCTTCGACACGAGCCGCTTATCAAACTGGATCATCGGATTTCTCCCTCTCGGGAGGCATCGCGATGCCCCGGTTAAAAAGCCGCACCGGTAGGCAGGGAAATGGTAGCGCCATGGTCGCGTACCTGTCGAGAGCTTCGCCAGTGGCAGGCGCCCCCCCCCAACAGGCTTTAGGGGACGTTCTTAGGGGACGCCTAGGGGACAAACGGCCCGGCCTCACCATCGGTGGGGAACAAGAAATCCGGGCCGATGGAAGCCCTCGAAAACCCAGATAAAGCGAGCAAGACCGAGGAACCCGCCGCATTGGCCGAGCCAAGCCCCCCGTCCCCTGCCGTTTTTGTCCCCTAGAATGTCCCCTAGACGCCCAAAAACGATCAAGGGGTTAGCCCATTTCTGAGCTAACCCCTTGATTTAATTGGTAGCGGGAGAGGGACTTGAACCCCCGACCCCAGGATTATGATTCCCGTGCTCTAACCAGCTGAGCTACCCCGCCATCGCGTCGAGAGCGGTTCGTATAATGGTCCGGGCGATTGCTGTCAAGCCTCTCTCGCAGGTGTGATCCAGCCGCCGCCCAGCACGCGTTCGTCCTGGTAGAAAACACAGGCCTGGCCGGGGGCGACGCCTTGTTCCGGCTCGTCGAGAATCACCTCGGCCCGATCATCGGGCAGGCGGCGCAGCAGGGCCGGGGCCGGCGGGCGGGTGGAGCGGACCTTGACGGCGACGCGCAGCTCCGTCTCGTCGCCGCCCAGCCAGTTGACCGCCTCCACATGGACCGTGGGGCAGTTCAGATCCTGGCGGCCGCCGACCACCACCCTGCCGGTGTCGGGCTCCAGTGCTACCACGTAGAGCGGCGGGCCGCCGCCCAGGCCGAGGCCCCTGCGCTGGCCGATGGTGTAGTGGATCAGCCCCGGATGGCGGCCCAGCACCTTGCCCGAGGTGTCGACGATCTCGCCCGGCCGCGCCGCGTCGGGGTGCAGGCGGGTGACCAGCCCGGCATAGTCGCCGTCGGGTACGAAGCAGATGTCCTGGCTGTCGCGCTTGGCGGCCACCGGCAGGCGGTGGCGCGCCGCGATGGCCCGCGTCTCGTCCTTGCCCGCCATATTCCCTAAGGGAAAGCGCAGGAAATCCAGCTGGGTCCTGGTGGTGGCGAACAGGAAATAGCTCTGGTCGCGCCCCGGATCGCGGCCGGTCCACATCTCCGCCCCCCGGGGACCCGAGCGCCGGCGGACGTAATGGCCGGTGGCCAGGACGTCGGCGCCCAGGTCGCGGGCCACGCCGGCCAGGTCGCGGAACTTGACCGTGCGGTTGCATTCGACACAAGGGACCGGAGTGCGCGCCGCCAGATAGGTCTGGGCGAAGCGCTCGACCACGTCCTTGCGGAAGGTCTCCTCGAAATCCAGCACGTAATGGGGAATGCCCAGGGCATCGGCCACGGCGCGGGCGTCGTGGATGTCCTTGCCGGCGCAGCAGGTGTTGGGGCGGCAGGCGCCGGGCTCGATGCCGCTGGCCGCCATGTCGTAGAGTTGCAGCGTGACGCCGACCACGTCGTAGCCCTGCTCCTTCAGCAGCGCCGCGGTCGCCGAGGAATCCACCCCGCCCGACATGGCGACCACCACGCGGGTGGCCGAAACGGGCTTGTCGATGTCGAGACTGTTCATACCCTCCTTGTAGGGGATGGGCGGGGCGCGTTGCAACGAGGCCGTGGTGCCTGTAGAACTGGGCCGTCATTTCCCCCCTCGTCCGGACCGGTCCCATGGCCTCGAAGAAAAAGTCGGCTTCGCCCTCCAAGCTTAATCTCGGCTGCGGCCGCGATGTGCGCGACGGCTGGATCAATCTGGATTCCATGGCCCTGCCCGGCGTGGACGTGGTCGCCGACCTGTCGCTGTGCGCCACCACCCCCCTGCCCTTCGAGGCCGACAGCATGGACGAGTTCCTGCTGTCCCATCTGCTGGAGCACATCCCCAATCCCCTGCCCCTGATGCAGGAGCTGTGGCGCATCGCCAAGCCGGGGGCCAAGATGCAGATCAGGGTCCCCCACGGCGCCCATGACGACGCCTGGACCGATCCCACCCATGTGAAGCCCTATTTCGCGCGAAGCTTCGGCTATTTCTCCCAGCCCTGGTACTGGCGGGCCGATTACGGCTATCGCGGCGACTGGCAGCCGGAGCTGGTCACCTATTCGGTCCCCCGGCGTCGCTTCGCCGGCCAGATGCCCGCCCAGATCCTCGAGCAGGTCGACGGCCTCCGGAACGTGGTCACCGAGATGATCGTCGATCTGGTGGCGGTCAAGCCCCTGCGCCAGCCCAGGAAGGAGCTGATGCAGGCAGCCAACATCAAGATTTCCCTGGCGGAATAGCCGGCCGGGGCGACGGCCCGATCAGACCGGCGGCACCGCCGCGTTGAGCGCCTTGAGCGTCTTCGAGCGGAATTCCCGACGGTAGAGCACCGCCACCACGGCGGCGGTGGCCGCCACGAAGGCGCCGGCGTGGAAGAACCAGATCATCATGGCCAGCGCGAAGTAATAGGCGCGCAGGCCCCGGTTGAAGCTGTTGGCGGCCAGGGCGTTGAGCCGCGCCGCATGCACGGCGAAGCGGTCCTTGGCCTCGACCGTGGCCGAGGGCTCGGGCGCCGCCCCCAGCAGGATGCAGCAGTAATTGAACTGGCGCAGCGACCAGGTGATCTGGAAGAAGGCGTAGACGAACACGCCGGCCAGCAGCATCACCTTGGCCTCGAAGGCGCCCTGGGCCATGGGCGCCACCAGCGGCAGGTCGCGCACCACGGTATAAGCCCGCTCGCCCGAGCCGATCAGTGCCACCAGACCGCCGAGAATCAGGATGGAGGCCGAGGCGAAGAACGATACCGCCCGCATCAGATTGCCCAGCAAGGCGCTGTCGGCCACCCGCGCCTCGCGGTCGCACAGCGCCCGCATCCAGGTATGCCGGTGCCGCGCCGTGGCGGCCAGCAGGGAATGACCGCCCAGCGTCAGGCGATCGGCGATGACGGTATAGCCGACCCACAGCGCCAGGAAGGCGGCGAAGGCGGCCAGATCGATGGTGGGCAGCAGGGCGAAGGGGTTCATTCCCGGTTTCCCAATGGCAAGCGTCACGCCCGGACGTGTTCCGGGCATCCGCGCCGTTCGGCGGCGTCAAAGTCTTTCAGGTGGCACCACGTGGATCACCGGGTCAAGCCCGGTGACGACGACGGATGGCCCGGATACTAATCCCGCTCGTCGATCCAGGCCATCTGGATAGCCTCGAGAATCTTCTCGTTGGACTTGGCGGGGTCGTCGGCGAAGCCGGGCAGGTCGCAGACCCACTGGTGCAGGTCGGTGAAGCGCAGATTGACGTTGTCGGCGTCCGCGTGCGCTTCCTCCAGGGCGATGGCGATGTCGAGGGTATCGGTCCACTTCATCGCCATCCACTCCCTACTTCTTGTCGACCATCATGTTGCGGGTGGCGGCCGGCAGGGTGACCTCCAGGCCGTCCAAATCCTTGCTCATGATGATCTGGCAGCCCAGGCGCGAGGTGGCGGTCAGGCCGAAGGCCAGGTCCAGCATGTCTTCCTCGTCCTCGGTGGCGGGCGACAGCTTGTCGTACCATTCCTTGGCGACCACCACGTGACAGGTGGAACAGGCCAGCGAGCCCTCACAGGCGCCTTCCAGCTCGATCTTGTTGCGGTGGGCCACTTCCAGTACCGACAGGCCTTCGGCGGCGTCGACTTCCTTGCGGGTTCCGTCGGGGGCGATGAACGTCATCTTGGGCATAGGCTGGCCTTTTCCTGTCTATTCGCCGCTCAGGGCGTCGTCGAGCTTTTCCACCGTCATGCCGGCCAGGGCGGCCCGGATGCCACGGTCCATCCGCCGTTCGGCGAAGGTCTTGGTGGCGGCCTCCAGCGCTTCCGACGCGGCCGTGACGGCATCGCGGTCGCCGGATGCGATGGCGCGATCCACCCCGGCGATGGCTGCATCGATATCCTGTCGCTCGGCCGGAGACAAGAGGTCAGAATCGACGTTGAGCGCCGCCTGCACCGCCAGCACCGAGCGCCGGGCCTCGACCGCCGTCTCGGCGAACAGGCGCGACGCCATGTCGTCCTTGGCGTTGACCAGGGAATCGCGCAGCATGTTGGCCATTTCGTCCTCGGTCAGGCCATAGGACGGCTTGACCGCCACCTGCTGCTCGACGCCGGTGGTGGCCTCGCTGGCGGTGACGGTCAGCAGGCCGTCGGCGTCCACCGTGAAGGTGACGCGGATGCGCGCCGCGCCCGCCGCCATGTTGGGAATGCCGCGCAACACGAAACGGGCCAGCGAGCGGCATTGGTCGACCATCTCGCGCTCGCCCTGGAGCACGTGGATGGCCATGGCGGTCTGGCCGTCCTGATAGGTGGTGAATTCCTGGGCCATGGCCACGGGAATGGGGGTGTTGCGCGGAATGACCTTCTCCACGATGCCGCCCATAGTCTCGATGCCCAGCGACAGCGGGGTCACGTCCAGCAGCAAGGTGTCGGAGCCGATGGTCAGCGCCTCGGCCTGCAGGGCGGCGCCGACCGCCACCACCTCGTCCGGATTGATGTCGGCCAGGGGCTCGCGGCCGAACAGCTCCTTGACCTTGCGGCGGACCAGCGGCATGCGGGTCGAGCCGCCCACCAGGACCACACCCTGGATGTCGGACACGTCGATGCCGGCGTCCTCGATCACGCCCCGGCAGATGGACACGGTCTTGTCCACCCAGGGCAGGGCCAGGGCCTCCAACTCGTCGCGGGTCATGGCGTGGCGCGACGGCTTGCCGTCCACCTCGATCATCCAGTCGCCGGCCGCGCGGCCCGACAGGCATTCCTTGGCGACGCGGGCGGCGGCCAGGGCCTGCTTGGCCTCGCCCGCCGTGATGGTCTCCACCCCATGTTCCCCGGCCCGCTCGGCCAGGAAGCGCTCGGCGATGGCGTGGTCGATGTCGTCGCCGCCCAAAGCGGCGTCGCCGCCGGTGGACCTGACCTGGAACACGCCCTTTTCCATGCGCAGGATGGAGATGTCGAAGGTGCCGCCGCCCAGATCATAGACGGCGTAAAGCCCCTCGGCCGCATTATCCAGGCCATAGGCCAGGGCGGCCGCCGTGGGTTCGTTGACCAGACGCAGCACTTCGAGGCCGGCCAGGCGGGCGGCGTCCTTGGTGGCCGTGCGGGCGGCATCGTCGAAATAGGCGGGAACGGTAACCACGGCGCGGTCGACGCTCTTGCCCTGGGCCTCCTCGGCGCGGGCCTTGACGGCGCGCAGGATGTCGGCCGACACCTCGACCGGAGTGAGGGTGCGGCCGGCGACCTTGAGGCGCACCATGCCACCGTCGGCGGCCACGTCCAGGGTGTAGGGCAGCGTGCCGGCCAGGGTCTTCAGATCCTCGGTGCCGCGGCCCATCAGGCGCTTGACCGAACTGACCACATGGTCGGGAGCTTCCAGGATCATGCGCCGCGCGTCCGAACCCACCGTGACCACGCCATCGTCGGCGTAATACACCACCGAGGGGATCAGCCCCTTGCCTTCGGCATCGCGCAGAACCTCGGTCTCGCCGTCGCGGGCCAGCGCCACCACCGAATTGGTGGTGCCCAGGTCGATGCCGACCGCCAGGCCGCGCTCGGATTCGTGGGGGGCCGGGCTCTCGCCGGGTTCATGGAGCTGCAACAGCATCTAGGGCAACCTTGTCTTAAGAGGGCAGTCTGAGGGCACGGGTTTTCTTGGCACGGGCCTCTTCGGCCAGCTTGGCGAGGTATTTCAGGCGAATGGTCAGGTGACCGGCCTCCTCCAGATTGGAGGCGTTGATGGCGGCCGAGATGTGGCACTGGCAGGCGATCACCTCGGATTCCGCCTCCATGGCCAGCTTGGCGATCTGCTCGGGCGACGAGGCTTCGGCCAGGGCTTCGCGCTTTTCCATCTGCTCCATCAGCAACTCGCGGTCGTTGATGGTGCCACAAGCGGTGAGGTCCACCGGATGGCCGAGGTAATTGAGCAGATAGGCCGCGCGCTTCAGCGGGTCCTTCAGAGTCTCGTAGGCCTCGTTGAGCGCGGTGGCCTGCGACTGGGACAGCGCCTTTTCCTTGCCCGACTTGGACGCGAAGCGGTCGGGATGCAGCCGCTTCTGAAAGCCGAAATACTGGCGCTGCAGGGCATCCAGGTCGAGGTCGAAGGACGGCGGAATGCCCAGGCGGGCGAAGTGATCGATGGTGCCCGGCCCCTGGACGGCGCCACACACCGAACAGAACAGGGCACGCATCGCCACCGGCCCCTTGCAGGACCAACAGGAAACGATCTGGGCGGCGGCGGGGGCGTTCATCGTCCTCTCCGGTTCCTTTTATTTTTGAGGTGACGCGGGCTCAGACGTGGAAGGACTCGCCGCAGCCGCAACGCCCCTTCTCGTTGGGATTCTTGAAGACGAAACCCGACTGCATCTTGTCCTCGACGAAGTCCATCTCGGTGCCGAGGATGAACATGGTCGCCTTGGGGTCGATCAGCACGGTGACGCCCTTGTCCTCGAGAATCTCGTCGAACTGCGACTTCTCGTCGGCGTATTCCAGGGTGTAGGACATGCCCGAGCAGCCCTTTGAGCGCACGCCGATGCGGATGCCGACGCTGGGCTTGCCGCGCTTGGCCAACAGAACCTTGACCCGCTCGGCGGCGGCGTCGGTGATGGTCATGGGAGCAGGTGCCATGGTGTTCCCCTCTTCTCGTCTAACCGCGCCTCAAGCCGATCAGCCCGACTTCTTCTTGTAGTCGGCGATGGCGGCCTTGATAGCATCCTCGGCCAGCACCGAACAATGGATCTTGACCGGCGGTAGGGCCAGTTCATGGGCGATGTCGGTGTTCTTGATGGAAGCCGCCTCGTCCAGGGTCTTGCCCTTCACCCATTCGGTGACCAGGGAGCTCGATGCAATCGCCGAGCCACAGCCAAACGTCTTGAACTTGGCGTCCTCGATGATGCCCTCGGCGCTGACCTTGATCTGCAGCTTCATCACGTCGCCGCAGGCCGGGGCGCCGACCAGGCCGGTACCGACGGCATGATCGTCCTTGTCCAGAGCACCCACGTTGCGGGGGTGCTCGTAGTGGTCGATAACCTTGTCGCTGTAAGCCATAACCGTTCTCCAACTGTCCCTCGGGCCTCAGCCCGGAATCATTCTAAGGCAATTCGGTACCGAATTGCGTAGAAATTTGCTTCAGTGCTCGGCCCATTCGATGGACTTGATGTCGACGCCTTCCAGGTGCATGTCCCACAGCGGGCTCATGGCGCGCAAGTGCTCCACCGCCTGGGTGATGTGGTCGATGGCGAACTCGATATCCTCGTCGGTGGTGAAGCGCCCCAGGCCCAGGCGCAGCGACGTATGGGCCATCTCCACGTCGACTCCCAGGGCGCGCAGCACGTAGGACGGCTCCAGCGAGGCGGAGGTGCAGGCCGAGCCCGACGACACCGCCAGTTCCTTGACGCCCATCATCAGCCCCTCGCCCTCGACGAAGGCGAACGAGATGTTCAGGTTGCCGGGGATACGGTGGTCCAGGTCGCCGTTGACGTAGATTTCCGGCAGGCGCTGCTTCAGCCCGCCCAGCAGACGGTTGCGCAGGCCCATCAGGCGCTCGTTCTCGGCCCCCATCTCCGCCTTGGCGATGACGCAGGCCTCGCCGAAGCCGACGCACAGCGGAGTCGGCAGGGTCCCCGAGCGCATGCCGCGCTCCTGGCCGCCGCCGGTGATCAGCGGCACCAGACGGACGCGCGGGCGGCGGCGGACATAGAGCGCGCCGACCCCCTTTGGCCCATACAGCTTGTGCGCCGAGATGCTCATCAGGTCGATGTTCATGGCGTTGACGTCCAGCGGAATCTTGCCTACCGCCTGGGCACAATCGGTATGAAAGAAGGCACCCTTCTTGCGGCAGATGGCGCCGATCTCGGCCAGGGGCTGGATCACGCCGATCTCGTTGTTGACCGCCATGACCGAGACGATGGCGGTCTTGTCGGTGATGGCGGCTTCAAGCTCGCCCAGATCGACCAGCCCGTCGGTCTTGACCGGCAGATAGGTCACCGAGAAGCCTTCCTGTTCCAGGTAGCGGCAGGTGTCGAGCACGCATTTGTGCTCGGTCACCACGGTGACGATGTGGTTCTTCTTGTCCTTGTAGAAGTGGGCGACGCCCTTCAAGGCCAGATTGTTGGACTCGGTGGCCCCCGAGGTGAAGATCACCTCCTTGGCATCGGCACCGATGATGTCGGCGATCTGCTCGCGGGCCTTTTCCACCGCTTCCTCGGCTTCCCAGCCATAGCGATGGTTGCGCGAATGAGGGTTGCCGAACTTCTCGGTGAACCAGGGCAGCATGACCTCGACCACGCGGGGGTCGCAGGGCGTCGTCGCCTGATAGTCCAGGTAGACCGGCGCCCCGGGCGCGCGGGGCAGGCTGGGGCGGGTCGTCTTGCCGAGAGCTGTCATTTGCGAAGATCCCTTACCTTCTGTCGTTTTGATCAGACGGCCCCTAGGCCGCCTCCGAAACCTTCAGTCCCTTGTGCCGGGCCAGATCGGCCCAGGCGGTCAGGAACGCATCCACGTCTTCCATCCGGCTCGACCAGCCCAGGCTGACCCGGATGGCCGATCCCTTGACCCGCTCCTCCAGGCCCATGGCCGCCAGCACATGGCTGGGGGCCACCTTGCCCGAGGAACAGGCCGATCCGGCACTGACCGCGACACCGGCCAGGTCCAGCGCCATCACCTGCGTCCGCCCCTCCACGCCCGGCAGAACCAGGCAGGAGGTGTTGGGCAGACGAGGGGCGCCAGCCCCGATCACCGCCGCGTCGGGAACCAGACGCAGGGCGTCCCGTTCCAACCGGTCACGCAGAGCACGTACACCACATGTGGTGTCGGCCGCCGCCAAATCATCCCCCGCCAGTTGGGCGGCGACGCCCAATCCGACGATGCCCGCCACATTCTCGGTTCCGGCCCGGCGGCGGCGCTCCTGCCCTCCACCCAGCAAGATCGGTGCCAGTGTGCGGCCGGATTCGGCGAGAATCAGCGCTCCCGCCCCGGCCGGTCCCCCCATCTTGTGAGCGGAAACCGTCAGGATATCCGCCCCCAGTTCGCTGAGGGAAACCCAGATACGCCCCGCCGCCTGGGCGGCATCGCAATGAAGCCATGCGCCATGCGCATGAATGATACGGGCCGCCTCGGCCACCGGCTGGACGATTCCGGTCTCGTTGTTGGCCAGCATCAGCGATACCAGGGCCGGGCGGGTATTGGCCGCCAGCAGGCAATCCAGGGCGCCGAGATCGACGACGCCGTCACGGGTGACCGGAACCCGCTCCGCCTCGACGGCGGAGTCGAGAATGGAGGGATGCTCGATGGAGGACACCAGCAGCCGGGACCGCCCGCAGCCCCTCAAGGCCAGGGCGTTGGCCTCGGTGCCGCCCGAGGTGAAGACGATGCCGGCGGGGTCGGCGCCCACCAGGCCGGCCAGTTGCCGCCGTGCCGTCTCGACCCGGGCGCGCGCCGCCCGCCCGTAGACATGGACGGAGGACGGGTTGCCGGGCTCGGCCAGGGACTCGACCATCGCGGCCGCCACCTCGGGGCGCACGGGGGCGCCGGAATTATAATCGAGGTAGACGGCCCTGCTCACTGCGATCCAGCCTTTCCTTAAGATCCTACTGGGCCGCCACGGCGCCCGACGGCGCGGCGGTGCCGTGGAACATGCCCGAGCTGCCCAGGATACGGCGCTCGCACACGTCGGCCAGCGAAACCGAGCTGAGATAGAGATAAATCTGGTTGCCCAGCTCTTCCCACAGGTCATGGGTCAGGCAGCGGCCCTTGTTGTTGTGGCAGCCGGCCGGCGAGCCGGGCGAGCAGCGGGTGGTCTGGATCGGTTCGTCCACCGCCAGGATAATGTCGGAAATGCGCGTCTGTTGTGGGATTCGCGACAAAAGATAGCCGCCGCCCGGCCCGCGCACGCTCTTGACCAGCCCGCCCTTGCGAAGCTTGCCGAACAGCTGCTCGAGATAGGAAAGCGAAATCTCCTGACGCTCGGCGATGTCGGCCAGAGCCACCGGGCTTCCCTCGGAATGGCTGGCCAGATCCACCATGGCCATGACGGCGTAGCGTCCCTTGGTACTGAGTTTCACGATATCGTCTCCCGTTCCAGATGTCGGCCGGTTGTCCCGCCGGCCGGGGTGTTTAGCGTTTCGATGTGAATGGTCTTGTCGCCCATGTCAGCCGCTTCCGGCTGGGAGAGGCGGGCACAGGCCTGGGTCGGATGCCCGTGCAATTCGGTCTCCAGTTCCTTGACCCGCTCCATCAGGGTGGCGACCTGGGAGCGGACGCTGTCGATGGCGCGGGCCACCGGATCGGGCAGTTCCTCGCCCGGCAGGCCGTAGGCGCAGAACTCGCCTTCCTGGCGGCGCATCACCATGCGGGCCGGAATGCCCACCATGGTCACCCCCGGCGGCACGTCGGTCAGCACCACGGCGTTGGCGCCGATGCGCGCCCCCTTGCCCACCGTGATGGGGCCCAGCACCTGGGCGCCCGAACCGACGATCACTCCATCCTCCAAGGTGGGATGGCGCTTGCCCTTGTGCAGCGAGGTGCCGCCCAGCGTCACGCCGTGATAAAGCGTCACGTCGGCGCCGATCACCGCCGTCTCGCCGATCACCACGCCGGTACCGTGGTCGATGAAGAAGCGCGGCCCCAGTTGGGCGGCCGGGTGAATTTCGATCCCGGTGAGAATTTTTCCCACATGCGAGACGAAGCGCCCCGTCACCCGCAACCCATGATGCCAGCACCAGTTGGACAGGCGATGGAACATGAGCGCGTGCAGTCCGGGATAGCACAGCAACACCTCCAGCCAGGAATGGGCTGCGGGGTCGCGCCGGCGGATTGACGCAATATCTTCTTGAAGGGTCTTGAAAATCATAGCTCGCAATATGTTAATGTACGTCGCGACGGTCGTTAGCGATCGCCAGGGGAATGCCCGTTCGGGCGCAGCCATAACGAAGGTGAATATAGGATGCCCGACAAGGCCGGTCAAGATTGACGGGTTGAAATCCAATTTGCCGTTGTATTTTTCCCGACACCACCACTCAGGTTTGAGCGGGTGCCGGGCAAGGGAGATTGTACGCACGCCATGCCTGAAGTGATTTTCAATGGACCCGACGGCCGCCTCGAGGGCCGCTACCATCACGGCAAGTCGCCGAACGCCCCGCTGGCCCTTCTGCTTCACCCGCACCCGCAGCACGGCGGGACCATGAACAACAAGGTGGTTTACGCCCTGTATCATGCCTTCGTGCGCCGCGGCTTCTCGACGCTGCGGTTCAATTTCCGCGGCGTGGGCCGCAGCCAGGGCAAGTTCGACAACGGCCAGGGCGAGCTGTCCGACGCCGCCTCGGCGCTGGACTGGATGCAGTCGTTCAACGCCAACGCCTCGGCCTGCTGGGTGGGCGGCTTCTCGTTCGGCGCCTGGATCGGCATGCAGCTGCTGATGCGCCGCCCCGAGATCGACGGCTTCGTCTCGGTGGCCCCGCCCGCCAACGTCTTCGACTTCTCGTTCCTGGCGCCCTGCCCGTCGTCCGGCCTGATCGTTCACGGCACCGCCGACGATCTGGTGCCCGAGCCCGCCGTGGCCAAGCTGGCGGCCAAGCTGGCCACCCAGCGCAACATCAAGGTCCGCTACCAGACCATCGAGGGGGCCAACCACTTCTTCGGTACCCATCTGGATGCCCTGGACGGCATGGTGGATTCCTACCTGGGCGAGTCCATCGTGGCGCGTCCCGTGCCCCCGCCCCCGGCGCCCGAGCCGGAACTGGCCGTGGCCCTGCCTTAAGACGTCGAACCCCCGCGAAAGCGGGGGTTTTCGTTTGCGGGATCAGTTGATGGCCGAGCAGTTGACCTGGGCCAGCCGCTTCCACTGGGCGGGCTTGGCGCCCTTGCCCACCGAGGTCATGTCGATGACATGGGCCTGGAACACCCGCGCCTGATGGGGCCGCACCAGCCGGCACATGACGGCGGCGTACTGGTCCCAGGCGATGGCGGTCTCGTTCTTCACCACCACATAGAGATTGCCGCGGTCGTCGATGGAGGCGTCCAGCACCTTGGGCTGGGCGCGCACCGACGCGATGGCGGAGGCCTGATCGGCCCGGGCGCCGGAGGAGGCGAGCAGCAGCAGGCATAGGGCGGCGAACATGGGACGCATGGAAGCTCTCCACTCATGGGGCATGATGGCGGCCGCCGGTCTGGGGGACGGGCACGCCGGTAGTCTCGGGATAGGTCAGCACCTTGCCGGCCAGCGAGCGCACCGCCAGGAAGGCGAAGGCCTGGGCCTCCAGCGCGTCACCGTTCCAGCCCACCGCCTCGACCGGTTCGACCGGGGCGGGCAGGGCGCGGCCCAGCGACTTCATCATCTCGGGATTGTGCCGCCCACCGCCGGTGACCAGCCAGCGCTTGACCGGGCGGGGGAAGGCATAGGCGGCCAGGGCCACCGAGGCGGCGGTGAAGGCGGTCAGCGTCGCCGCCCCGTCCTCGGGCGAGGCGCCCTTGACCAGTTCCCAGGCCAAGGCGTGGAACTCGTCGCGGTCCAGGGATTTGGGCGGCTGGCGGTCGAAATAGCCGTGGTGCAGGAAGGCCTCGACCGCGTCGCGGATCACCCGCCCGCCCGCCGCCAGTTGACCGTCCACGTCCACCGGCCGGCCGGTATGGGCCTGGGCCCAATCGTCGATCAGGGCGTTGCCCGGCCCGGTATCGAAGGCCAGCAGCGAGCCGTCCTCGCCAATCCAGGTGACGTTGCCCACCCCGCCCAGGTTGAGCACCGCCAGGGGCGCCTCCAGGCGGGCGGCCAGGGCGCGGTGATAGACCGGCACCAGCGGCGCCCCCTGCCCTCCGGCGGCCACGTCGGCCGAACGGAAGTCGTTGACCACCGCGATGCCGATCTCGGCGGCCAGCAGGGCGCCGTCGCCGATCTGCCATGTGCGGCGCTCGTGGGGGGCATGCAAGATGGTATGGCCGTGAAAGCCGGCCACCGCCACCGAGCCGGCGGCGATACCGTGCCCGGCCAGGAAGTCGCGGACCACCCGCGCGTGGAACAGGGTGAAGTCGCGCTCGACCTCGGCCACCGGGCCGTCGCCGCCCAGCACGCCCATCAGGGCGAGGCGCTGCTCGGCGCCATAGGGAATGGTGGCGGCCGGTCCCAGACGGCCCACCGTCTCGCCGTCGGTGTCCACCAGGGCGATATCGACCCCGTCGAGCGAGGTTCCGCTCATCAGCCCCAACGCCAGCATTGCGTCCCCCCGATTGTCGCGACCACCCGATTGTGATAAACGAGCGGCCTCTTCCCAGCAAGCCGAACGGGCATCCTATGACCAGCCTCAAGTCCGATTTCCTGCGTATCGTCACCGAACGCGGCTACATGCACCAGTGCACCGACCTGGAAGCGCTGGACAAGCGCCTGACCGAAGGATGCCAGGCGGCCTATATCGGCTTCGACTGCACCGCCACGTCGCTGCATGTCGGCGGCCTGATGCAGATCATGCTGCTGCGCTGGTGGCAGAAGACCGGCCACAAGCCCATCGTGCTGATGGGCGGCGGCACCACCCGCATCGGCGACCCCACCGGCAAGGACGAGTCGCGCAAGATGCTGACCGACGAGGTCATCGCCACCAACATGGCGGGCATCAAGACGGTGTTCACCAAGTATCTGGCGTTCGGCGAGGGCAAGACCGACGCCCTGATGGTCAACAACGCCGACTGGCTGGACAAGCTGAACTACATCGACTTCCTGCGCGATTACGGCCACCACTTCACCATCAACCGCATGCTGACCTTCGATTCGGTCAAGCTGCGGCTCGAGCGCGAGCAGCCGCTGACCTTCCTCGAGTTCAACTACATGCTGCTGCAGGGCTACGACTTCGTCGAGCTGTTCCGCCGCAACAAATGCATCCTGCAGATGGGCGGCTCGGACCAGTGGGGCAATATCATCAACGGCGTCGAGCTGGGCCGCCGCGCCGATCAGGCCGAGCTGTTCGGCCTGACCAGCCCGCTGCTCACCACGTCCTCGGGCGCCAAGATGGGCAAGACCGTCAACGGCGCCGTCTGGCTGAACGACGACATGCTGAGCACCTGGGAGTTCTGGCAGTACTGGCGCAACACCGAGGACGCCGATGTCGGCCGCTTCCTCAAGCTCTACACCGAACTGCCGCTGGACGAGATCGCCCGGCTGGAGAAGCTCGAGGGTGCCGAGATCAACGAGGCCAAGAAGGTCCTGGCCAACGAGGTCACCCGCCTGTGCCACGGCGATGCCGCCGCCCAGCAGGCCGCCGAGACGGCGCGCAAGACCTTCGAGGAGGGTGTCGCCTCCACCGACCTGCCGACCATCGAGATTCCGGCCGCCGAGCTGGCGGCGGGCCTTCCCGCCTATGCCCTGTTCGTCCGCGCCGGTCTGGCCGCCTCCAACGGCGAGGCCAAGCGCCTGCTGAAGGGCGGCGGCGGCAAGGTCAACGATCAGGCCGTGGACGAGGCCCGGCCGGTGGGCAGCGCCGACCTCAAGGACGGCGCCGTCAAGCTCACCGCCGGCAAGAAGCGCCATATTCTGGTGAAGGCGGTCTAAGCCCGGCTTTCTCCCCCGTCACCCCGGCCCAATGCCGGGGTGACGATCGAAGCCTCTATACCACCACGCCGATCTCGGCCAGCAGCAGGCCCAGCAGTTCCACCTCGGCGTTACGGGTGGAAACCCAGCGTTCGCCGGTCCAGCCAAAGTGGTGGGCGCCGCTCTTGGGCGACGACAGCCAGATTTCGCGGTTGGGCGAGTGCTTGTTGATGACGTACTGGCCGATGCCCGGCAGGGTGAGCGTCAGGATGCCCGCGTGCAGGTCCGCCTCGGCATCGTCCATGGCGTCCTCGACCGCGTCGGCGATGCGTTCGAGCAACGGGTCGGCAAGGCTGGCGAAACGGCTTTCATCGAGACTCATCGGACATCTCCGGGCTAAGGGGAGCGGATGCTAACCTGAATTGCGCTCCCGGGTGAAGGACCGCTTGCGCCCGGTCCTGGTTTTGGCTATATACGCGCCTTCGATTTGCGGAGCTTCAGGCTATGAAGGACAACATTCATCCCGACTACCACGAGATCAACGTGGTGATGACGGACGGCACCGAGTACAAGACCCGGTCCACCATGGGTAAGGCCGGCGACACCCTGCGCCTGGACATCGACCCCAAGTCGCACCCGGCCTGGACCGGCGTGCACCGTATGGTCGATACGGCCGGCCAGTTGGCCAAGTTCAAGAAGCGCTTCGAAGGCTTCGGCATCAAGTCGACCAATTCCTAAGATGGATTGGGGATGCCGGGTTGGCTTCGGCCCTCCGGCATTTGCCTGCGCTAAGTTATCAGACTGCACGATCGGCCGGCATTATCGCCGGCCGAAAGTGTTTGCTGTGGACTTCTTGACGTTCAGCGGGTAGAGCAAATTTTTAATAAGGGAGCTGCCATACTCCCTGCCCGATTTGTAATTGAAGGCCAGACGGTGATTGGGCGGACATGATCATCGTTCATTTTGAAGTCTACGTCATGGAAGGCCGGGGGTGGATGCTGCACGCACGCTTCCCGCGGCTGGAGCGTGACGAGGCTGTCCGCGAAGCCAAGGAGCTGGAGAGCACCCTCGGCGTGCGCACCAAGGTGCTGCGCGAAACCTATAACACCGACACCAATGTGTTCGACGAGGCCGAGGTCTACCTGTCCGGCCACAACGTCCAGGTCAAGAAAATCGCCGCGGCGGGCCGTGGTGCCGCCGGAGGCGGAGGCAGGGCCGGCGGCAGGGAGCGCGATTCCGGCAAGGGCGGCAATGCCGCCAGGACGGCCGCCGCCAGACGGGCGGCCAAGGCGCGGGCCAGCGGCCCCAGCATGGGAGCCGGCGCCGCCATCCTGCGCCTGACCGTCATCTTGCTGGTGGCGTCGGGCCTGGGGCTAGGGGCGCTCCGCATGGTGCCGTCGGCCGTCGTCTTTCTCTACGACTACGGCTACCGCGTCACCCCCGATGAATACGGGCAGTTGCTGATGGTGGTGTTCGGTCTGGTCTTCCTGATGACCGCCGTGCCGCTGGGTCTGCGCTTCATGCCGCGCAACGCCAATATCCAGTTCAACCGCTCCACCTCCGTGGCCGCGCCGCCGCCCCGGCCCCAGCCGTCCGAGGCGGTGAAGAAATCGCTGAACAAGCTGGCCAAGAAGGCCGAGGCGGAGATGATCCCCGAGACCTGGGGCGACGATCCCGAGCCTGAACCGGAGCCCACGCCGCCGCCGCCGGCCGAGGAGGAACCGCCGCCGTTCCCGGCCGCCCCGGCCGAGGAACCCTCGCCCGAGGCGGCGGCGGTGGAATCCCTGCCCACCACTCCGGTCCTCGAGGCCACCAAAAAGGTTACCGGCCGCTTCGTGGACAAATCCATGGAGATCATCCGTCAGGTGGCGCCCAGCACCGACAAATACACCACCTTCGGTCTCAACCTGTTCATGGCCGGCGCCGTCCAGACCATCGCCCGCACCCAGAAACTTGATTCGGGCGGACAGCGCAAACTGCTGAAATCCATCCTCGAGAAGCTGGGCACCCCGGGCGACCACGCCGCCATCTTCTACGACAAGGTGCCGGAATACATATCCGAACAGCGCTATGCCCGCATGTTCGACTCCGGCAAATCAGCCATGGAATCCTGGTCGGAGGGCGACGAAGGCACGCCGATGATCAAGCTCCAGACCTCGCTCAAGGACTGGAACAAGCCGGCCACCGAGAAGAAGCCCTCCATCATGACGGTGATGTTCACCGACATGGTGGGCTCCACCGACCTCACCCAGGCGCGCGGAGATCAGGCCGCCCAGGAGATCGTGCGCAAGCACAACGCCATCGTGCGCACCGCGCTGACCCAGTTCGCCGGCCACGAGGTCAAGCATACCGGCGACGGCATCATGGCCTCGTTCGCCTCGGCCGCCAACGCGGTGGAGGCTACCGTCCAGATCCAGCGCCAGGTCACCGCCCACAACGAGAAGCAGCCCAACCTGCCGCTCCATCTGCGCATCGGGCTCAATGCCGGCGAGCCCATCCAGGAGGAGGACGACCTGTTCGGCTCCACCGTCCAACTGGCCGCCCGTGTCTGCGCCGCCACCCAGTCGGACCAGACGCTATGCACCCAGGTGGTCAAGGACCTCGCCGCCGGCAAGGGCTCGTTCACCGACGGCGGCATGCACGCCCTGAAGGGCTTCCGCGATAAATTCCAGTTGTGGGAAGTGCTCTGGCGCTAGCTATAGCGTGATGCCCAAAATGTGCATCACGCTATAGGCCTTGTCATTGTCCCTCGCCGGGCGGGCGCATCCGCGCCCTTGGCCGCGCCCTCAACGGGCGGCCCGCCTCATATTCGAGGCGCGCCGCTCTAGCCGGGGATCGCCGCGAAGGCCAGGAACTCCACCGGCTCGACACGCCCCTTGACCACCACCTGATGCCGGGGCTCGCCGGGGAAATCCAGCCCCCCGGCGGCGGCGGCCGCCGCCGACAGCACCAGCAGGCAATCCTGGTCCTTGGTCAGCCCCTCGAGGCGGGCCGTGGTGTTGACGGTATCGCCGATGGCGCTGACGATCTGGGCGCCGGGCGGCCCCATGGTGCCGACGATGGCCTCGCCGTAATGGATACCGATTCCCATGCGCAACGGCGCCGCCAACTCCATGGCCAGTTCGGCGTTCAAGGTCTCCAGCCCGGCCACCATCCGACGCGCCCCGGCCAGGGCCGCCGCCACCGCCTTGCGCGCATCCGCCGTCTTCAGCCCGTACAGGGCCATCAGCCCGTCGCCGGTGAAGTTGGAATAGTGCCCGCCGGTGGCCGCCAGCGCCCGGGTCATCTGCTGGAAGAACCGGTGCAGGATGAACAGCATGTCGTAGGGCATCTTGGCCTCACCCAGGGTGGTCGAGCCGCGCAGGTCGACAAACATCACCACCACGTGGCGCTCGCGCCCGTCCATCCCGCCATGCAGCCGCCCGTCGGCGGCGGCGGCGTCGGAGGGCAGCAGCGGCAGGATCGCGAGGTCGTGCTCGGGCCGCAACTGGCAGGCCAGACGAACCTCGGGCGGCGCCTCGATGCGGCTCAGGGCGGCGGCCTCCAGCGCGCCGGGCGGGGGCAGCCGGTCGCACCCGGCGCGGACCCGCACCCGGCAGGTGGTGCACCGCGCCTTGCCGCCACAGGCCGAGGCGTGGGGAATGCCATGATCCTGCAGGGTCTCCAGCACCGTGGCCCCCGGCATCATGCGCATCACCCGACCGGAGGAATGGGTGAGCTGCGGGCGCCTGCCGCCGCCCAGGCGGCGCGCGGCGCGGGCGGCGAGCGGCACCACGATCAGCAGGAAATGCAGGCCGGAGCCCACCAGCATCAGGCGCAGGGTATCGGCCGACGTGGTGGGTCCCATATGGGCCTCGGCCAGAATTCGCGCGGTCCAGGCCGGATCGCCCGCCGCCCGTATCACCGAACTGCCGCCGGAAATCCAGCCGGCCAGGGCCAGGGTGGGAATCACCACCGCCAGGGCCAGCAATCCGGCCTGGGTGCGCTGGTACCATCCCTTTCCGGCAAAGCGCAGGTGCAGCCCGGCGCAGGCATGGCCCCAGACCACCAGGACCAGGATGCCCTGGACCACGCCCTTCCAGGGGCTCAGCACCCATTGGCTCAGCAGTACCGAGGGATAGCCGGGCTCGAGGTCAAGGAACACCTCGCCCAGGCGGGTGCCGCTCAGATGCACCATCATCAGGAAAGGGATGGATACCCCCAGCCCCAGTTGCCACGCCTCGGTGCTCCCCATGCGCAGGGTGCGGCGCTCATACACCGCCCACAGGGCGTTGACGTAGTGGGTCAGACCGGCGGTGAGCAGCAATCCGGTGCCGACGGCGCCCTCCCACGGCTCCATCAGCAGGTCATGCCCGGCGATGGCCGCGTCCAGGGACACCAGGGCCAGCATATGGTTGACCAGATGGCAAACGACAAAGCCCAGAATGACCAGTGCCCCGGCAAGGCGCAGGTCGGCCCGTAACCCCAACGACGCCATGTCGTTTGAAATCCTTTTGATTAATGCGGTCTCAGTGCAGCACCCGCTGCACCATCATCTCTTCCAGCCGCGCCACCCGGACGTACAGGCGGTAGGAACGGTCCATCAGGCTGCGCAGGTGATTGGGCAGGGTCTCGTCGCAACTGAAGCTCTCGTCCAGGCAGACATCGGCCCCCGACAGGCGGCATTCGTCGCGCAGCGCCTCCTCGGCCTCCACCTCGCCCTCGTGCACGGCCCGCTGGAGCATCAGCCAGGCCATCACCTGGGTCAGCCGCGAGGTGACCCGCATGGCCTCGCAACTCATGCGCAGGCCGATCATGCCGCCGACCCGCTCGCGCTCGCGACGTTCGGCGAAAGTCAGATAATTGCGGGCCTCGACCATCAAGGTCATGGTCTCGTCGTAGGTCCTGCGAAAAAAAGCGGGCTGGGGCATGCGCTTTTCTCCATACCAACGCCCGTTCGTCGCGGCGGAAACAACGGCCAGCGAACTTGGCCCATGCCCCTCTAAGGTGACACTTCCGCCGCATGACTTCAACCGTTGCCTTGCCGAAATCACTTTCCGTTACACAGGATTCCCACCCGGCATGTGGGGATATATCCACCCGAAAGCCCAATCATAAAGCATAAATTTATGTAAAATTTTATGTGTGAAGGGCATCACGGAAAAATGACAACTATTATAGTAATATAAAGTCAGTTGTTAACTTCATACCCGGCTGGTCCATCATGCGCTACGTCATCCATGAATCATTCGACAAGAGCGAAATCAACCGCTGCTTTGAGGCGGACATCTGCCCGACCATCGGCAAGGCTCTGCGGACCCGAAGCGGTAAATGGTATCGAATCCAGGATGTCGCCTGGTACCGCGACCCCTTCGACCATCACCCGAACATCCGCGTTCTGCTGGCGCGCATCCAGTAGAACACTGGCTCTTGGCAAGCAGAGACGCAAAAAGGGCGGTGTCCCCGGCCAGCCGCGGGGGCACCGCCCTTTCCCTTTTCGGGCATCCCGCCAGCCAACCCCTTCCCAAGCGCAAGCCAAGGAGCCTTCAACGGGTATCACAGTCCCGGCGGCCGCACCTTGGGTCCCGCATTGGCGAAGAACAGCGCCGCGCCGTACTCCGCCCGACCGAAACCGGCGATCAGGGCCTGCGCCTCGTCGCCCACCAGCCAGTCGGCGAAGCGCTGCGCCCCGGCGGCGTTGGCCTTGGGGAAACGTTCGGGATTGGTGCGGATGACGGCGATGAAGTTGAACAGGTCCGGGTGGTTCTCGACCAGCAGAGCCAGCGACAGCTTGGCCTTGAGGACGACCCAGGTGGCGCGGTCCATCAGCACGTAGGCGCCGCGTTCATCGGCATGCCGCAGGGTGGGGCCGTTGCCGCTGGAGCCTTTCTCGAACACTTCGTACCAGACGCCGCCAGGCTGAATGCCCGCCTTGTCCCACAGGGCCTTTTCCGCCACGTGGGTGCCGGAATTGTCGCCCCGGGTGACGAAGCGGGCGCCGGCCTCGGCGATGCGCCGCAACGCCGCCTTGGGGTCGCTCGTCCCCTTGATGCCGGCGGGGTCGGCGGCCGGCCCCAACAGGACGAAGTCGTTGTACATGACGTCGCGGCGGTCGATCCCGAAGCCGTCGGCCATGAACTTCTTTTCCAGCGACAAGGCGTGGACCATCACCAGATCGAACTCGCCCCGCTTGGACATCTCCAGGGTGGCGCCGGTCCCGGCCCCCACGAAGCGCACCACCACGCCGGTGCGGGCGTGGAAGGCCGCGGCCAGGGCGGGCACGATGCCGGCGTCGACGGGGCCGATGGTGCTGGCCAGCAGCACCACCTCGGACGGCTCGGCCGCCCCCGCCCCATTGACCGCCCCCGCCGTGGCGACGGCCCCCAGCGCCGTACCGAGAAAAGCTCTGCGGTTCATGTCCCCTCCCCGCCTATTTGGCGTCGCCGAAGAACAGCTGCTCGCCATCGATCTTGAAGGCGGCGATGGCGGCCTGCCCCTGGGGACCGGTCAGCCACAGGTGCCAGGTCTTGGCGTCGGCGGCCTTGACGCCCTTATGCTTCTCGGGATTGACCAGGATCGAGCCGTAGGGATTGAACAGAGCCCTGTCGCCTTCCACCAGGATGCCTAAGGACTGGCGGTTCTTGAAGCTGGCCCAGGTGCCGCGATCGGCCAGGGCGTAGGCGTTCATGCCCGCCGCCGTGTTCAGCGTCGGCCCCATGCCGGCCCCCAGTTCGCGATACCAGCCGCCGCCGGCCTTGATATCGACCGCCGCCTTCTTCCACAGACGCAACTCGCTGCGGTGAGTGCCCGAATCATCACCGCGCGAGGCGAAGGGCGCCTTGGCGGCGGCGATCCTGGCGAAGGCGGCGGCGGCGTCCTTGCCGCCCTTGATGCCGGCCGGATCGGACGCCGGCCCCACCACCACGAAGTCGTTGTACATCACGTCGCGACGGTCGATGCCATAGCCCTCGGCCACGAACTTGTCCTCGCCGGCCCGGTCGTGGACCAGCAGGGCGTCGGCGTCGCCGCGCTCGCCCAGCTTGAGGGCCTGACCGGTACCCACCGCCACCACGCGGACCTCGATGCCGGTGGCCGCCTTGAATGCCGGCAGCAGATGGCCGAACAGCCCCGACTGCTCGGTGGACGTGGTCGACGCCAGGGTGATGAAGCGCTCCTCGGCCCCGGCGGGGGCCAGGGCCAGCGAAAACAGAGCCATGGCGGCAAGCAGCAGACGTTTC
This sequence comes from Magnetospirillum sp. 15-1, assembly GCF_900184795.1. Lineage (NCBI taxonomy): Bacteria > Pseudomonadati > Pseudomonadota > Alphaproteobacteria > Rhodospirillales > Rhodospirillaceae > Magnetospirillum > Magnetospirillum sp. 15-1. Next base: position 666,243 of record NZ_FXXN01000028.1, on the reverse strand, counting down.
ATGGGTCAGATCCTCCTCAACAAACCAGTTCGCCGGCCAGGAAGGCCCGCGCTTGGGCCGATTCCGGCCCCTTGAAGAATTCCGCCGCCGGGGCGCGCTCCACCAGGCGGCCACGGGACAGGAACACCACCTCGTCGGCCAGACGGCGGGCCTGGCCCAGATCATGGGTGGTCATGACGATCTTGGTGCCCGAGGCGTGGAACTCCTGCACCGCCATCTCCACCGACAGGGCGGCGGCGGGGTCCAGCGACGAGGTGGGCTCGTCCAGGAACAGAACCTCCGGCCCGGCGGCCCAGGCCCGCGCCAGGGCGAGGCGCTGCTGCTCGCCGCCCGACAGCACGCGGGCCGGGCGCGACGCCAGCGACGCGAGGCCGAAGCGTTCCAGCGCCTCCATGGCCAGCGGGCCACGGCGGCGCCATGGCACCCCGCGCAGGGCCAGGACATAGCGGATATTGGCCACCGCCGAGCGGCGCAGCAGCACCGGGCGCTGGAACACCATGGCCTGGCGGTGGCGCACCTTCTCGCCCTCGGCGGCGCCGCTCCAGCGGATGGAACCGGCACTGGGGGCCAGCAAGCCGTGGCACAGGCGCAGCAACAGGCTCTTGCCCGCCCCGTTGGGGCCGAGGATCACGGTGCGCACCCCCGCCTCCAGGCGGAGCGAAATGCCGTCCAGCAGGGAGCGGTCGCCGGCGGCGAAGCCGACCCGGTCCAGTTCCAGCGGCAGAATGGTGTCCGGCGCCCTCATCCCGTCCTCCGGCGCGCCCATTGGCCGACCAGGAACACCGCCGCGTTCACGGCGGTCACCAGGGCGATGAGGATCAGCCCCAGCCCGAGAGCCAGCGGCAGGTCGCCCTTGCTGGTTTCCAGGGCGATGGTGGTGGTCATGGTCCGCGTCACTCCCTTGATGTTGCCGCCGACGATCATCACCGCCCCCACCTCGGCGGCGGCGCGGCCGAACCCGGCCAGGATGGCGGTCAGCAGGCTGAACCGTCCATCCCACAGCAGGGTGATCATCCGCCCGGCGCCCGACACGTCCAACGAGCGAAGCTGCTCGCCGTATTCGTCCCACAGATCGGCCACCACCTGACGGGCCAGGGCGGCGACGATGGGCAGGACGAGAACCGTCTGGGCCACCACCATGGCGGTGGGGGTGAACAGCAGCCCGGCCTCGCCCAGCGGCCCGGCCCGGGACAGCAGCAGATAGATGCCGAGGCCCACCACCACCGGCGGCAGGCCCATGAAGGCGTTGAGCATCACCACCAGGGCACCGCGCCCGGGAAAGGCCGACAGCGCCAGCACCGCCCCCAGCGGCAGGCCGATCAGCCCGGCCAGCAACACCGCCATGCCCGACACCTGCACCGACAGCCGCACGATGCCCAGCATCTGCGGATCGAGGGTCAGGACAAGATCGACGGCCAGGGACAGGGCTTGGGACAGATCGGACATTTCGCGCCTTTTCTGTCCTATTGTGCATTCTTTCCGGATCGTTGTTAAGAAATGGATGTCTTATGTAAAGGTCGCAAGGGGAGGCCGGGCGCAAAGCTTGCTTTTCGCCACCGATATCCGCTAAGTCACGGCAATTCCTGACAGCAAGCGCGGTTTCCCCATGACTCAGACGAACCCCAAGGTTGGCATCGTCAGCCTCGGCTGCTCCAAGGCCCTGGTGGATTCCGAGCGCATCCTGACCAAGCTGCGGGCCGAGGGCTACGACATCTCCGGCAGCTATGACGGCGCCGACGTGGTGATCGTCAACACCTGCGGCTTCCTGGATTCGGCCCGCGCCGAATCGCTGGAAGCCATCGGCGAGGCCATCGCCGAGAACGGCAAGGTCATCGTCACCGGCTGCATGGGCGGCGACGAGAAGGCCATCCGAAGCGCCCACCCCTCGGTGCTGGCGGTCAGCGGCCCGCACCAGTATCAGGCGGTGGTCGAGGCGGTGCACGCCGCCGTGCCGCCGCTGCACGATCCCAAGCTGTCGCTGGTGCCGCCGGAAGGCCTGCACCTGACGCCGCACCACTACGCCTATCTGAAGATTTCCGAGGGCTGCAACAACAGCTGCTCGTTCTGCATCATCCCCGACATCCGCGGCCCCCTGGCCAGCCGCCCCGCCGCCGACGTGCTGGGCGAGGCCGAGCGCCTGGCCGAGGCGGGGGTGCGGGAACTGCTGGTCATCTCCCAGGATACCAGCGCCTACGGCCTGGACCTGCGCCATGCCGAAAGCACCTGGCGCGGCCGGCCGGTGCGTGCCCATCTGACCGATCTGGCCTCGGCGCTGGGCGAGTTGGGCATCTGGGTACGCCTGCACTACGTCTACCCCTATCCCCATGTGGACGAGGTCATTCCGCTGATGGCGGAAGGCAAGATCCTTCCCTACCTGGACATCCCGTTCCAGCACGCCAGCCCCCAGGTGCTGAAGGCCATGCGCCGCCCCGCCAACCAGGAGAAGGTGCTGGGCCGCATCCGCTCGTGGCGCGAGACCTGTCCCGACCTCACGCTTCGCTCCACCTTCATCGTCGGCTTCCCCGGCGAGACGGAGGAGGATTTCGACTCGCTGCTGGGCTGGCTGGAAGAGGCCCAGTTGGACCGGGTCGGCTGCTTCAAGTACGAGAACATCAAGGGCGCGCCGGCCAACGCGCTGGACGACCAGATCGACGAGGACGTCAAGGAGGAGCGCCACCAGCGCTTCATGGAAGCCGCCCGCCAGATCGCCGACGAGCGCGGCGCCTCCAAGGTGGGCACCCGCGTCGAGGTGATCATCGACGAGGTGGACGAGGAAGGCGCCATCGGCCGCTCCAAGGCCGACAGCCCCGAGGTCGACGGCGCCGTGTTCATGAACGGCGAGACCGACCTGTCACCGGGCGATCTGGTGATCGTCGAGGTGGAAGCGGCCGAGGATTACGACCTGTGGGGCGACGTGGTGGAACGGCTGCCGCCGCCCCGCCCCCGCCGCTGAACCCACCGCCGCCGAGGCCGAATTTAAATTATACCTTATTCACATTCGTGAATTTATCGCGTCATGCGATAATTGTCGGCGGCTGGATGGGATCGCCGATATTGACGCACGCCAATCATAGTACCTTTGCCACTTCGCCACGCGCCCTGGCGGTCCTCGGTCCGGACGGCATGCTGGCCCATGTGGGCGAGACCCTGTGCCGGGCGCTGGGCATGGCGGAGGCCCGGCTGATCGGCACCCGGCCCGGCTGGGTTGACGGCCCCGATTGCAGCCACACTCCTTTGCCCGGCGGCCAGATTCTGGTGGAACTGGCGCCGGAGGCGGAGACCCGTCTGCGCGACAGCCTGCGCATCAACGTCGAGATGCGGGCCATCATCGAGAATACCTTCGAGTTCATCGGCCTGCTGTCGCCCGACGGACGGCTGCTGGACGCCAACCGCACCGCGCTGGCCTTCATCGGCCTGGATTCCATCGCGCCGATCCTGGGCCTCCACTTCGCCGAAACGCCCTGGTGGGAGCATTCCCCCGAGGAGCGCGCCATGCTGCGCGATGCCGTCGCGCGGGCGGCGGCCGGGGAATTCGTACGGTTCGAGACCACCCATGTGGATGCCGACGGCGGCATCGCCTATGTGGATTTCTCCCTGAAGCCGGTGCCCGATCACGAGGGCAACATCCTGTTCCTGGTGCCCGAAGGCCGCGACATCACCCAGCGCAAGCGGGCCGAGGCCGCCCTGGTCTCCGCCAAGCAGGAGGCCGAGGCCGCCAACCGCGCCAAGTCACAGTTCCTCGCCACGGTAAGCCATGAACTGCGCACCCCGCTCAACGCGGTGATCGGTTTTTCCGAGGCCACCCTTGCCGGCGCGGTCGGCACCATGAACCTCGACCGCTATCTGGAGTACATGGACCTCATCCATTCCGCCGGATTGCATCTGCGCGCCCTGATCGAGGACATCCTCGACGTGTCGCGCATCGAGGCGGGCCGCACCGAGTTGGACGAGGAGGAGGCCGACCCCGCCGACCTGATCCGCACCGCCGCCCGGCTGCTGGAGCACAAGGCCGCCGTCACCGGCGTCGACCTGGTGGTGGACGTCGCCCCGGACCTTCCCCGCATGCGCCTCGACGCGCGGCGCATCCGGCAGGTCCTGCTCAATCTGACGGGCAACGCCCTCAAGTTCACACCCGGACCGGGCACGGTGACCATTTCCGCCCACCCCCTGCCGGGGGGTATCGAGATCGCGGTAAGCGATACCGGCATCGGCATCGCCCCCGAGCACCACGCCAAGGTCTGGCAGGCCTTCTATCAGGCCGATTCGTCGCTGTCGCGCCGCCATCAGGGCTCGGGCCTGGGGCTGGCCATCGTCCGCCATTTCGTCGAGGCCCACGACGGAACCGTCTCCCTGGACAGCGTTCCGGGCCAGGGGACCCGCATCGCGTTCCTGCTGCCCGCCTCGCGCATCGTCACCTAACCAAAGTCAAATACCAAACTATTCAGCTTGGTTATTCTCCCTGAGAAACAGCCACTCAGAGGAGGCGCACATGCGTAATTCCGACAGATCAGCTAAGGCTTTCCCCGTCCGCCTGTGGCGTCGCGTCGCCATCCAGGCCGCCTATCTGCTGGCGGTGGGAGCAAGCTTCACCCTCGCCCTGGCCGCCGGCATCACCCTGCTGGAAGGCTGAGTCAAATCGGCATGTACATCCAGCGGCCGAGGGCATAGCCGACGCAGCCGCCCAGCAGGATCAGCATGATCCCGACGCCGATCTTCCAGCGCAGGTCGGAGACCTCGGGCAGGATGTCCACCGTTTCGGCCAGTTGGTCGTCCCAGTTGGGGCCGGGAGCCGGCCCCGGCTCCATGGGCGGCGACTGGCGGATGGGGGGAAGTTCCTCTTCCTCCTCTTCCGGCATCGGCTCTACCGCCGCCCCCTTGGCGACGGCGACGCGCGGCTCCAGCATGTGGGCCTCGACGAAATCGGCCAGATCGGCATAGGCCTTGGCCGCCGGGCTTTCCGGGTCGAGGATCACCAGGGGCAGATCGCGGGCCGCCGCCTCCACCACCTTCATGTCGCGCGGCACCCGCACCGGCAGCACCCGGCCGCCGAACGAGGCGGTGACCGCGTCGGTGATGCGGTGCATGACGTCGCTGTCCTCGGTCATGGTGAACAGGATGCCCATGGTGTCGAGGTTACGGTTGAAGTGGGTGCGCACCCGCTGGATGTTCCACCACGCCTTGTGCAGGCCGTCGAGCGCCAGCGGCGCCGGCACCACCGGCAGGATCACCACGTCGGCCGCCACCGCCGCATTGACCGACAGGATGCCGAAGGCCGGTGGGCAATCGATCACCACCACGTCCACATCGGCCGGCGTGCTTTCCAGGGCGCGTTCGAGCGCGTATTGCGGCTCGGGCTTGACGGCGATCTCCACGTCGGCCCACGACAGATCATCGGAGCCGGCGACGAGACGCAGATTGGGATAGGGCGTGGCGCGCGAGGCATGGCTCACATCCACCTCGCCGCGCAGCAGCTGGTAGGCGCCGGTGGCCGCCGGCGCGGTCAGTCCCACGCTGGTCGAGGCGTTGCTCTGGGCGTCCAGATCGACCAGCACGACCTTGCGCCCCAGTTCGGCCAGACAGACCGCGAGGTTGACGCTGGTGGTCGTCTTGCCGATGCCGCCCTTCTGGTTGAACACCACCACGATTCTGGGCTTGGCGCTCACCGCTGATCCTCCCGCAGACTTCGCATCGGACAATACCCGGCGGGCGGGTCAAGCCGCAACCGGTCGTGGGGTATAGGGGGCTAATCGGCTGTTGTCGAGCCAAAGGAATGTCCCTATACTCCGCCCCCGTGAGCCAGCCATACTTCGACATAATTCGCTTGATCGAGCGCCTGCACAGACATTTCCTCGATGTCTTGCGTACGGAATTGCGTCGTCTGACCATCGAAGACATCAACGCTGTCCAGGCTTTGCTGCTTTATAACATCGGCGAAAACGAAGTGGTCATTCGTGACCTGAAGGATCGCGGCTACTATCAGGGCTCCAACGTTTCCTACAACATCAAGGCGCTGACCGAGTGCGGTTACTTGATGCAGGAGCGGTCGACCCATGACCGCCGCTCGGTTCGCCTCAAGCTGACCGACAAGGGCCTGTCCCTGTGCAATTCCATCCGCAAGCTGCAGGACGATCTGGCCGGCGTGCTGGGCGGTGACGAAAAGACGGCCGCCCAGTTGGACACCACGCTGGAGACCATGCAGCGTCTCGAGCGCACCTGGACCGATTTCGTCCATTACGGCCGCATCCGCAGCCTGTAAGATTGAACACTCTGCCCGCCGCCCCTATGTTTTCGGCGGGCATCAGGACGTCGGGGTGATGGCGATGGCATCGACGACAGTGGTCAGCAACTCGGAAATCCTGGGTGGAACCCCGGTGGTGGCCGGCACCCGCATCCCGGCCGATACCGTCCTGGCCGAGATCCGCACCGGCAAGAGCCGCTTCGAAATCTTCCGCGCCTATCCGTCCCTGCCCTCCGACGGCATCAATGCCTGCCTTGCCTGGGAAAAGGCGGGGCGCCCGTCATGCACGACCCCTTCCTGATCGACGAGTGCCTGTCGCCCGATCTGGTCGCCCTGGCCCATGCCCGGGGCCATGATGCCACGCATGTGGTCTTCCGGGGTCTTGCCGGCACGCCCGACCGCGATCTGCTGCCTATCATCCGCCACGAGGGCTTTATCTTCGTCACCAACAACGCCAAGGATTTCCTGAAGCTCTATGCCCGGGAGAACGTCCATGCCGGGCTGGTGGTGATCGTGCCCGGCGGCATTCCGACGGATATTCAGCTTCGCCTCTTCGCCTGCGTTCTCGACGTGGTGGAGCAGAAGACCGATCTGATGAATCGCATCGTCGAGGTCTATTCGGATGGTACCGTGGATATCCGCGACTGGCCGCAATCGGACCCACATCCACTTTAATCCCGGCCCTCTTCGTGGTATCTCCCCCTCCTCGATTGCTTGAGGAGGCCTTGCGCCATGATCCCCCGCTATTCCCGCGCTGAAATGACCAAGATCTGGGAGCCGGAAAACCGCTTCCGCATCTGGTTCGAGATCGAGGCCCACGCCTGCGACGCCCTGGCCGAGATCGGAGTGATTCCCAAGGAATCCGCCAAGACCATCTGGGAAAAGGGCGACAAGCCCTACACTCCCGCCCGTTCGGCCCGCATCGACGAGATCGAGGCGGAGACCAAGCACGACGTCATCGCCTTCCTGACCGAGCTGGCCGAGCATATCGGCCCGGATTCCCGCTTCGTGCACCAGGGCATGACGTCGTCGGACGTGCTGGACACCTGCCTCAACGTGCAGCTGACCCAGGCGGCCGACATCCTGCTGGCCGATCTGGAGCGGGTGCTGGCGGCGCTGGAGAAGCGGGCCTTCGAACTGAAGGACGTGGTGTGCATGGGCCGCTCCCACGGCATCCACGCCGAGCCGGTGACCATGGGCCTGAAATTCGCCACCTTCCATGCCGAGTTCCAGCGTAACCGCACCCGCCTGAAGGCGGCGCGCGAAGACATCGCCACCTGCGCCATCTCGGGCGCCGTGGGCACCTTCGCCAACATCGACCCCCGCGTCGAGGAATACGTGGCGGCCAAGCTGGGCCTGATGCCCGAGCCGGTCTCCACCCAGGTGATCCCGCGCGACCGCCACGCCCAGTTCTTCGCCACGCTGGGCGTCATCGCCAGCTCGGTGGAGCATCTGGCCATCGAAATCCGCCATCTGCAGCGCACCGAGGTGCGCGAGGCCGAGGAGTACTTCTCGCCCGGCCAGAAGGGCAGTTCGGCCATGCCGCACAAGCGCAATCCCGTCCTGACCGAAAACCTCACGGGGCTGGCCCGCATCGTGCGCGGCATGGTGATCCCGGCCATGGAGAACGTGGCCCTGTGGCACGAGCGCGACATCTCGCACTCCTCGGTGGAGCGCATGATCGGCCCCGACGCCACCGTCACCCTGGACTTCGCCCTGAACCGTCTGGCCGGCGTGGTGGAAAAGCTGGTGGTCTATCCCGAGGCCGTTGCCAAAAACCTCAACCAGTTGGGCGGGCTGGTGTTCTCGCAGCGCGTCCTGCTGGCTCTGACCCAGGCGGGCATGAGCCGCGAGGACAGCTACAAGGCGGTGCAGAGGAACGCCATGAAGGTGTGGCTCGAATCCGCCAACTTCCTCGACCTGCTCAAGGCCGATGCCGAGGTCGCGGCCAAGATTCCGGCCAAGACCCTGGAGGAACTGTTCGACCTGGGCTACCACACCAAGCACGTGGACACCATTTTCAGGCGGGTCTTCGGCCGCGCCTGACGCGGACCCGGCCATGCCGCGCCCGGATCGGGAGCGGCATGGCCGCGACGCAATACACGCTTGAGCTTTTCGCCTCCGTCACTCCCATGGACAGAGTGCGACCTCTGGGCTAATAATCCAGATAGTATTCAAGGGATTCGAACGGCACCCGCCGCCACCGCTCCACCTCGCCCGCTCCCTCCTGACGCTCTCGCGTGGGCGATGGGTCGCGCCGTGAGGAACGACAGGCCCGGATAGACGGTCGCCCCTGCAACTCGATACGGGTACCTCGCGCATCATGCGTCTTTCCGGCTTCGTGGTTCTGCTTCTGATCGTTCTGGGCAATCTCGGCTTCTGGGCGATGATGAATCGTCCCCAGAGCGGCCTGCCCTGGTCCGGCACTCTCAACAGCGTCTCGTTCAGTCCGGGGCGCGCCGACGACGACCCGACCATCGTGCGCAAGCTGCCCTACATGGACGAATGGCTGCTGCCGACCCGCGCCGAGATGGACGAGGATTTGGCCATGCTGGCCGGCAAGGTTCATCAGGTCCGGACCTATTCCACCCTGGAAGGCCTCGATCAGGTGCCGGAGCTGGCCGCCAAGTACGGCCTGAAGGCCCTGCCCGGCGCCTGGCTGGACGAGCGCCTGGGTCGCAACGAGGTGGAGATCGCCAACATCATCCGCATCGCCCGCGACAATCCCAACGTGGACCGGGTGATCATCGGCAACGAAAACCTGACGCTGCACCGCCTGACGCCCGAGCAGATGATCCGCTATCTGCGCAAGGTGCGCGCCGCGCTGCCCGACCGGGTGAAGATCAGCACCGCCGAGGCCTGGGCCATCTGGCTGGACTATCCCGAACTGGCCAGGGAAGTGGACTTCATCACCATCCACACCCTGCCCTTCTGGGAGCCGGGCGGCGTTCCCATCGACAAGGCGCTGGACTTCACCAAGCGCATGGTCAGAGACGTCAAGAACCAGTATCCCGACAAGCCCATCTTCATCGGTGAAGTCGGCTGGCCGTCGGCCGGGCGCAATTACGGCCTGTCCGAGCCGTCGCTGGTCAATCAGGCCATGTTCCTCCGGAACTTCGTCAACTGGGCGCACGAGGAGCATCTCGACTACAACATCGTCGAGGCCTTCGACCAGCCCTGGAAGGTGAACCTGGACAACACCGCGTCGGAAAAGCACTGGGGCATCTACACCGTCGAGCGCCAGCCCAAGTTCAGCTGGATCGGTCCGGTGCTGGAGTTCGAGGAATGGCCGACCCAGGCCATCACCGCCACCCTGATCGCCCTGCTGCCCGTCGTCTGGTTCCTGGGCAAGTGGAAGACGCTGCGGCTGCCGGGCAAGATCTTCTTCGCGCTGCTGGTGCAGTTCGCCTCCACGCTGCTGATCTGGACCATGTCCACCCCGGTGATCCGCGACGTGTCGCCCGGCACCGGATTGATGCTGGGCCTCATGCTGCCCGCCCAGCTATTGCTGCTGATCGTGGTGCTGATCGCCGGCATCGAGGTGACGGAACTCACCTGGGCCAGCAAGTTCAAGCGCCGCTTCACGGCGCTGCCGCCCGATCAGATCAAGCGCTTCCCCAAGGTCTCCATCCATCTGCCGTGCTACAACGAGCCGCCGGCCATGGTGAAGCTGACCATCGACAGCCTGATGGCGCTGGACTACCCGGATTTCGAGATCATCGTCCTCGACAACAACACCAAGGACCCCAAGGTCTGGGAGCCGGTGAAGGAGTACTGCGAGTCCCTGGGCGAACGGGTGAAGTTCTATCACCTCGCCCCCTGGCCGGGCGCCAAGGCCGGCGCGCTGAACTTCGGGCTCACCGTCACCCATCCCGATGCCGAGATCATCGGCGTGGTGGATTCCGACTACATCGTCGACAAGAACTGGCTGCGGGGCCTGGTGCCCTATTTCGAGAACCCCAAGGTCGGCCACGTCCAGGCCCCCCAGGATCACCGCGAATGGGAACACGACCTGTTCAAGGAAATGATCAACTGGGAGTACGCCGGGTTCTTCGATATCGGCATGGTGTTCCGCAACGAGGCCGACGCCATCATCCAGCACGGCACCATGACCATGGTGCGCAAGAAGACGCTGGAAGACGCCGGCCGCTGGGGCGAGTGGTGCATCGTCGAGGACGCCGAGCTGGGCCTGCGCATGATGAAGGCCGGCTATCAGTCGGTCTATGTCCAGGACCGCCTGGGCCACGGCCTGGTGCCCGATTCCTTCATGGCCTACAAGAAGCAGCGCTTCCGCTGGGCCTATGGCGCGGTGCAGATTCTCAAGGCCCACTGGCGCTCGCTGATTCCGTTCAAGAAGACCGGCCTGACCACCGGCCAGAAGTACCACTTCGTCGCCGGCTGGCTGCCGTGGTTCGCCGACGCCTTCTATCTGCTGTTCGCCGTGGCCTCGCTGGCGTGGTCGCTGGGCATGATCGTGGCGCCGCGCTATTTCAGCACGCCGCTGCCCTTCTTCACCCTGCCCACCGTCGGCGTGTTCGTGGCGAAGATCTTCCACCATTTCTTCCTCTACACCACGCGGGTGAATTGCGGCCTGAAGCGCCGCTCGCTGGCGGCCATCGCCGGCATGGGCCTGACCTATTCCATCGCCTGGGCCATGTGGCAGGGCATCTTCACCAAGTCGACGCCCTTCATGCGCACCCCCAAGATGGCCAACAAGGCGGCCTTCACCCAGGGCTTCCTGATGGCGTCGGAAGAGGCCACCCTGGCGCTGCTGCACTACGTCGCCGCCATCGCCGTCCTGATCCCGCGCAACAACTTCACCGACCCCGACGTGCGCATCTGGTCGCTGACCCTGGTGGTTCAGGCCATGCCGTTCCTGGCGGCGCTGGTGGCCTCGCTGATCAGCGTCATGCCCTCCCAGGGGCCGGAGATGCCGGCCCACAGCCACAGCAACGCCAAGCCCGAGGCGGCGGAGTAATCCGTCCCGTCCCGCCGGACAGATCAAGGCCCGCACGGCAAGTGCGGGCCTTTCTTGTTCCCCGTCACATTTTGCAACGCTGATAGACATTTCGCGGACTGGCGCCGCAATGCAGCATCATGCTATCCGTAGGGGATAATACGAACAATACGTTAGGTGTACGCACCATGTTCAATTCGCTTCGTCGCCGCTTCGCCACCATGGGCATCGTCCCCCGGATCATGGCCCTGTCCGTGTCTGGCGTTCTCCTGCTGGGATTGAGCGTCACCCTGCTCAGCCGTTCGCTGCTCTACGCCAGCGCCGCCGATGCGGCGCGCGAGCGGGTGGACACCAACATGAAGGTGGCCTGGGACACCCTGAAGGCCAAGGGCACCACCTTTAGCGTCGCCGACGGCAAGCTGATGGCCGGCGACCACGTGCTCAACGGCAATTTCGAGGTGGTGGACAAGGTCAAGGCCCTGGTGGGCGGCACCGCCACCGTGTTCATGGGCGACACCCGCGTCACCACCAACGTCATCAAGGCCGACGGGAACCGCGCCGTGGGCACCCAGCTGGCCAAGACCGCCGCCTACGACTCGGTCTTCAACCGCAAGACCCCGTTCCGCGGTGAGGTCGAAATTCTGGCCGAGCCCTACATGACCGCCTACGACCCCATCCAGGATGCCGGCGGCAACGTCATCGGCGTACTGTATGTGGGCATCAAGAAGGCGGAATTCCTGACCGCCGCCAACAACACCCTGCAGATGGTGGTGGGAACCACGGTGCTGGTCGGGCTGATGACCATCGCCCTCAGCTGGACCATCGCCAAGCGCAGCCTGGCCCTGCCGCTCAAGCGAAGCATTTCCGCCATGCGGGAACTGGCCGACGGCAACCTCGACGTGGAGATTCGCCAGACCACCCGCCAGGACGAGATCGGCGAGATGATCCGGGCGCTGGAGGTGTTCAAGGAGAACGGCCTCGCCCGCCGCCAGTTGGAGGCCGCCCAGGCCGCAGAACAGGCCGCCCGCAACCGCCGCCAGGAGGCCATCGAGCGCCTGACCGCCGATTTCAACACCAGCGTCTTCGCCGTGCTGAAGGGCGTCACCGCCTCGGCCCACCAATTGCGGGATTCGGCCCAGTCCATGACCTCGGTGGCCGAGGATACCTCGCGCCAGTCCACCGTGGTGGCCGCCGCCGCCGAGCAGGCCTCGGTCAACGTGGAGACGGTGGCCGCCGCCGCCGAGCAGTTGGCCGCCTCCGAGCAGGAGATCGCCCGGCAGGTCGCCACCTCCACCGAAATCTCGCACCGCGCCTCCGAGGAGGCCGAGCGGGTCAACGGCATCGTCCTGTCCCTGTCGGATGCCACCAGCCGCATCGGCCAGGTGGTGACCCTGATCAACGATATCGCCGCCCAGACCAATCTTCTCGCCTTGAACGCCACCATCGAGGCGGCCAGGGCAGGCGATGCCGGCAAGGGCTTCGCCGTGGTGGCCAACGAGGTCAAGCATCTGGCGACCCAGACGGCCCGCGCCACCGAGGACATCGTCACCCAGATCAACTCGGTGCAGGCGGTGACCCGCGACGCGGTCAGCGCCATCGGCGGCATCGGCCACACCATCTCCAGCATCACTGAAAGCGCCTCGGCCATCGCCGCCGCCGTGGAGGAGCAGACCGCCGCCACCGGCGAGATCGCCCGCAACGTCCAGGAAGCGTCCAGCGGCACCCGCGAGGTCACCGCCTCCATCACCCTGGTCAACGAGGGAGCCGCCACCACCGGCGGGGCCGCCCATCAATTGCTGGGCACCGCCGACGAACTGTCGAAGCAGTCGGACCAGCTGGCCACCGAGGTCTCGGACTTCCTGTCCGCCATCAAGACGGCCGGCGACCGCCGTCACAGCCAGCGCCGCCAGTGCCGGACCTCTATCGTTGTCCAGGCCGGCTCCGCGCCGCGGGCGACCGTCACCATGGTGGACGTATCCAGCGACGGCTGTCGCATCGAGACGTCGCTGCCGCAGCCGGTGGGAACGGTCGTCGAAGTCTCCATCGACAACGTTCCGGTGCGGGCCCGTATCGTCGGCTCGGAAGGCAACTTCACCCGCTTCCAGTTCGCCCTGGACGCTGCCACCCAGGGCCGCCTGGAAAGCACCCTGACCCATCTGGCCGCCTGAGAAAAGGCGCTCAGCGCAGGCGAAACGCCACCGTCACATCGAAGGCCAACCGCCGTTCGCCGCCGCCCCCACGGGGCGGCGGATCGAACGGCGCTGCGCTTTCGATGGCTTGGCGCGCCGCCCGGGTCAACTGGGCCGACGCTTCGGCCAGACTGAGGATATCCAGCAAGGAGCCATCACCGGCCAGCAGGATACGCAGCCGCACGTCGCCTTCCTCGCGCCGCCGCATGGCCTGGGGCGGGTAGACCCGATACCGGGCGATGCGCTCGTGCAGACGCCCCACATAGGCTCCGTAATCCACCGCCTCGGCCAAAGCCGCCGGGGCGGCGACCGGGGCGGCGGCAACGGCCGGCGCCTGGGGGGCCGCCTCTCCCGACTCGGGGAGCACGGCGGCCGGCGGGGATGGCCGGGACGCCGGAATGGTCCGGAGCCGGGCGGCGGGAGCCGCATGCGCCGCCGACTTCGCCGGGGCCGGAAGCGGCTCCGCCACGGGAGGCTCGGGAAGACCGCTCGGCACGGGCGGCGGCGGCGCCTCCAGCACGACCTCGACAGCCAGGGGCTCCGGCATCTCATCGGGCCTGGGAGCGGCCTGGAAGCCGATCAGCAGGATCGCCGCTCCGGCATGCAGCAGGGCGGACAGCAGCGCCGCCCCGGAAACCGACCGGTTCCGGGATAGTGCGCCGCCGCCATCCGCCTGAGCCATGAGCAAGGCATGGACCTCCAATACCACCTGCCGAGGATGGCATGGCGCCGCCGGGCGGCGGAATTCGACTTAGGTCCCGAATCCGGGGGCGACGCCGCCCCACGACTGTGGACCTATTGCCAATAGGCGCCTGGGGGGCCGCTTTCCATAATCGTCCCAATGCCGATTCCCGGCGGTGGATACAAGGAAGTCATGCTGGTCCTGGTCGCTGATCGCCACCCCCTGTTCCGCGAGGTCCTGCGGGCCCTGATCGAGGAGGCCCTGCCCACCGCCCGCTGCCTGGAGGCCGCCACCATCGCCGACGTGGTCGACCTGCTGGCGGCCGGCAACGGGGTGCGGCTGATGCTGATCGATCAGTCCCTGGCAGATTCCGACGGGTTGACCGGTCTGGTGCGCCTGTCCATCGCCGCTCCCGACGTGCCGATCATCCTGTTTTCCGGGGTGGAATCCCGGGCGGTGGCCTTCCACGCCCAGGTCTGCGGCGCGGCGGGCTTCATTCCCAAATCCCTGACCCGCGACGCCATGCGCTCGGCCATCGCCGTCGTTCTGGACGGCGGAACCTATCCGCCGCTGGTGGACGCCAAGGGCCGCCGGCGCCCGGAATCGGCCGAGCGGGTCGATGCCCTGACCGTGCGCGAGCGCATGGTGCTGGAAGCCCTGGTGCGCGGCTGCTCCAATAAGCAGATCGCCTACGAGCTTCAGGTTTCGGACACCACGGTCAAGGTCCACGTCTCGTCGGTGCTGCGCAAGCTGCGCGTCCACTCGCGCACCCAGGCGGTGATCAAGACCAAGCGCACCGAGGACGAAGACGGCGCCGCCCACGCGGCCACCGCCTAGAGTTCTTCGCACTTAAGCTGAATCGGAAAGTCGAAGAACTCTTAAGCCCGAGCGGCGCTTGAGCCCTGAAAAAGCTTTTTCGTACAGACAGAATCCTGGAGTGCTTCAGCTTGAAGCTGATGCACTCCAGGCTTGGAATCTATCCGAGTTTGGTGAAATCGGCTTCCCGGCGCCTTGCCCGGGTCCGGCAGCATTCGACCGATACGGGGATACGAAAAAAGCCGGATCGACCACCAAGGCACCAAGGACACCAAGAGGATTTTCTCCGGATGCGCCTTACCCACCCGTTCAACACCCTGCTTCTCAGGCTGTTCCGGGGGCTCCGCCCTCTTGGTGTCCTTGGTGTCTTGGTGGTGAAGCAGCGGCCCCTCCGGCCCCCGAAGTTCAAGCCGGACAGACGTGGATCAAGCTCGGCCGCGACACGTGGGGAGTGCTTCAACCTAAACCTCACGGGCGTCTCTACCGCGCCAGATGGGAGATCAGGGCGCGCAGGCGGGCCGGCTGGACCGGCTTGGGCAGCATGGCGAGGCCCTTTTCCTTCAATCCGGCCCTGAGACCGGGGGTGCGGTCGCTGGTCACCACGAAGGCGGCCAGATCGGCGCCGAAATGGGCGCGCAACTCCTCGATCAGCATGACGCCGTTACTGCCGTCGCCCAGGTGATAGTCGGCCACCACGATGCGCGGCGCTTCGGGCTTTCCCCCCAGCCAGCCGTGCAGCTCGGCCCGCGAGCGGATGGGGGTCACCCGGCACTTCCAGGCGGTCAGCAGGGCGGTGATGGCCTCCAGCCCACTGGGGTCGTCGTCGATGGCCAGCACCGGCAGGCCGCTCAGCGCGTCGCGGTCGGCGGCCGGCACGGCGCCTTGCCCCGTCACCGCCCCGGCGGTGATCCGGTCGGCCAGCGGTACCGTGATGGCGAAGCACGACCCCAGCCCCAGGCGGGAGCGGACCTCCAGGGGATGGTCGAGCAGGCGGGCGATGCGCTCGACGATGGCGAGGCCCAGGCCCATGCCCTTCTCGCGCCGCCGCCCCGGCAGGGCGATCTGCTGGAACTCCTGGAAGATGTCGCCCATCTTCTCCTCGGGAATGCCGATGCCGCTGTCCCAGACGCCGATCAGCAGCCTGCCATCCCACCGCCGGCAGCCCAGCAGGATACGGCCCCGCTCGGTATAGCGCAGGGCGTTGGACAGGAAGTTGCGCAGCACGCGGCCCAGCAGGCGGGGATCGCTGCGGATCACCGCCCGGCAGGGCATGACCCTGAGGTCGATGCCCGCTTCGCGGGCCTGGGGCAGGTATTCCTTGCGCAACTGCTCGAGCAGCGGCCCCACCTCGAAGCCGGCCGGTTCGGCGGTCATCACCCCGGCGTCCAGCTTGGAAATGTCGAACAGGGCGCGCAGCAGGCCGTCGATGGCCTCCAGCGCGTTGTCGATGCTGACCACCAGATCGCGATTGCTCTTGTCCATGGCCTCCTGCTCGGCCAGGGCGGCGACGAACAGGCGGGCGGCGTTGAGCGGCTGGTGCAGGTCGTGGCTGGCGGCGGCAAGGAACTTGGTCTTGGAGGCGTTGGCCAGCTCGGCGGCGATCTTGGCCAGATGCAGGGCCTGGTTGGCGGCGGAAAGCTCGGCGGTGCGCTGGTCGACCCGGCGTTCCAGGGATTCGTTGGCTAGTTGCAGGTCGCGGGCGGCGGCCTTCAGGCGGCTTTCCGAATCGCGCAGTCTGGTATCAGCCAGCTTGCGTTCGGTGATGTCGCTGTAGGTGCTGACGAAGCCGCCATCGGGCATGCGGTTGCTGGAGACGTCGACGATGGTGCCGTCCGACAGGCGGCGCTCGAAGGCGCGCGGCAGCCGGGCCAGGGCGGTTGAAACCCGCTCGGCCACGTGCCGCTCGGGATCGCCCGCCCCGTACTCGCCGCGCAGGGCGTTGAGGCGCAGCACCTCGGAATAATGGGTGCCCTCGCGGATCAGGCCCGGCGGGAAATGGTGCAGGTCCACATAGCGCTGGTTCCACGCCACCAGCCGCAGATGGTGGTTGAACACCGCCACGCCCTGGGACAGGCTTTCCAGGGTGGCCTGCAGCAGTTCGGACTTTTCCGCCAGCTCCCGCTCGCGCCGTTTTTCCTCCATGTCCTTGATATCGGTGATATCGGTATAAAGCGAGACGGTGCCGCCCTCGTCAGTGCGCCGCTCGGTGACCTGGACCCAGCGGCCGTCGCTCAGGCGGTAGATGAACGAGCGGTCGGGATGGTGGTGATAGGCGATGCGCTCGGCGGTCCACTCGTCCTCGCGGCCGAAGGCGTCGCGGATGGCGCCGTTGGCGACGGCATTGTGGATCACCTCGGCGAAGGGCGTGCCGACCCGTACGCTCTGCCCCAGCAGATTGATCAGACCCACGTAATTGCTGTTCCACAGCACCAGCCGGTCATCGGCGTCGAACAGGGCGAAGCCTTCCGAGATGGTCTCGATGGCGTCACGCAGGCGGCGCTGAGCCTGTTCCGCCGCTTCCTTGGCCCGGGACATGTCGCTGTTGACCAGTTCAAGCTGGCGCAACGCCGCTTCCAACTGGATGGTGCGCTCCTCCACCCTGCCTTCCAGCACGATGGAGGCCTGGAACAGGGAAAAGGCGTTGCCCTGCCAGTCGGTGGCGCGCTCGACCCGGTCCATCAGGACCTTGTTGATCTTGCGCAGCTTGGTGTTCTCGTCCCGCAGACGGGCCAGTTCGTCGGCCTCGGCGGTACCGTGGCTGGCCGACATCTCCGTCATCGCCGCCGCGGCCCCAGGGCGACGCCGGTGAAGGTCTGGTTGACATGCATGGCGTTGAACTGTTCGCCATAGGTGTTGAAGCCCACCACGTTGTTGGCGATCAGCAGGTCGCTCATGCGCTGCTTCATCTGGGTGCGCTCCATCTCCAGGGACCGCAGCACGCACTCGCAGCCGATGATCAGCTGCGGCGGACCGATCTCGGTCCGGATGTCGTCGAACACCTGGGCCAGATTGACGTAGGGGTCCACCGTCCGGGCCACCGACAGCACCAGCCCCTCGTCGATGGCGCAGAAGAACGACAGCGAGCCGTCGGGATTGACCTTCTGGATGGACCGCACGTAATCGGCCCCGCCCACCCGCACCACCACGGGATGGGTGGCGAAGATCATCGGAGTGAGTTCCTTGACGTCCAGGCCGACCATGCGGGCGAATTCCCGGCCGGCCGGCTCGGCGTTGATCTCGGTGACGATGCGGCGCAGGGGATCGGCGCCGGTGATCACCATCTTGGTGTCCGAGCCGACGAAGTGCTGGGTCTTGAACACCCGGAAGGGAAACGGCGTGTGCACCAGGGCCAGCGCCGCCATGTCGGAATGGAAACGGCCGTCGCGATAGACCCAGGTGCGGCGGAAATTGAGGTCGTCGCCGGCCGAGCCGCCGAACAGCGGAATCTCGCCCAATCCCGTATGCAGGGCCGACAGCACCGAATCCTCGGCGCTGGACATGCCGTCGATCATCAGCATGGCGAAGGTGCCCTGGGTAAAGCCGGGGCCTTCGGTCTCGGCCATGCGGGCCAGCCCGGCGCGCACCGAGTCGAGCCCGTGGCTGAAGGCGAATTCCGACAACTGGTCGATATAGACGGCGTCGGCGTGGCAGACGTCCCGGCTCATGGACAGGCCGGTCAGCGATCCGGTGCAATAGCCCATGGGGGTGATCTCCCCCGCCGTGGA
Organism: Magnetospirillum sp. 15-1; assembly: GCF_900184795.1. Taxonomy (NCBI): domain Bacteria; kingdom Pseudomonadati; phylum Pseudomonadota; class Alphaproteobacteria; order Rhodospirillales; family Rhodospirillaceae; genus Magnetospirillum; species Magnetospirillum sp. 15-1. The sequence continues at coordinate 647,636 of NZ_FXXN01000028.1, read as the reverse complement.
ACAGCCCAGCGTCAGGGTATCGGGGAAAGCCTCCTTCATGGCGGCCCCGAGTTGGTCCAGGTCGAAGGCGGGCGAGCAGAAGAACAGCACGACCGCCATGTCGGACTGGTGAATCTGGGCGCGCAATTCGGCCACGGCGACCCTGGCGTCGGCAGCCTGGCTGAACCCGCGCTTCAATCCGTTGTCGGCGGAGGTCACGTCCGCACGCACTCCCTCGGTCCACCTGTTCGAATGCGGTGGTTGCGGCAAGTATACCTTGCCCTGGCTCAGAATGGTATTTCCGCGGTTGCGCGGTGGCCGGCTATCCATAGGCATAGGCGACTAGTCTAGGAGCAGGCCATGCGCCCCGGCCACCATCAGGAACAGCAGCGGGATCGACAGCATGGTGTTGACACGGGCCGACAGAAAGGTGACGCGCGAACACCTCGCCCGCTCCTCCAAGGGCGCGGAAACGAAGCCCAGAACCTTCTTCTGATGGGGCCACAGCACCAGCCACAGGTTCAGCACCATCACCGTGCCGATCCAGAAGCCCAGGCCGATGGGAACCGCCGCCCCCCTCAGGCTCAGGGCGTCGGCCACCAGCCCGGCGCGCCACAGCATTGCCAGGCCGGTGCACCACACCAGGAGGGAAGCCCAGCGGAAGGTGCCGTGCTCGCGCGACAGCCTCGCCTGGAAATCGTTGCCGGAGGGATCGACCGCCACCGCCTCGCCGGCGAAGGGAACGAAATGGGGGCGCGAGATGAAATTGGCGTAGTTGTGGCCGATCCACACCAGGGCGCCTCCCACGTGGGCCCAGCGCAGCACGGCATCGATCAGTCCATCGGTCATCAGGGATGCCCCAGGGCCAGAAAGCGGGCCAGCAGGGCCACGGCAACGGTCAGTATCAGGCCGCAGGCGAAGGTGCCGCCGACCGAGTCGAAAGGGGTGCGCCGGTATCCGGGCGGAAGCGCCATATTGAACTCTCTCGGGAGGACAACGGGAAGGAAGCCGTCGCCGGCCCCCTTCCCGCCGATGGTCAGCGCACGAAGACGTACGCGGTGACTTCGAAGCCCATGCGCAGGTCGCAATAGGCCGGCTTTTCCCACTTCATGGCAGGTCCTCACGGTTTGAGAGAGATACGCCCAAGCAGCCTACGCCCCCGGCCCCGCCCTCGAAATTGCCAATAGGTCTAAGATGCCGCCCCGGCCTGACGCATGACCAGGGGGCGTGAATTGCGTTGCGGCCGGTGGGCCTCGATGATCGCCTGATCGATCTTGTGATGGAAGGGTGATTTCGAGCAGGCGGGATCGGGATTGGCGGCATCGCCGGTCAGCAGATAGGCCTGACAGCGGCAGCCGCCGAAATCCTTTTCCTTCTCGTCGCAGGAGCGGCAGGGCTCCTTCATCCAGTCGTCGCCGCGATAGGTCTTGAAGGCGGGTGACTCCTTCCATATCCACTCCACCGAATGGTCGCGTACCGACGGGAAGTCCAGACCCTTGAGGATGCGGGCTTCCTGGCAGGGCAGAGCCAGCCCGTCGGGGGCAATGGTCATGATGATCGAGCCCCAGCCGTTCATGCAGGCCTTGGGCCGCCCGTTGAAGTAGTCGGGGATGACGAAATAGACGGTCATCCGCTTGCCCACCCTGGCGCGGAAGGCATTGATGGCCGCCTCGGATTCCCGCAACTCGTCGAGCGTCGGCATCAGTTCGTCGCGGTTGACCAGGGCCCAGTTGTAGTACTGGACGTTGGCGAACTCGACGTAATCGACCCCCAGGTCCAGGGCCAGTTCCAGATAGGCGGTGGTGTGGGCGATGTTCTGGCGCACCACCGGAATGTTCAGCACCACCGGGAAGCCCTGGGCCTTGATCTCACGGATCATGGCGATCTTGTGATCGTGGACCGGCGCCCCTACCAGGGTATTGGTGGTGGTGGCGTCATGGGATTGCAGGCTGACCTGGATCTGCTTCAGCCCCGCCGCCTTGAGCCGGGCCAGCCGCTCGGCATTGAGCCCCACCGTCGAGGTGATCAGGTTGGTGTAGAACCCCAACCCGTCGGCCTCGGCCACCAGTTCCTCCAGGTCGTTGCGCACCAGCGGCTCGCCGCCGGTGAAGCCCAGCTGCAGGCTGCCCAGCGCGCGGGACTCGCGCAGCACCCGCTTCCACTCCTCGGTGGACAGTTCGTTGCGGATGGAGCCGAATTCCAGCGGGTTGTTGCACCACGGGCATTTCAGCGGGCACTTGTAGGTCAGTTCGCAGACCAGCCAGAGCGGCTTGCCCTGTCCGTCAAGCCTGAGCGGCCTTGCGACGGGTCCATCCTTTGTCATTGGCAATCTCCAGGAAGACCAGGATGTCGGCGGCGATATCCTCGTCCGGGCACAGCGCCGACAATTCGGCGACAACCTCGGCCACCAGACGCCCACCGACAAAACGCTTCAGTATTTCACCTGCCGACGAGTTCAGCTTCACGATACCTTCCGGGTACAGAAGGATATGAGCCTGCTCAGACTCCTCCCAACGCAGCATATACATGGGATGAAGCTCAATGACGTCTGTATCCTTGACTTCATCAATACCAGACATGTCAGCCCCTCGTTGGCATTGTACTTTATATTTATTGATACAGAGACCTTGCCTCCGTATCATTACCCGTCGCATCCGGCAGCATTGTGTTTGCCGGGACCTCGGCGCGGCAATTGGCAATAGGTCTAACTCCATGCTTCAGGCAGTACTCCTGGCCGCCCTTGCCCATGCCGCCCTCGAGGCATGGCTGGCCGGGCGCGCCCAGGACTGGCTGCGCCACCATGCCGAGGGCCGGGCGTTGATTCAGGAAAGCGGCCGGGTAAGGCTGCTGGCGGCACGCGGCCTCGGGCTTTCGGCCCTGGCCGCCCTGGCGGCGCTGGGCGGTGCCGCTCTGCTGGCGGAGGTTTGCGGCCCCTGGGGCGCCCTGCCCGCCGCCCTGGTGGTCCGCGCCGCCTTCGATCTGCCCTTCGCCGCCTGGGGCCGCCGCCTGGGCGGGGTATGGAACCCCCGAAGCTTCCTGGCCGAGCAGGCAAGGCGGCTGATCAAGGAACTGGCCCCCGCCTTGCCTCTGGCGGTGGTGGCCGGCGGCGGCTGGATCGCCGCCTGGGTCGCCCTGGCCGCGCTGCTGCTGTGGCGGGAGATGGCGCCGCCCTCGGGCCGTATCCTCACCCCATCGCACTTCCAAGCCCCGGTCCCCGTGTGGATATCGGACGAGGGCAGCCGCACCGGCCAGCTCAACGCGCGGGCCGAGGGCATCGGGCCGAGGCGGCGCATCATCCTCAACGACACCCTGGTCGAAGCCCTGCCCGCCGACGAAGTGGCCGCGGTGCTGGCCCACGAGGCCGGACATCTGGAGCACCGCCACCGGGAGTGGTTCCTGGTCTGGCGCCTGGGACTGGCCGCCCTGCTGCTGGTCCTGGCCCGGTGGGCGGGAGGGGACATCACCACCACCCTGACCTTGCTGGTGCTGGCCGCCCCGGTCCTCGCCCTGCCCGTCCGCCCGCTGGAAGCCCGCCTGATCCGCCGGTGGGAGGAACAGGCCGATGCCCACGCCGCCGCCCAGGCCGGAGCCGAACCCTTCGCCCGCGCCCTGCGGCACCTCTACGGCGCCAACGCCCAGGCGCCCGAGCCGGAAAGGCTGTGGGCCGCCTTCCACCATCCCCACCCGCCGCCCCGCCGGCGGCTGGAGCGCCTGAGGAATGCCGCGTGCGCATCCTCCTAAGCGCCCTGCTCCTGCTGCTGGCCATGGCCCTGCCCGCCCGGGCGCGGCTGGAACGCCAGGACATGGCGGCCATGATCACGCCGCCGCTGCAATTGGGGGCCAGGGACCCGGCGCTGCCCATCTGGACCCTGCTGGACGGCGGCGGCGCCTTCACCGGCTATGTCTTCGAGTCCCGCGATCTGGCGCCGCTGCCCGGCTTTTCCGGGGCGCCCATCAACCTGCTGATCGCCATGGACAAGAACGGCACGTTCCTGGACGTGCGCCTGTTGGAGCAGAACGAACCGGTGTTCGTCAGCGGCCTCGGCCCCCGGCCCTTGCTGGACTTCCTGCGCCAGTACCAGGGCCTGTCGCTGGGCGCCAACATCAAGGTGGGCGGCGCCCACGACCGGGACCGCGACACCAGCGCCAACACCATGATCGACGGCGTATCCAAGGCCACCGCCTCGGTGCGCATCGCCAACGAGACCATCCTGGCCGCCGCTTTGAGGGTGGCCCGCGACAAGCTGGCCGGTATCGCCCCCAAGCCGGCCGGGCGGCCCAAGCCCGGCGGCTTCCGCCCCATGACCTGGGACGAGATGGTGGCCGCCGGGCTGATCGGCCACCTGCGCCTGTCGCGCACCGAGATAGAGCGGGCCTTCGCCGGCACCGCCTTCGCCGAGGACGGCGATGGGGCCGAGGTGATGGTCGACCTGTGGTTCGCCGATCTCGGCCTCGCCGTGGTGGCCGGCAATCTCGCCACGCCCGAGATGATGCGCCGGGTGGGCCGCCATGTGGAGGTCTGGGAGGAGCCGCTGCTGGTGCTGGCCACCGGCCCCGTCTCCATCACCGGCGAGGGCTTCGTGCGCAACGCCGTGCCCGACCGCCTGACGCTGCGCCAGGGCGGCTTTCCGGTCAGCTTGCGCGACGCCGACGTGGAATTGGAACTGGCCCCCGGCCTGCCCGCCTTCGCCGAGGGATTGGTGCTGCGGGTGGACACCAGGCTGGGTTTCGATCCCTCCAGCCCGTGGAGCCTGGGCCTCAGGGTGGTGCGCCGCCATTCCTACATGGGGTCCGAGGCGGCGGCGCGGGACTTCCCCGCCGAGCACCGCCCCGACCCGGACCGGTTCGAGCGGCCCAGGATCGAGGCCCCCGCCCCGCCGTGGCTGTCGTCTTGGACCGGCCGCGCCTGGGAGATCGCGGCGCTGCTCGCCTTCCTGGCCGCCCTGACCGCCGGATTAAGTGGGCGTTCCCCCCTTCTGGCCCGCCCCCGCCTGCTGTGGCCGGCCCGCTTCGCCGCCCTGATGGTGACCCTGGTGTTCATCGGCTGGTTCGGCCAGGGGCAGCTATCCATCGTCAACCTGACCGGCCTGATCCAGAGCGGCGGCCCGTCCTTCCTGCTGTACGATCCGTTCACGGTGATCCTGTGGCTCTACACCCTGGTCTCGCTGCTGGTCTGGGGGCGTGGCACCTTCTGTGGCTGGCTATGCCCGTTCGGCGCGCTTCAGGAGGTGGTCGGCGAGGTGGCGCACGTGCTTCGCGTGCCGCAATGGCGGTCGCCCGCCCGCCTCGGCCGGCTGAAATACGGGGTGCTGCTGGCCGTTCTGCTGTCATTGGCGGTGCCGGGCGCCACCGACCGGGCGGTGGAGGTGGAGCCGTTCAAGACCGCCATCACCCTGGGGTTCCAGCGCTCCTGGCCCTTCGTGGCCTATGCCGGCGGGCTGCTGGCCCTGGGACTGGTGACCTACAAGGGCTTCTGCCGCTTTGTCTGCCCGCTGGGCGCCGCCCTGGCCGTGGCGGGCCGGCTGCGGCGCTGGGACTGGCTCGCCCGGCGGGCCGAATGCGGCACGCCCTGCCGGCTGTGCGAAGTCCGCTGCCGCTATGGCGCCATCGACCGGAGAGGACGGATCGACTACGCCGAATGCTTCCAGTGCCTGGACTGCGTATCCATCCACGGCGACGCACGCACCTGCGTGCCCCTGGTGCTGGCCGCCCGCCGGGGGCTTGTCCCTAGGTCTAATGGCTGAGGGTCGGGGCGGGTGCTAGCCTCCCCGCCAATCGAGACTGTCGGGGGAGACCTGGACCCATGAAACGCCTGCCTGCCGCCCTGCTGGGCACAGCCCTGCTGACCGCCGCCCTGCCCGCCGGCGCCGCCACCGTCGAGGAGATCGCCGGAAGCCACGTCTTCGAGCGCTGCAAGGCCTGCCATTCCGCCGAAAGCGGCAAGCAGGGCTTCGGCCCCAACCTGCACGGCGTGGTGGGGCGCCCGGCGGCGTCGCTGCCCACCTTCATGTATTCCGACGCGCTGAAGGCGGCCAACATCGTGTGGACCGAGGACAACCTGCGCGCCTGGATCGCCGGCAACGACAAGGTGGTGCCCGGCACCCGCATGCGCCACGTGGCCATCACCGACCGCGCCGAGCAGGATTACCTGATCGCCTATCTCAAGACCTTCGGCGATTCCATGGGGCCGGAGCAGGCCCGCGTGCTGCTGGACCGCGCCGTGGGCAAGGTGAAGAGCGACGGGCCGGACAAGGCCTTCGCCGCCTTCAACGACCCCAAGGGCGGCTTCGTCGCCCGCGACCTCTACGTCTTCGTCTTCGACCTGAAGGGCAAGTACATGGCGTCGGGTGGCAACCCCAAGCTGACCGGCTCGGACGCCTCGAACCTGCATGACGCCGAGGGCAAGGCCATCGTCCACGAGATGATCAACATCGCCAACTCCACCGGCAAGGGCGAGGTGGACTATATGTGGCTGAACCGCGTCGACAACCGGGTCGAAAAGAAGCGCTCGATGATCCAGCGGGTCGGCGACTACATCGTCGGCGTGGGGTATTACTTCCAGTAGGCTCCCCCGACTGTCACACCTTCACATGGCTGAAGCCGAGCCACAAGACACGGATGATGGTGTGGACGGCCCCTGCTCACCGGCATCGAAGTGCCCTAACGTGGTCGTTTCTGAGACGCCACAAAGAGGGGGCCGCCCATGAGCGAGATTATCAGGATTGCGATCGACCTGTCGAAGGGCGCGTTTGCGCTACACGGGGTGAATGCGGATGAAGAAGCGATTTTGTGCCGTCAGTTGAAGCGCGGCCAGGTTCTCGGCTTTTTCACCAAGCTGTCGCCGTGCCTGGTGGGGATGGAGGCGTGCGCCTCGGCCCATTACTGGGCGCGGGAGATCGGGGCGCTGGGCCACGAGGTGGTACTGGTCCCGCCGGCCTATGTGAAGCCGTACGTCAAGCGCGGCCGCAAGAACGACGCCAATGACGCCGCTGCCATTTGCGAAGCGATGGCGCGGCGCTCTGTCCCCCGGGTGCCGGTCAAGACGCCCGAGCAGCAGGCGGTGCTGATGCTTCATCGTGCCCGCAAGATGCTGGTGGGCCAGCGCACCATGCTCGCCAATGCGGTGCGGGCGCATCTGGCCGAGTTCGGCATCGTCGCGCCGTGCGGCGACAAAGCGCTCGACGGCCTGATCGCTCTTGCCGTGGATGCCGGCGATCTGGCTTTGCCGCAATTGGCGCGCGAGGCGCTGGGCATGCTGGCGGCACAGTTGCGCGATGCCGAGGCCAAGATCGATGCGCTCGAGCACGAAGTCCTGGCGGCTCAGCGCGCCGACGAGGCCTGTCGACGTCTGACGAGCATCCCGTCCATCGGTCCGGTCACCGCCAGCGCCATCGCCGCCACCATGGGCGACCCTCATCGCTTCAAGACCGGCCGCGACTTCGCCGCCTGGCTCGGCCTGGTGCCGTCGCAGCACTCGACCGGAGGCAAGACCGCCCTTGGCCCCATCACCAAGGCCGGCGACCGCTATCTCCGCTCCTTGCTCGTCGTCTGTGCCACCGGCATGTTGCGCCACCGAACCGAAAGCCCGTGGATCAAGGCGCTGCTGGAACGCATGCCGGCACGCAAGGCTACCGTCGCCATCGCCAACAAGCTGGCCCGGATCGCCTGGGCTATTCTCGCCCATGGCGGCACATATCACAGGCAGGCCGGATTGGCCGCCTGAACCAAAGTCCAACCACGGCACTTCGATTGCGAGGGCGATGAAAGCGTGATGGCGACCGGTCAGACCCACGAGCCGAAAAACCCTGTTCGTGTCCCGGCCGGTCGAGGCCGTACGGATGATTTGGGAGCGGTTCGCGGATCACATCATGGCCAGCGGCAAGGTGTGCCGCGCAAACAGGCCGGACACATGACTGCCCCAGACCGGCGGACACTGCGCCTAATTTTCCTTGCAACGCAGGGGCCGTCCACACATGGACGCGGATGCCGCTTCGCGGCCACGGATAATATGAATCCAACACCGTCGCCCCCGGCTGACCAGGATGATGGGCGGGCAGTGGTGCATATCCGTGTCCATCCGCGAGCGGTGCGAAGCGCCGCATCCGTGTCCTTCGTGTCTGTTTCAACCGCATCGGATTAAGCCGAACAGCCGTGGGCTTCGCCCCGGGATGGCAGGCAGAAGGATGATATGCATTATAATGCTTCTAAGGCGATAAATGCGGTGATATAGTTCCGGTCGTTCATCTCCGTGGGAGCGACAGACCGTGTCCAAGACCGCATTCAAGGCGCTGGTGGCGCAGGTAACCTCTTCCATCGCCGGGCTGCCGGTGGATGCGTCCCTGGCGGGCGTGTTGAGCGCCCGTTTTCCCGCCGACGGCGAGGTGTTCAAGGCCATCGAGGCGGCCTGCCACAAGGCGGTCGACGAAGGCTGGATGTGCGAGAACGAGCACGGCGGCATCCGCTACGGCCGGGTCGCCGAGGCCGACGACCAGTTGTCCGGCTTCTCCATCGACGTGGTCCACATGAAGGACGTGGCGGGGCCGCGCCATCGCCACCCCCTGGGCGAGATCGACATGATCATGTCCATCGACCCCGCCGCCAAGTTCGACGGGGCGCCGCGCGGCTGGCTGGTCTACGGCCCCGACAGCGTCCACCGTCCCACCCTGACCGAGGGCGCCGCCCTGGTGCTCTATCTGCTGCCCGACGGGCAGATCGATTTCTCGCGGCCCAAGTGAGGGTGGGGTCATGTGGCGCGAGCATCAGCACGGCATGATCGATCTGGGCGACCAGAAACTGGAATACCGCTGGGTCCATCCCCATGCGCAGGGAATGCCGACCCTGGTCTTCCTGCACGAGGGCCTGGGCTGTGTCGGCATCTGGCGGGACTTTCCCGACAAGGTGGCCGAGGCCACCGGCTGCGGCGTGTTCATCTATTCCCGCGCCGGCTATGGCCGTTCGACGCCGGTGCCGGTGCCCCGGCCGCTGACTTACATGCACCACGAGGGGCTGGAGGTGCTGCCCCGCCTGCTGGCCCATCTCGAGCTGGGGCCGGTGGTGCTGATCGGCCATTCCGACGGTGCGTCCATCGCCCTGATCCATGCCGGCGGCACCCCGGCGCCCGATGTCAGGGGCGTGGTCTGCCTCGCGCCCCACGTGATGAACGAGGACATCTGCGTCGCCTCCATCCGTCAGGCCAAGGTGGCCTATGAGAGCGGCGACCTGCGGAGCCGCCTGCTGAAGCTGCACCACGACAATGTGGACTGTGCCTTCCGGGGCTGGAACGGCGCCTGGCTCGACCCCGATTTCATGGCCTGGAACCTGGAGGAATTCCTCCCCGGCATCCGGGTGCCGGTGATGGTGATCCAGGGCCGCGACGACGAATACGGCAGCCATGCCCAGTACGATTCCATCAAGGCCAAGGCCGGGGCGGGCGCCGAAGTGGTGCTGCTCGACGGCTGCCGCCATTCCCCCCACAAGGACCAGCCCGTGGCGACGCTCGCCGCCATCACGCGCTTCGTCAAATCCATAGGATGATCCCATGATCCGTTTGCAGAGCTATCTGGCCGGCCGCTGGCAGGACGGCGCCGGAGCCGGTGCGCAGCTGAAGGACCCGGTGAGCGGCGAGGTGATCGCTACGGCATCGGGTGACGGTCTCGACATGGCCGCCGCCCTGACCTTTGCCCGGGACAAGGGTGGACCGGCACTGCGTGCCCTGACCTTCGCCCAACGGGCCGGGCTGATCAATGCGGTGGCCGGGGTGCTGGCCGAGAACCGCGAGCGCTACAACGCCGTCGCTCTTGCCAATTCCGGCAATACGGCGGTCGATGCCGGCCTCGACGTGGATGGCGGTATCGGCACGCTGAAATACTATGCCTCCATCGGGCGCAAGCTGGGCGAATCCCGCCTGCTGGCCGAAGCCTCCGACGACCAGTTGACCAAGGACGAAGCCTTCCGCGGCCGCCATATCTGGACCACCGTTCACGGCGTCGCCGTGCACATCAATGCCTTCAACTTCCCCTCCTGGGGGCTGTGGGAGAAGGCGGCGGTGAGCCTCTTGGCCGGCGTGCCGTTCCTTGCCAAGCCGGCCACCGCCACCTCGTGGCTGGCCTATGAGATGGTCAAGGATGTCGTGGCGGCGGGTGTGCTGCCCGAAGGCGCCATCTCGCTGCTGTGCGGCGGCGGGCGCGACCTGATGGATCATTTGAAGCCCGGCGACGTGGTGGCCTTCACCGGCTCGGCCGACACCGCCTTGCAACTGCGCTCGCACCCCAATGTCGCCCGCTCCAACATCCGCTTCGCGGTGGAGGCGGATTCCCTCAATCTCTGCGCCCTGGGACCGGATGCGGCGCCGGATTCGCCCGAGTTCGCCGCCTTCGTCAAGGAAGTGTCGCGCGAGATGACCGTCAAGGCCGGGCAGAAATGCACCGCCATCCGCCGGGTCCTGGTGCCCCGCGATCGGGTCGGCGCCGTGGTTGAGGCGTTGAAAGCCGCGCTGGCCAAGGCGGTGATGGGCGATCCCCGCACCGAGGGCGTGCGCATGGGGCCGCTGGTCAGCCGTTCCCAGGCCCAGACCGCCTGGGCGGGTCTGGACCGGCTGAAGGCCGAGGCCCAGGTGGTGGCCGGCGGCGGTAACGACGATGGTGGTTGTTTCGTGCCGCCGACGTTGCTGCTGTGCAACGACCCCCTGGCGGCCAAGGCGGTGCATGACATCGAGGTGTTCGGCCCCGTCGCCACCCTGATGCCCTATGACGGCGTGGAACAGGCGGTGGAACTGGCCCACCGGGGCGGCGGCTCGCTGGCGGCCTCGGTGTTCTCGGGCGATGCCGCCTTCCTGGCCGGCTTCGTTCCCGCCATCGCCACCAGCCATGGCCGCGTCCTGGTGGTGGACGGCTCGGTGGCGGCCAGCCATTCCGGCCACGGCGTGGTCATGCCCCATTGCGTCCACGGCGGCCCCGGCCGGGCCGGCGGCGGCGAGGAACTGGGCGGCCTGCGCGGTCTGCGCTTTTACATGCAGCGCTCGGCCGTTCAGGGCAGCCGGACCATGCTCGACGCCATGACTGAAGGAGCGGCGGTGGTCGCGCTCTGACTATAGGTCTTAAGGACACGGATGCACGCGGAGGGCCGCTCCGTGGGCCTGCGCCAGCGGCCCTCCGCGTTCATGTGTGTCATTCGGCCGGGGGCATCACCCTGGAACCCTCCCTCTCCCCTCCCCACATGCAGGATAATGCAAGGCAATCGGCAAATCGGTACTTTAATACCAAATTGCTCTTGCGAACGATTCCAAACCTGCACTATAGTGCATTCAGTCATTCCAACCGAGGCGGCAAGCCCATGATCAACTTTCAAACCTCCCCCGCGAATTACCGGCACTGGAAGCTGGCGTTCGACGGCGCGATAGCGACGCTGACCATGGATGTGGACCCGGCGTCCACCCTGGCGCCTGGCTACGAGCTGAAGATGAATTCCTATGATCTGGGCGTGGACATCGAGCTGTACGACGCCGTGCAGCGCCTGCGCTTCGAGCATCCGGAAGTGCGCACCGTGGTGATGGCCTCGAATAATCCCAAGATCTTCTGCGCCGGCGCCAACATCAAGATGCTGGGTGTGTCCAGCCACGGTCACAAGGTGAACTTCTGCAAGTTCACCAACGAGACCCGCAACTCCATCGAGGACGCCAGCGAGAACTCGCGCCAGACCTATATGTGCGCGGTGACCGGCACGGCCGCCGGCGGCGGCTATGAACTGGCGCTGGCCACCGACTACATCATGATGGTCGACGACGGCAACACGGCGGTGTCCCTGCCGGAGGTGCCGCTGCTGGCCGTGCTGCCCGGCACCGGCGGCCTGACCCGCGTGGTGGACAAGCGCAAGGTGCGCCGCGACCTGGCCGATATCTTCTGCTCCATCGAGGAAGGCGTGAAGGGCAAGCGCGCCGTCGAGTGGCGCCTGGTGGACGAGGTGATCCCCTCCTCGGCCTTCAAGGCGGCGGTGGCCAAGAAGGCCGCCGAACTGGCGGCCAAATCCGACCGCCCGACCGCGGAAAAGGGCGTGGTGCTGGCCCAGGTGTCGCGTGTCATCGGCACCGACAGCGTCACCTATCCCCACATCGACATCAGCTTCGACCGTGCCACGCGGGCCGCCAACATCACGATCAAGGGGCCCAAGGCCGCCTGTCCCGCCGATCTGGCCGCCATCAAGGCCCAGGGCGTCGATTTCTATCCCCTGGCCCTGGCCCGCGAGCTGGATGACGCCATCCTGCACCTGCGCGCCAACGAGACCACCGTCGCCACCTGGGTGTTCCGCACCGAAGGCGATGCCGGTCTGGTGATGGGCTACGACGCCGCGTTGCAGAAATTCGGCGCCTCCGACTGGCTGGTGCGGGAAATCCTGCTCTACTGGAAGCGCACGTGTAAGCGTCTCGACGTCACCAGCCGCACCCTGTTCGCCCTGGTGGAGCCCGGCTCGTGCTTCGCCGGCTTCGTGGCGGAAATCCTGTTCGCGGTGGACCGCTCGTTCATGCTGGACGGCACCTTCGAGGACAATCCGGCGCCGGCCGCCACCATCCGTCTGTCGGCGCTCAACTTCGACGGCCTGCCCATGGGCAACGGCATCTCGCGCCTCGCCACCCGCTTTTTGGGCGAGCCCGACAGCGTCGGCAAGGCCCGTGACACCATCGGCCAGGAGCTGGACGCCGCCGCCGCCGCCCGGCTCGGTCTGGTCACCGGCACCCCCGACGACATCGATTGGGAGGATGAAATCCGCCTGATGATCGAGGAACGGGCCGCCTTCTCCCCCGACTCTCTCACCGGCATGGAGGCCAATCTGCGCTTCGCCGGTCCCGAGACCATGGAAACCAAGATCTTCGGCCGCCTCACCGCCTGGCAGAACTGGATCTTCCAGCGCCCCAACGCCGTCGGCGACCAGGGTGCCCTCAAGCTCTACGGAACCGGCAAGCGCGCCAGCTACAATCAGGAAAGGGTGTAACCGTCATGTCCTCGATCAATTACGCCGAAAAGATCCCCAACAACGTCAACCTGTCCGAGGACCGGAAGCTGCAGCGCGCCCTGGAATCCTGGCAGCCCCACTATATCGACTGGTGGAAGGAGATGGGCCCCGAGGGCACCAACACCTCCGAGGTCTACCTGCGCACCGCCATTTCCGCCGAGCCCGACGGCTGGGCCCAGTTCGGCCACGTCAAGATGGAGGATTACCGCTGGGGCATCTTCCTGGCGCCGCCGGAAAAGGACCGCAAGGTCAATTTCGGCGCCCACAAGGGCGAGGATGCCTGGCAGGAAGTGCCCGGCGAGTACCGCTCCATGCTGCGCCGCCTGATCACCGTGCAGGGCGACACCGAGCCGGCCTCGGTCGAGCAGCAGCGTCTGCTGGGCAAGTGCTGCCCCTCGCTCTACGACCTGCGCAACCTGTTCCAGGTCAATGTCGAGGAAGGCCGCCACCTGTGGGCCATGGTCTATCTGCTGCACGCCCATTTCGGCAAGGACGGCCGCGAAGAGGCGGAGGAGATGCTCAGCCGCCGCTCGGGTGATGCCGACAAGCCGCGCATCCTGGGGGCCTTCAACGAGAAGACCGCCGACTGGCTGGCCTTCTTCATGTTCACCTTCATCACCGACCGCGACGGCAAGTACCAGCTGTGCGCCCTGGCCGAATCCGGCTTTGATCCGCTTTCCCGGTCCTGCCGCTTCATGCTGACCGAGGAAGCCCACCACATGTTCGTGGGTGAATCCGGCGTCGGCCGCATCATCGAGCGCGCCTGTCAGGTGATGAAGGAGAACCGTACCGACGACGTCAGGAAGTTCGGGGTCATCGACCTGCCGACCATCCAGCGCTATCTCAACTTCCACTACTCGGTGACCTCGGACCTTTACGGCGCCGAGGTGTCCACCAACGCGGCCACCTCGTACAACATGGGCCTCAAGGGCCGCTTCGAGGAGACCAAGATCGGCGACGACCACCAGCTGGAGCACACCACCTACTCGGTGCTGCATCCCGTCAATGGCGGCTTCCAGGCCATCGAGGTTCCCGCGCTGAACGCGCTGAACGAGCGTCTGCGTCTTGATTGGGCCGAGGACGTCGCCAAGGGCGTCGAACGCTGGAACAAGATCATCGCCAAGTACGGCATCGACTTCAAGCTGACCCTGCCCCATCTGGCCTTCAACCGCGCCATCGGCCACTTCTCCGACATCGCGGTCGATCCCAGCGGCAAGGTCATCTCGACGGAAGAGTTCGCCCGTCGCAGGGACGAGTGGCTGCCGTCGGAATCCGACCTCGCCTATGTGCTGTCGCTGATGGGCGGCGCGGTGACCCAGCCCGGCAAGTTCGCCAACTGGATCGCTCCGCCGGCTCGCGGCATCAACAATCAGGCGGTTGACTTCGACTACGTGCGGTTCGCTTAAATCTTACTTCCGTCATGGCCGGGCCAGACCCGGCCATGACGACAAAAAAAGGGGTCCGGGCCATGGAACTGAAGCGCCAGCATCTCATCGACCCGGTGGTCTGCATCCGCTGCAACACCTGCGAGGAAACCTGCCCGGTCGACGCCATCACCCATGACCGCAACAATTACGTGGTGATGTACGACAAGTGCACCGGCTGCCGTGCCTGCGTCTCGCCGTGCCCCACCGGGGCCATCGACCACTGGCTGCTGGTGGAAAGCCCCTGGAGCATCGAGGACCAGTTCGGCTGGGAGGATCTGCCGGTCGGCCAGACCGGCCCCGGTCCGTCCGAGCCCGCCGCCCTGCCGCCGGAAGAGGTCAGCGACCTGCTGGCCGCCGCCACGGCGACCACCGGGCCATCGGTGCCGCCGCCCGCCAGCGCGCCCAAGCCCTATTTCAACCTCTATTCCCGCGAAAAGCCGGTGACCGCCCGAGTGGCCGGCAACATGCGCATCACCGGTGAGGGGACGGAATCCGACATCCACCACGTGGTGCTCGACTTCCAGCACAATGCCTTTCCCTTCCTGGAGGGCCAAAGCATCGGCATCGTGCCGCCGGGCGTCGACGCCAAGGGCCGCGCCTACAACATCCGCCTCTATTCCATCGCCAGCCCGCGCGAGGGCGAGCGCACCGGCTTCAACAATCTGGCCCTGACGGTAAAGAGGGTGCCGGGCGGCATCGGCTCCAACTACGTCTGCGACCTGAAGAAGGGCGACGAGGTGCAGGTGGCCGGTCCCTTCGGCCAGGCCTTCCTGATGCCCGACGATCCGGACGCCAACATCATCATGATCTGCACCGGCACCGGGGCGGCGCCGTTCCGCGCCTTTACCGAACGCCGCCGCAGGAACGCCCCCGTCGCCGCCGATGGAGAGGCGCCGGGCAGGCTGATGCTGTTCTTCGGTGCCCGGACGCCGGAGGAGCTGCCCTATTTCGGGCCGCTGATGAAGCTGCCGAAGGGCCTGATCGACGTGAATCTGGCCTTTTCCCGCGTGCCCAACCAGCCCAAGCAATACGTTCAGGACAAGGTCCGCGAGCGCAGCGACGACCTGGCCGTCCTGCTGGCGCACCCCAAGACCCATATCTTCATCTGCGGCCTGAAAGGCATGGAGCAGGGCTGCGACGAGGCCTTCGCCGACATCTGCCGCCTGCACGGCCTGGACTGGGCGGCATTGCGTCCGGCCATGCGCGAGGCGGGGCGGTATCACGTGGAGACGTACTGATATGTCCCTCAGTCGCCGGGGGTCCGCCTTCGGCGGCCCTCGGCCTTGCCTCAGGGCAAGCCCGTCGGAGTTGATCGCGCCATGACCGAAACCATCCTGGTCGCCCGTACGGGCGACGTCACCACCATCACCCTGAACCGGCCCGAGCGCATCAACGCCTTCAACGTGGCCATGCACGGGGCGCTCCGTTCCGCCGTGGCCCATGCCGCCGAGGACGGTACCCGCTGTCTGGTGATCACCGGGGCGGGGCGGGGCTTTTGCGCCGGTCAGGACCTGTCCGACCGGGTGTCGCGGCCCGGCGATCCGCCGCCCGAGCTGGGGGAATCGCTGGACGCCCGCTACAACCCGCTGATCCGGGCGCTCAAGGCCCTGCCCATGCCGGTGATCGCCGCCGTCAACGGCATCGCCGCCGGAGCGGGCGCCAATCTGGCCCTGGCCTGCGACATCGTGGTGGCGGCCCGGTCCGCCGCCTTCGTCCAGAGCTTCTGCAAGGTGGGGCTGGTACCCGATTCCGGGGGAACCTGGACGCTGCCGCGTCTGGTGGGCGCGGCGCGGGCCACCGCCCTGATGATGCTGGGCGACCGGTTGAGCGCCGAGCAGGCCGCCCAGTGGGGCATGATCTGGCAATGCGTCGACGACGAGCAATTGCTGCCCCAGGTGCTGGCCATGGCGGCGCAACTGGCGGCGCAGCCCACCCGGGGCCTCGCGCTGATGAAGAAGGCCCTGGGCCGGTCGGGCGCCAACACCCTGGATGCCCAACTGGACCTGGAGCGCGACCTGCAGGCCGAGGCCGGGCGCACCCACGATTATCAGGAAGGGGTTCGGGCCTTCATGGAAAAACGGGCGCCGCGCTTCGAGGGGCGGTGATTCTTTGATGTATCGTCCCTACATGTAATGGGAATGACTTCAGGAGGGCGGCATGGCCGAACGGTCGTTCCAGCATGAAATCGGGTTGTTACGCTTAGGCGAAGGCGAGACTTTCCGCGGCGAGGGCATCCTGGCGGTGACCAAGGCGTTGCTGCAATCGGGCGTCACCTATGTGGGCGGCTATCAGGGAGCGCCGGTGTCGCACCTGATGGACGTGCTGATCGATGCCGAGGACCTGCTGGGCGAATTGGGCGTGCACGTCGAGGCCGCCACCAACGAGGCCGGCGCCGCCGCCCTGTTGGCCGTCTCGCTGGCCTATCCGGTCAGGGGCGCCGTCACCTGGAAGTCGGTGGTCGGCACCAACGTCGCCTCGGATGCGCTGTCCAATCTGGCCTCGCCCGGAGTGATCGGCGGCGCGCTGATCATCATCGGCGAGGATTACGGCGACGGCGCTTCCGTCATCCAGGAGCGCAGCCACGCCTTCGCCATGAAATCGTCCCTGTGGCTCTTGGACCCCCGCCCCCATCTGCCCTCCATCGTCCACATGGTGGAGAAGGGCTTCGAACTGTCCGAGGCCTCCAACACGCCCGTCATGGTCGAGCTGCGCATCAAGGCCTGCCACGTCACCGGCAGCTTCCGGGCCAAGGACAACAAGGCCGGCGCGCCACTGCAGGCCCCCGCCGCCTTCGATTACGGCCGGCTGTCCCATCCGCCGTCCACCTTCGCCCACGAGGTGGCCAAGGTGGAAAGCCGCCTGCCGGCGGCAAGGGCCTTCATCGCCAGGCACAAGCTCAACGAAGTGTTCCCCGGCGGCCGTTCGGACGTGGGGATCATCGTCCAGGGCGGACTATACAATTCCCTGATGCGCGCCTTGGCCAAGCTGGGCCTGGCCGATGCCCTGGGGAATTCGCAGATTCCCATCTACTGCCTCAACGTCACCTGGCCGCTGGTCCCCGAGGAGGTCTCTGAGTTCTGCGCCGGCAAGAGCGCGGTGCTGATGGTCGAGGAGGGCACGCCGGAATATCTGGAGCAGACCCTGTCGCTGATGATGCGTCAGGCCGACATCCAGACGAAGCTGCACGGCAAGGACTGCCTGCCCCAGGCCGGCGAGTACACCGCCGACGTTCTGGCCGCCGGGCTGGCCCGGTTCCTGGATTCCGAGCCGGCGAAGCAGGTCGCCGCCGCCACCGAGGCACGCCGCAAGACGGCGGCCGCCCTGCTGGACCGGGACCTGCCCGGCCGCCCGCCCGGTTTCTGTACCGGCTGTCCCGAGCGTCCGGTGTTCAGCGCCTTGAAGCTGGCGCAAAAAGACATCGGCCAGACCCATGTGGCCGCCGATATCGGCTGCCATTCCTTCGGCACCCTGCCGCCGTTTTCCATGGGCAATTCCATTCTGGGCTTCGGCATGAGCCTGGCTTCGGCGGCGGCCATCAGTTCGGTCACCGGCAAGCGGCCGGTGGCGGTGATGGGCGACGGTGGCTTCTGGCACAACGGCATTATCTCCGGCGTGGCCGGCTCGCTGTTCAACAAGGGCGACGGCGTGCTGGTCATCTTGCAGAACGGCTACACCTCGGCGACGGGGCAGCAATTCATGCCCTCGACGCTGGCCGAGGGGCATCGCAACGAGACTCCCATGGATATCGAGGCGACGCTGAAGGTCATGGGGGTCAAGTGGCTGAGGAAGGTGCGCTCCTACTCGGTCTCCACCATGCGCGAGACGCTCAAGGACGCCATCAAGGGGGCGGGCAAGGGCCTGCGCGTCATTATCGCCGACGGCGAGTGCCAACTGGCCCGCCAGCGCAGGGTGAAGGCCGAGGACGCCGCCAGGCTGAAAGCCGGGGAAAAGGTGATCCGCGTCCGCTACGGCGTCGATGACGACATCTGTTCCGGCGACCACGCCTGCATCCGTCTGTCGGGCTGTCCGTCGCTGACCATCAAGCCCAATCCCGATCCATTACGCGACGATCCCGTCGCCTCGGTGATCCCGTCCTGCGTCGGCTGCGGCCTGTGCGGCGAGGTGGCCCACGCCGCCGCGCTGTGCCCGTCCTTCTGGCGGGCCGAGGTGATCCAGAATCCCACCCGCTTCGACCTGTGGCTGGACGGCCTGCGCCGCCGGGTCATCGGCTGGATGCAGGGGAGGGCAAGCGCATGACCTCAAGGCCGCGACGTGCACCAGACGCGCAGGAAGCGGGTTTCGGTCGGGCCGCCGGTGCCGGGCTTGACCGGTTGGGGCTTCAGTACATCTTGGCCAAGCCAGTCGCAGCGGAGAATGCGGCCGGGAATCTTGAGAACGATGTCGCGACCACGGCCATGTGGTCCAACGTATGCGCAAGTGAGCGTCGCGTTCAGATTGTTCCAAGGCTGTGGAACTTCCGTCGAGTGCCAGATATCGCCACGCCGAACTTCGGTGGTCATGTCGCCACCATCCTCGTCGCCGTAACTGGGATGTGCTCCCGCGAGTTTATGGTCGGGACTATCTGGATCGACCAACGGGCAATCGGTCTGAAAGGCCAAAGCGGGCGCGGCGATCACGAGCATGAAGAGGGTAAGTCGAAGCATGGCGAAGTCTCCCTCGCCATGCTGCCACACTCACTTATGTTTGATAACCGAGTAGCGCTCGGCACGGCCTCCAAAACCTTTGAAGGTCTTTTTGGGCGGTTCGCCATTCGATTGGTCCAGCACCCAGATTCCCGGAGTGATGCCCTTGGTTCCGTACTGGATGAAGATGGCGGCGTGGTTTCCGCTCGAGGCGTTGGGATAACGGCCATCGACGAAGGTGGCGATGGGCGTGCCGCGCTCCAGTGGTGGGTCGCCGAAATCATGGATGGCCGGGCCTTCTTGCCAGAATTTGGCCGCTCCCACTTCCGGTGCGAGATGCTTGACCAGGGCGACGCATTCGCTGCTTTCGCCCACCTGTTTGCCGCCGGCGATGATCGCCGCCATCCTGGCGTCGAAGTCCTTGACCACATATCCGTGCTCGGACGCGGTCTTGGACCAGCGGCCGTGATCATCGCGGGGCTGGGCGGGAAAGTAGGTGTCGGGCATGGCGAATCTCCAATGAAAAAGGCCGCCCGATGGGGGCGGTCCGGTGCAAGGCGCAGGTGTGGCGGTGATGCCTCCAGCCTAGCCGCCAACGACAATGTTGTCAATTTGTTCCTACCCGTAAGGAGGGCGGCATGAGCCCGGTTTCCCGTCCCTTCTGCCTCGTCGTCGCCGCCATGGGCGGCGAGGGCGGCGGCGTCCTCACCGACTGGATCGTCGAGGCGGCCAACGCGTCCGGCCTGGCGGTGCAGAGCACCTCGGTACCGGGCGTGGCCCAGCGCACCGGCGCCACCACCTATTACGTCGAGATCTTCCCGACGCCGCTGGCCGAGCTGGGGGGCGCCGAGCCGATCCTGGCCCTGTCGCCGTCGCTGGGCGAAGTGGACCTGATCGTCGCCACCGAACTGATGGAGGCGGCGCGCAGCGTGACGCGCGGCTGGTCGGCTCCCGACCGGACCCACCTTATCGCTTCCACCCATCGCGTCCATGCCGTGGCGGAAAAGATGGAAATGGGCGACGGCCGTTATGACGTGGATCACCTGCGACAGGCCATCGTCGCCGGTACCCGCGGCCGTCTGCTGTTCGACATGGAGCAGGCCGCCAAGTCGGCGGGCTGCATCGTCAACGCCGTGCTGCTGGGCGCCATCGCCGGCAGCGACCTGCTGCCCATCGCCCCCGAGGTGTTCGAGGCGCAGATCGTCGCCGGCGGCAAGGCGGTGGAGAGCAATCTGCGCGGCTTCCGTCTGGGCTTCCAGGCGGCGCGCGGCGAGGTTCCCGCCGCTCCGCCCGCTTCCCACAAGCGTCCCCATCCGCAGGTGGAGGGCGCCGCCCTGGTCGCCGCCCAACTGGGCTTCCTGCCGCCCGCCGCCCGTGCCCTGGCCGAGGAGGGGGTGAAGCGTCTGGCCGCCTATCAGGACGCCCGCTACGCCCGCCTTTACGTGGAGCGGCTGCAGTCCCTGAGCGCCGCCACCACGGACGAGGCGGTGCTGGCCCGCGTCGCCCGGCATCTGGCGGTGCGCATGTCGTTCGAGGACGTCATCCACGTGGCCCGCCTCAAGACCGCGCCCGACCGCATGGAGCGCATCCGCGCCGAAATCGCCGCCCGGCCCGGCCAGCCGGTGGTGGTCAAGGACTTCCTCAAGCCCGGCCTGGAAGAGGTCTGCGCCCTGCTGCCCGGCTTCCTGGCCCGGCCCATCCTGAATGCCGCCCATCGCGGCGGCTGGGCCGACAAGGCGGCCTGGGGGCGGCAGGTCAACGCCAACGGCATTCTCGGCTATGCCTCCATGCGTCTGCTGGCCGGGCTCAAGCCCTGGCGGCGGCATTCCCATCGCTTCGTCCAGGAACAGGCCGGTATCGAGGACTGGCTGGCGGCGGTGGCCGAGGCGTCCCGCCTGTCGCCGGCCCTGGGCCTGGAAGTGGCCGAGTGCGCCCGGCTGATCAAGGGCTATGGCGAGACCTGGCGGCGCGGCACCGCCAATTTCCAGCGCATCCGTGATGCCGTCATCGCCCCGGCCGCCACGGGCATCTGGCCGCTGCCCTTCGCTCTCGACGCCATCGCCAACGCACGGGCCGCCGCCCTGGCCGATCCGGAGGGCAATGGGCTGGACCGCACCCTGGCGGCCATCGCCGGAAAGGCTGCCGCATAGCCTGATTGACAGTCCGGGATTGCCCGCCGATTCTGGCGGTATGAGACCCCTGGCCGCCTGCCTCCTCTGCCTGTTGCCCACCCTCGCCGTGGCCGAGCCCCTGCGCCTGCAGGGCTATGTGGAGGGCGAGTACGTGCGGGTCGGCCCGACCGCCGCCGGCACCCTGGCAAGCGTCGCGGTGCGGGAAGGTGACAGGGTGACGGCGGGGACGCCGCTGTTCGCGCTCGATACGCTGACCGAGCGGGCGGCCCGCGATCAGGCCCGGGCCGACCTCGAGCGGGCCGAGGCCCAACTGGCCGACCTGAGGAAGGGCAAGCGGCCCGACGAATTGAAATCCATCGCCGAGCAGAAGGCCGAGGCCCTGGCGGCGCTGCGCCTGTCCGAGGTGACCCTGAAGCGCCAGGACGTGCTGGCGCGGGCCGATTACGCCTCGCGCGCCCGCCTGGACGAGGCCAGGGCGGCGCTGGACCGCGACCGTGCCCAGGTGCGGCGCCTGGAGGCCGAGTATCGCACGGCGCTGCTGGGCGCCCGGCCCGACGAGATCGCCGCGCAGGAGGCCCTGGTCGGCCAGAAGCGTCTGGAACTGCTGAAGGCCGACAAGCGCCTCGCCGACCTTTCCCCCAACGCCCCCGCCGAGGCGGTGGTGGAGAAGGTCTATTACCGCACCGGCGAGTTCGTCGCCGCCGGCCAGCCGGTGGTGTCGCTGCTGCCGCCCGGCAACGTCAAGCTGGTGTTCTTCCTGCCCGAGCCCCGGCTGGGGGCGCTGAAGGTGGGCGACGGGGTGGCCTATGGCTGCGACCGCTGCACCCCGGGCGAGGCGCGGGTGTCGTTCATCGCCACCCAGGCGGAATACACTCCGCCGGTGATCTATTCCGTGGAAAGTCGCGACAAGCTGGTGTTCCGCGTCGAGGCGCGGGGCGGGGCCGCGCCCCTGGCCCTCAATCCCGGCCAGCCGGTGGACGTCTCGGTGCCGGCCAAGTGACCGGGGCGGCGGCCATCGACGTGGAGGGGCTGGAGAAGCGCTTTTCCGGCCGCGCCGTGGTCCGCGACTTTTCCATCCTGGTGCCCAGGGGCCGCATCTTCGGCTTCCTGGGGCCCAACGGCTCGGGCAAGACCACCACCATCCGCATGCTGTGCGGCCTGCTGACCCCCGATGCGGGGCGCGGTACCTGCCTTGGCCTCGACATCCGCACCCGGGCCGACGAGATCAAGCGGCGGGTCGGCTACATGACCCAGAGATTCTCGTTCTACGAGGATCTGACCATCGCCGAGAACCTGGACTTCGTCGCCCGCGTCTACGGCCTGGACCGCCGGAAGCAGAGGGTGGACGAGGCACTGGAGGGATTGGGCCTTTCCGAGCGGCGCCGCCAGTTGGCCGGCACCTTGTCGGGGGGATGGAAGCAGCGCCTCGCCCTGGCCGCCTGCGTGCTGCACGAGCCCGAGCTGCTGCTGCTCGACGAGCCCACCGCCGGTGTCGACCCCAAGGCGCGGCGCGATTTCTGGGACCACATCCACCGGCTGGCGGCGGGCGGCATGACCGTGCTGGTCAGCACCCATTACATGGACGAGGCCGAGCGTTGCCACGACATCAGCTATCTGGCCTATGGCCGGCTGATGGTGCGCGGCACGGTGGCCGAGGTGATCCGGGGATCGGGCCTGGTGACCTGGCTGGTGGAGGGCCAGGGCGCCGATCTCCTGGCGTCGCGCATGGAGGGGCAGCCCGGTATCGTCATGGCGGCGCCGTTCGGCAATGCGCTGCATGTGAGCGGTACCAGCGCGGCGGCGCTGGAGGCGGCCATCGCGCCCTGGCGCCACGATCCCAATCTGGTGTGGAGCCGCACCGAACCCAGCCTGGAGGACGTGTTCATCCATCTGATGGGACAGGCGGAGGACAATTTCCGATGAACCCGTCCGCCTTCTCGTGGTCGCGGCTCAACGCGGTGATGGTCAAGGAGGTCATCCAGATGCGCCGCGACCGGCTGACCTTCGCCATGATGGTGCTGGTCCCGCTGCTGCAACTGGTGCTGTTCGGCTACGCCATCAATTCCGATCCCAAGACGCTGCCCACCCTGGTCAACGTGCAGGAGACCGGTCCCTTCGCCCGCGCCCTGGTGGCCGGGTTGCGCAACTCGTCCTATTTCCGCGTGGTCGGCGAGGTGCGTTCCGAGGCCGAGGCGGAGCGGCAGCTCGCCACCGGCGACGCCCAGTTCGTGGTGACCATTCCGGTGGGCTTCGAGGCCGCCCTGGTGCGGGGCGAGCGGCCGGCCGTGCTGCTGGAGGCCGACGCCACCGATCCGGCCTCGGCCAGCAATGCCGTGGCCGCCGCCGCCGCCATGATACGCACCGTGTTCGACACCGAACTGACCGGGCCGCTGTCCCATCTGCGCGGCCAGCCCGACCCCATCGATCTCAGGGTGCACCGGCGCTACAACCCGGAAGGCATCAGCCAGTACAACATCGTCCCCGGCCTGATGGGGGTGATCCTTACCATGACCATGGTCATGATGACCGCCCTGGCGGTGACGCGCGAGCGTGAGCGCGGTACCATGGAGAACCTGCTGGCCATGCCGGTGCGTCCCCTGGAGGTGATGGTCGGCAAGATCCTGCCCTATATCGGGCTGGGCTATGTGCAGGTGGTGGTGATCGTCGCGTCGGGCCGCTGGCTGTTCGGGGTGCCGCTGATGGGCAGCCTGACCCTGCTGTCGGCGGCGCTGCTGCTGTTCATCGCGTCCAACCTGACGGTGGGCTTCACCTTCTCGACGGTGGCCAAGAACCAGTTGCAGGCCATGCAGATGAGTTTCTTCTTCTTCCTGCCGTCCATCCTGCTGTCGGGATTCATGTTCCCGTTCCGCGGCATGCCGGTCTGGGCCCAGTGGATCGGCGAGCTGTTTCCGCTGACCCACTTCCTGCGGGTGGTACGCGGCATCCTGCTCAAGGGCAACGGCGTGGCGGAAATCTGGCCCGAGATGTGGCCGATCATCGCCTTCGTGGTGGCGAGCGCCATGCTGGCCTTGAAGCAGTACCGCCAGACGCTGGACTGACGCCCTACCGCACCTTGCTGACGTACTGGTTGACCTCGGCGTTCAGGGCCTCGACCACCTTGGAGAGCGAACGGGCGCTCCAGATGACGCGCACCGTGCCGCCGCAGGCCTGGGCGGTGGATTGCGACAGGTGGGCGACGTTCTCCGACACCTCCGAGGCCTTGGTCGCCACTTCGTCGATATGGCTGGAGATGTCGCGGGTCACCGCCTCCTGCTCCTGCACCGCGCCGGCGATGGCCGAGGCGATGCCGTCGATGGTGCGGATGGTGGCGACCACGCCCTCGACGCCGCTGGCGGCGGCCCGCGCCGCGTCCTGCACCGCTCCCACCTGACGCGAGATATCGTCGGTGGCGCGCGCCGTCTGGTTGGCGAGGTTCTTGACCTCGTTGGCGACCACGGCGAAGCCTTTTCCCGCCTCGCCCGCCCTGGCCGCCTCGATGGTGGCGTTGAGCGCCAGCAGGTTGGTTTGCGCCGCGATGTCGTTGATCAGCTGCACCACCACGCCGATCTGGCTGACCGATTCGGCCAGACCGTTCATGTGGTTCACGGTCTCGCCGATATCGGATACCGCGTTCTGGGCGACCTCGGCCGACTGGGTGACCTGCTGGGCGATCTCGTTGATGGCCAGGGCCAGCTGGCGGGTGGATTCCGACACCGCCGAGGCCAGTTGGGTGGTGGTCTCCGCCGCCTCGCCCACGGTGATGGAGCGTCCGCCGGCGCTTTCCGAGCGGGCCGCCATGGTCTGGGCGGTGCGGCCGATGCCCACGGTGGCGTTGGACACCTCGGAGACCATCTCGTGCACGTTCTTCTCGAACGTCCGGGTCTCCTGGTCGCGGGCTTCCATGTCGCCCAGCACCTTGTTGATCATCTCGGCATAGCTGCGGTAGTCGCCGCGCAGTCCCTGGACGGGGATGTAGCGGAAGTACTCCTTGGCGCCGGCCCGCTTCATGGCGGCGCCGGTGTCCTTGGCGAATTCCTCGGTGAGGTCGAGGACATGGTTGAGGCCGTTCATCATGCGGCCCAGCTCGTCCTTGCGGCCGATGCGCAGCACCCGGATGTTGAGATCGCCCTGGGCGGCCTGCTGGGCGGTGGCGGCGCCGCGTTCGATCAGGCCGAGCACGGCGCCCACCTCGCGGAAGGCCGACAGCGACACCGCCAGCAGGAACAGCCCGGCCAGACCCAGCACCACCAGCGCGCCGATGGCGAAACCGGCCCCGCCCTCGGCGGCGAACAGGCGCCAGACGGCGGCGAGGGCGACCAGCACGATGACGGCGACCGCCGAGCCGACCAGAAAGGCGGCGGTATTGGTCCGGCCACGCAGCGACGGATTGGACATGCTTTTCTCTCCTACCGGCTGATGGTCATGACCAGACGGTCATAGCTGTCGAATCCGAGATCGCCGATGGTCTTGACCAGGGCGGCGAAGGATTGCTCCACGCCCTGCTTGCGGTCGGCGGCGCTGTTCTCGATGCCCAGCAGGGTCTCGTAGAGCGGCTTGACGGTGGCCACCGCCTCGGGCTTGGGGACGCGGCGGTTGGAGTGGTAGCCCACCATCTTGCCGGTCCGGTCGTAGCAGGGCGTCACATGGGCGAACACCCAGTAATGATCGCCGTTTTTGGCCCGGTTCAGCACATAGGCGAAGACCTCGTGGCCGGCGGCGATGCGATCCCACAGGAATTTGAAGACGCAACGCGGCATGGCCGGATGCCGCAGGATCGAATGGGGCGCCCCGAGAAGTTCCTCCTCGGTATAGCCGCTGATCCCCAGGAAAACGTCGTTAGCGTAGGTAATTTTTCCTGTCAAATCGGTCTTGGAGACGATGACGTCGTCCCACTGAAAGGTCCGCTCCACATTGGTAAGCGATCGGTCGATGGCCATGGCGGAGCCTTCCGTTGAATAAATTTAGTATAATCAAAGAGTTCGAGCGGAAGCACGGCCGCATTGTTCATGCGGCTGTTCATCCTGCCCCCCGACGAAGGTTGGGGGTGGGGCCACACCCTGTCAACCGGCATGAATTCCGCCGGCTTATTGTCCCGCTCCGCGCCCCCCGCCGCCATCGCCCACCAGGGAGAACGGCGCCCAGAAGGTGGGATGGGCATAGGAGAACTGTTCCTTGCCGGCGCCGTCCAGGGGGCCGGGACCGTCGATCAGGCCGAGCATGGCCTGGCGCAGCGCCTGGGCGCGCGACAGGGCCGGGTCGGCGGCCTGGCGGCGGAACAGGTCGGTGGTCAGCAGGCGGGCCGAGGTGGTCTCCACCGGCCAGTTGCTGACCAGCAGGGCGCGGGTACCGGCATAGAAGAAGGCGCGGCCCAGGCCGGATACCGCCTCGGCCCCCGCCCCCTCGCCGGCGGCGGTGTTGCAGGCCGACAGCACCACCCAGTCGGCATCCAGCTTCAGCCCCATGATCCGCTCCATGGTCAGCACGCCGGCCGAACCGTCGCCGCTCACCTCGGGCGAGGAGAGCGCCAGGGCCGGCTGGTCCAGACCGGCCAGGTCGCCGGGGATCAGCCCGTGGGTGGCGAACATGACGATGCGCCATTTGGAGAGATCCAGGCTGCGCACCTTGGCTTCGCTGGCGCGGGCCTGCAGGAAGATGTCCTGCTCGGGGTCGGCGTTCAGCACGCGGGCGATGCTCGACACCTCCTCGGCGGTGTCGGGCAGGCGCGGCAACTGGGACAGTTCGGCGGTGAAGTCCGGCCCTGATTTCGGCGCGGCGCGGCGCTTGACGCCACGCTGGGTCGCGGCGGCGGCGGGGGTGTCCATCTGATCCCTGGCGAACAGGGGATCGCCGAAGGCGATGAAGGTGCGGCGCGGCACGTTGCGGTCGGGCAGGGCGCGCAGGGTCGAGAGCGCCCCGGCCGAGGGCAGTTGGGCGATGGCGACCTTGCGGGCCAGCCACGGCACGTCGCGGTATTTGGCGAACAGCGGCCCGACGGTCCCGGCCGCCGGCTTCGCCGCCTTGGGCGGCGGGGCGGTGGGCAGCAGGCCCAGCGGTAACTGGCCCAGCGGCCCGTGAGGTACGGTGAAGACGGTGGTCGCCTGGGCCCAGGCCGGCTCCAGGGGAGCGAGGGCGGCGGCGTAAAGCCGCCAGGCGCTGTCCAGATCGAACTCGGGAATCTCGTCGATACCGCTGATGGACAGGTCGAGAGCCTGGCGCAGCCCCTTGATCTGCGCCTCCAGCGGCACGCGGCCCAAGGGGGCGGCCACCATGCGGGGCTCGCCGCCGGCCGGCACTGCCCAGGCATACAGCCGGTCGTCGGCACTGTAAAAGGCCAGCATGGCTTCACCCGGCCGCAGATGGGCCTGGATGTCGGCCACGGTGCTGGGCCGGGGATTGGCCATGCGGCCGTATTCGGGGAAGCGGGCGGCGATCTCCTTGAGATCGGCGCCGCGTCCGGCTTTCAGGGCACCGATCCGCTTCTTCAGGTCGGCGATGGCATCGGCGTCCAATTCCTCGGCCCGCGCGCTGATGGCGTTGGCCAGCAGGCCGTTCATGGCGGCGATCTGCTTTTCCGCGTCCTGGCTGCGCCGTGCCAGTTCGGCCAGGGCGGGGTCGGCGGCGGCGGCCCGCACCGCCGAGGCGGCCAGGGCACGCTGCACCGAGCGGCCGCGCGCCGCGTCGGCGAGGCGGAAGCCTTCGGCCACCGCCTGGGCGTCGCCGGTCTTGAGCAGCAGGGCCATGTCGGCCTCGAGGATCAGGCGCAACTTCTGATCGCGGGCCAGATTGCCGGTTTCCTCGTCCTCGTCGCCCTGTCCCTCGATCAGGATCGGCACCGCCTTGGCGAAATGCCCGCGGGCCTCGGCGTCGCGGCCCAGCGCCGCCAGCGAGGCGGCCATGAAGCCCCGTGCCTGGGCGGTGGTGTAATGCTCCTCGCCCAGGCGTTTGGCGAAATCCTCCCAGGCGCCGGTGAACAGGCGCAGCGATTCCTCGGCGCCGCCGGTCTTGAGCATGGCCAGGGCGTAGTTGGAATTCTGCCGGATGAAGGCTTCCAGCCCGTCGGGGTCGTTGGCATAGCCCTCGCGCATCAGGTCGAACTCGGCGCGGGCCTCGGCCCAGCGGTACTGGGCGGCCAGGATATCGGCCAGCACGCCGCGCGACGCCCCCTTGCCGGCCACCCCGGCGGCCTGGGTGACGTCGAGACCCTTGCGGGCCAGGGACTCGCCCTCCTTCAGCCGCCCCTGCTCGGCGATGATGCGACCCAGCGCCACCAGCCCGGACCCGGTGCGCTGCGACGTGGCGCCCACCGTGCTCTGATAGATGTTGAGCGCGATGCGGGCCTCGTTCTCCGCCTCGGCCAGACGGCCCTGCTGCCGCAGGTTTTCCGAGAGCTGGAAATGGCGGTTGCCGACGATATAGGTCCCCCTGGTGTTGGGCGCCTCCTCGTAATTGGCGATCACCTTGCGGATCAGCGGCTCGGCCTCGGCCAGTTTGCCCTCTGCCACCGACACGGCGATGTCGCAGCGCAGTTCGTTGACCCGGCGCCAGGCGGCGGCCACCGGATTACGCTGTTCCGCCCGCCCGCTGGCCGCCCGGTTCGAGGCGGCGACGCATTCCTCGCGGGTCTGGCGCGCCCCGTCGGCATTGCCGAGCTTGGCGTAGCCCTCGGCGATCAGGGCCAGATCGCGCACCACCAGATTGACGGCCTCGGTGCTCTTGATGGCTTCGCGGTAGGACGCGATGGACGGGTTGATGCGGCCGAGATTGGATTCGGTCTGGGCCAAATTGTAGAAGATGTCGGCCCGCAGGTCGCCATTGGGGGCCACCAGCTTGGAGGCCTTGCGGAAGGCGGCCAGCGCGTCCAACTGCCGCCCGAGTTCGATGGCGGCGTTGCCGCGGTAGAAGTAGAACTCGGCCAGGGTCGCCGGGTCCTTGGTGTCGGGTTCCGGCTCGGCCAGCTTGGCGGCGGCGCGGGCCCGTTTCTCCGGATTGCTGAGCAGGGACTCGTCCAGCAGGCGGTCGGCCGAGGCTTCGGTCGCCTTGCGTTGCATGGGGCCGCCGTCCTCGGCGGTCTGGGCCGGCGCGGGCGTGCCCCGCAGCACGGCCAGGGCGAGGGCGACCATAATGAAAAGCCGTGACGTCATGCCAGACTTCCTCTGCCAGATCGGCGGCCCTCGTTCTCCGCAATGTGATGATGACGGGGAGGCGGCGCAACTGTTTCCGGCGTAATTTTATAACAATTAGTTCGGTGCGAAGATCAAACGTCGGTATTGACGGAATATTGCGTACCCCGTTTCATGCCAGGGAGAGCGTCTGTCGATGCGAGGTCGTGATGCGCCCTGGTTTTCTGGTGTGGCTGTTTTTGCCGCTTCTCGTCACTCCGGCCTTGGCCAGGGAGGTGAAGGTGGGCATCGGCCGGTCCATCTCGCCCTACGTCATTCCCGATGAGCTGCGCGGCCTGGAATACGACGTCGCCAAGGAGGCCCTGGCCGTCGAAGGCCATCGGCTGGTGCCGGAATTCCTGCCGCTGGCCCGCGAGGTCAAGGCGTTCGAGGGCGGGCAGATCGACGCCATGCTGACCCAGCGGCCGGGCGGGTTGCCCGATGCGACCTATTCCGACGTCTACGTGGTCTACCGCAACTACGCCATCACCCTGGAATCGCGCAATCTGGCCATCAACGGTCTGGCGGATCTGGCGGACAAATCGGTGCTGGCCTTCCAGAACGCCGCCCTTTATCTCGGCCCCGAATTCAAGGCGGTGACGGCGGCCAATCCCAACTACCGGGAAGACCCCAAGCAACAGGCGCAGCCGACGCTGCTGTTCCTCGACCGGGTGGACGTGGTGGTCGCCGATTCCAAAATCTTCAACTGGTTCGCCAACCAGTCCGAGGTCAAGGCCAAGGTGGATACCACCCAGCCCCTGCGCTATCACCCGCTGTTCCCGCCGACCGAATACCGGGTCGCCTTTCGCGATGCCGGCCTGCGCGACGCCTTCAACCGCGGTCTGGCCCGGCTGCGGGCCGACGGCCAGTACGACCGCATCGTCGCCCGCTATTCCTCGGGAATGGTCAGGGAGCCAGCGGCCGGATCGCGATGAAGGTCATGTCGTCGCGGCAGGGCTGATCGCCACGCCAGGCATCCAGGGTGGCGAACAGTTTTTCCTTCTGCTCCTCCAGCGGCAGGTGGGCGATGCCGCTCAGGGCCTCCTGCAGCCTTCTCCGGCCGAACAGCCGGTGGTTGGGGCCGCCCATGTGATCGATCAGGCCGTCGGTGTAGAGGTAGAAGGTGGCGCCCGGAAGGATGGGGACCTCGTGGCAGGCGAAGGTGGCGTCGGGCGGGCTGTCGCGGTAGCCCAGGCTGCGCCGGTCGCCCCGGATCACCTTTATCTGGTTGTCGCTCCACATCATCAGCGGCAGGTTGGCGCCGGCGAAGGTGGCGACGGCGCGTTCGCGGTCGAAGACGCAGATGGCGGCGTCCAGGCCGTCGTCGGCGGGGGCGTCGGCCCGGTCCTGGCGCAGCGCCGACTTCACCAGGAAGTTGAGCAGGGCCAGGATCACCGCCGGATCGTCATGGCCGTGGTGATGAAGGATGCGGGCCAGGATCGACGACACCACGGCGGTCATGAAGGCGCCGGGCACGCCGTGGCCGGTGCAGTCCATCACCGCCACCACCGTCTTGTCGCCGAAGGTGCCGGTCCAGTAATAATCGCCGCCGACGATATCGAAGGGGCGCCAGCCGACCGTGAATTCGTGCACCGTCCCTTCCAGTGCCGCCGTATCGGGCAGCAGCGCCGTCTGGATGCGGCTGGCGTAACGGATGCCATCGGAAATGAAACGGTTGGCCTTTTCCAGCTCGGCGTTGGCCCGTTCCACCCCTTCCTTCTGCTGCTCCAGTTCGTGGGTGCGGTCCTGGACCCGCTGCTCCAGGTCGCGGGCCAGGGCGGCCAGGGCGCCTTCGGCGGTGTCGCGGCCGTCCAGTCCGCGCTGGGATTCGGCCAGCAGGGCGTTGACGTTGCGCACCAGAAGGCCCAGTTCGTCACCCTCGTGGCGGGGCGGCAGATCGATCAGCAGGGCGCCGGGCCGGGCCGGGTCCACCGTGGCGATGGCCTGGCCGATGCGCAGCAGCGGCTTGGTGATCAGGCCGTAGAACACCGCCACCACCAGCAGACACAGAATTACGGTCCGCGCCGCGCCCGACGCGGCGCTGGCCGCCACATGGTCCAGGTAGCGGTTGAGCAGCAGGGCGGGGTCGAGGCGCAGTTCCAGCTTGCCCACGTCGCTGGCCGCTTCCTTGATGCGGGTCTGAAGCGGCAGGGAGTGCTGGGCCATGTCGCCGAACAGCCGCTGGGCCAGGCCGGGGAAAGCGGTCGTGCCCGGCGGATGGCTGGCCTGTCCCAGAACATCGCCGAAATTGTCGGTCAGCCGGACCTCGGCCACCATGGGGTCCAGCGCCAGACCGCCCACCACCTCGCTGGCCAGATCGTGGCTCAGCATGTAGGCGGCCTCCACCGCCATGCCGCGCACCAGGGCGAGATTGGCTTCGCTGCCTTTGCCCACCTCCTGGCGCATGCGCTGGTAATCGGCCGACAGGTCCCAGATTCCCGATGCGGTGCCCAGGCCCAGCGCGATCAGCAGCGTCGCCACCGCCTGCTTGAAGGACAGGCCGCGAAAGGTGCCGATGGTATGGACTTGCGAGGCGGAAGGGGGGACTGAGACGTTCACCGGGGGGGGGGGCTCTCGACGGAAGGTGAATCCCTCCATGATAAACAAGGCAGGCGCGCTGTCACGCTCATTCGCGGTCGTCTGGCCGCCGGGGTGCCATGTCCGCGGCCTCTTCCGTCAGGCTGACCGCCAGTCCGCCCCATGGCGAGCGGCCAAAGCCGAGCTTCAGGCCGCCCAACGCCGCCAGATCGGCGACGATGGCCAATCCCAGGCCCGAGCCCGGCACGCTTTCGTCCAGGCGGATGCCGCGCCGCGCCGCCGCCTCGGCCTGTTCCGCCGTCAGGCCCGGCCCGTCGTCCTCGACCCGGATCATCCCCCGCCGGGCGCTGACCCGCACCCGTGTCGCCGCCCACTTGCAGGCGTTGTCCATCAGGTTGCCGACCATTTCGGCCAGATCGTCGGGCTCTCCGGCGAAATCGGCCTCGGGCGGCGAGTCGATGGTGATGTCCAGCCGGCGCTCGGCGTAGACCTTGCGCAGGGCGCCGTCCAGGTCGGCCAGCAGCGGGGCCAGCGGGACCCGCCGCCCCATGGCCCGCGACGACGAGGCCTCGGAGCCGGCGCGGGCCAGATGCAGGTCGATCAGGCGGCTGACCCGCTCGACCTGCGGCGCCACTCCGGGAATGGCACCGCACTCGGTGCGCAGTACCGCCAGGGGCGTCTTCAAGGCGTGGGCCAGATTGCCCAGGTGGTTCCGGGCATGGCGGATCAGCCGGTCGTCGTGTTCCAGCACCCGGTTCATGGCCTCGACCAGCGGGGCGATTTCCTGGGGATAGGCGCCGTCCAGGCGGCCGGCGCCGTGGGTCAGCTGGTCCAACTCGTCCTCCAGCCGCCGCAGCGGCCTGAGGCCGTAGCTCACCTGCACCGCCACGGCGGCCAGCAGCCCCAGCCCCAATCCGCCCAGGGACAGGGTCAGCAACAGCCGGAAGCGGCGGATTTCCTCCTCCACCTCGGCGCGGTCGCCGGCCACCGCCACATGCAGGCGCCGGCCGCTCTCGTCCAGCAGCAGGTCGCGTTCCATCACCTCGAGATTCTGGCCGCGCGGCCCGCTCTCCCGATGCATCTGGATGCTGCCCGCCATGCCGTCGGTTGCCATGGGCAGGGCGAAATCCCACAGGGAGCGCGAGCGCGCGTTGATGCCGGCACCGTCCGAGACCTGCCAGTACCAGCCGGAATAGGGTTGCTCGAAACGGGGCTCGCCCGCCGGCCGCCCCACGGAGATCGGATTGCCGTTTTCCGGCTCGACCACCGCCAGCAGGGCGCGCAGATGGGTATCGAGACGCCGGACAAAGGCCTGTTCGGCACTGTCGGCGAAGGCGTGGCTCAGCACCCAGCCGCCGATTCCCAGGGCCAGGACGACCCAGGCTCCGGCCCCCAGGATCAGGCGGCGATGCAGGGAGTCACGCGCGGTCATTGTCCGGGGCCCTCGTTTTCGGGGGCCTCCATGCGCCAGCCCTGGCCGCGCAGGGTGTGGATCACATCGACGCCCAGCTTGCGGCGGATGCGGGCCACCAGCACGTCCAGCACGTTGGAATCCGGGTCGGCATCGCGGTCGTAGACGTGCTCCACCAGTTCCGAACGGCTGACCACCCGTCCCTGGTGATGGGCGAGATAGGACAGGATGCGGAATTCCTGGGCGGTCAGCGTCACCGGCATGCCGTCGCGGCTGACCTTTCCGCCGA
The DNA here is from genome assembly GCF_900184795.1 of Magnetospirillum sp. 15-1. NCBI lineage: Bacteria > Pseudomonadati > Pseudomonadota > Alphaproteobacteria > Rhodospirillales > Rhodospirillaceae > Magnetospirillum > Magnetospirillum sp. 15-1. Next base: position 614,053 of record NZ_FXXN01000028.1, on the reverse strand, counting down.
TGGTGTCGATGCGCAGGCTTCCACAGGTGATCTCGGGCGAGGCATGGCCGGCGGCGCGGCGGATCAGGGCGCGGATGCGGGTCACCACCTCTTCCATCTCGAAGGGCTTGGTGACGTAATCATCGGCGCCGGCGTTGAAGGCCTGGGCCTTTTCCGCCCAGCGGGCGCGGGCCGTCAGCACCATCACCGGCATGGTCCGCCCGGCCTCGCGCCAGCGGCCCAGCACGGTGATGCCGTCGACCTTGGGCAGACCAAGGTCGAGGATGGCCGCGTCATAGCTTTCGGTGTCGCCCAGGTACCAGCCGTTCTCGCCGTCATAGGCGGTGTCCACCGCGAAGCCCGCCGCTTCCAGGGCGCGTTCCAGCGCCAGGGTCAGTTGCGGCTCGTCCTCGACGACCAGGACTCTCATCGCTTCTCCTTGACCTTGAGCCGGGTGCCGTCGGCGGCGTCGTAATAGAGCTTCAGCAGCCGCCCGTCGCGGGTCAGGCGCTTGATCTCATAGATCGGATGGCCGTGCCGGTCTTCCAGTTCGGCCTCGATCAGCTCGCCGGGATAATCGCGGTCCACCTGCTCGAGAATGCGCGACAGCGGCAGAATCTCGCCGGCCTGCACGGCGCGGCGAATGCGGTCGTGGTCTTCGCCGCCCAAGGCGGGGAGGGAGACGAGAAGCAGGATGGCTAGAATGGTTTTCATGAGCAAATCATCGTCCGCGCCGCATGAACGGCGGATGAACCGGCGGGTCACGCCCGGTTCAGGGCCGTGCTCCTATCCTCCGCCCAGATGAATTCACGGACCCGGTAATTTTTCAACAAGGAGTTCCGCCATGCTGACCCGCATGATCGTTCACGGCCTGATGGCCGCCCTGATCGTCGCCGGGGGCGCTTATGCCTATGCCGCCACCGTGCAGCCGGTTTCCTTCCCCTTCCACGAGGAGCACCACTGATGAACGCCCGCTGGGAATTCCGCCTGCTCCGCCTGTGGCATGCCGCCCTGGCCGGAGGCTTCCTGGTGGCCTATGTCACCGCCGACGAGGACACCTACGCCATGCACGTGTTTTCCGGCTATTGGGTGGTGGGCGCCGTCGTGCTGCGCCTGGCCCTGGCGCTGGTCGGCTCGGCCGGTGGGCCGCTGGCCCTGCCCAAGCCCCGCCTGACCTGGGCCAAGCCCGGCCGCAATCCCCTGTTCGCCTGGATGGCCGCCATCCTGGTGGGCGGCATGGCGGTGGCCGGGGTGACCGGCATCGCCGCCGATGTCATCCCCGCCCTGGAGGACCTGCACGAGGGACTGGCCGAGGCTTCGCTCTGGCTGGTGCTGGCCCATGCCGCCATCATCGCCTGGATCTTCCAGGGCCGCCGGGTGCGCGAGATGCTGAAGGGCTCGACCGCCGCCTTGTTCGCCATCGCCCTGCTGGCCGCTCCCGCCGCCTTTGCCGCCGATGCGGCCCGCGACGCCATCAAGGCCGGCTATGCCCGGCAGGCCGGGCCGGGCTTCGCCGGCTTCTCGCCCGAGCGCGGCCGGGCGCTGTTCGAATCGAAGAATACCGCCAGCCCCGACTATGCGTCCTGCACCACCTGCCACACCGCCGACCCCACCGCCGACGGCCGCCACGCCAAGACCGGCCGCGCCATCAAGCCGGTGGCGGTATCGGCCAACCCCAAGCGCTTCACCGATGCCGCCAAGGTGGAAGAGCGCTTCGACCGCGACTGCCAGACCGTGCTGGGCCGGGTCTGCTCGGCGACCGAGAAGGGCGACTACATCGCCTATATGGAGAGCAAATGATGAAGCGGATCATCCTCGCGGCGGTGTTCAGCCTGTCCGCCCTTCCCGCCCTGGCCGACCATGTCCGCCCGGTGACCGATCCCGAAACCCTCAAGGCCTGCGGCGAGTGCCACATGGCCTTCCAGCCCGCCTTCCTGCCGGCCCGCTCGTGGACCCGCATGATGGGCCAGCTGTCCGACCATTTCGGCGACAACGCCGGCATGGCGTCCGACAAGGCCGAACGTATCCGCCAGGTGCTGGTGGCGGGCGCCGCCGATACGGGCGGCGGCAAGGCGGGGCGCAAGGCGCTGCGCGGCATCGCCCTGTCCGAGACGCCGCTGCGCATCACCGAGACGCCGCGCTTCATCGCCAAGCACGAGCGCATCTCCGAGCGGGAATGGAAGCGGCCCGAGGTGATGACCCGGTCCAATTGCGTGGCCTGCCATCGGGGCGCGGAAACCGGTTCCTACGAGGATGAGTGAGAAACGCCTGCCCTTCCCCTTCCGGGCGGGCTGACGGCGGGGGCCGGAACTCGGGGAGGATGAGCCTCGGGAACCGGTCCCCGTTTTATTCGATCCACTCGCCCTTGTAGACGCCCCAGATCTCGTCGCGCTTGAACCAGCCCTGGATCTGGTTGATCTCCACCCGACAGAAGTCCCGGTTGCGCGGGCATTGCAGCAGACGGCCCAGCACGCCGGGCTCCACCAGGGCCAGGGCGTCGGCGCTGTCGGAATCGCCGGCGCGCAGCGTGCGCTGGCCGCCGATCACCACCATCATGCGCCGCCCCGACAGCATGGATTGGTGGAGCCAGCCCTCGGTGCCCTGCCAGTCCCTGATCTTGCGCCAGGCCTCGAACTCGGCGATCACCTCCACCGGCAGGTCCTTGCGCGAATATATCCAGTCGATGGGATAGCGCTGTCCCGGCCCGGCCCGCAGATTGACCTCGTCCGAGCGCAAGGACACGAAACGGGGCAGCGGCAGGCCGCTGGCCTCGCCCGCCAGCGCGGCCGGCGCCAGGCAAAGCAGCAAGGCGGCCAGGGCGGTCGCCCCCCATTTACGCATTTCGATTATCCCCCAACGTCGGCAGTCCATCATTCCTCCGGCGGCGTATTATAGAGTGCCCCGGCCCGACCCGGTCAAGGCGAGCCGGTGTTTGCCTTTTAAAGAAGGTCCAAATGGGCTCTGGACAAGGGGTCTCCGAGTTGCTAGGTCGTTTGAGGAAACGTTCCGGGAGGACACAGGAAATGCCGCACAAGAAGCCCGTCGTCGTGGTCAGCCGCAAGCTGCCCGACGCCATCGAAACCCGGATGATGGAACTGTTCGACACCCGCTTGAACGTCGACGATCATCCCATGACCAAGGCCGAGCTGATCGAGGCCGTCAAGATCGCCGACGTGCTGGTCCCCACCGTCACCGACCGCATCGATGCGGGCGTCCTATCCCAGGCCGGCCCCAATCTGAAGCTGGTGGCCAATTTCGGGACCGGCGTCGATCACATCGATCTGGCCACCGCCCGCCAGCGGGGCATCATCATCACCAACACTCCCGGCGTGCTGACCGAGGATACCGCCGACATGGCCATGGCGCTGATCCTGTCGGTGCCGCGCCGCATCGCCGAGGGCGAGCGCCTGATCCGCTCCGGCGACTGGAAGGGCTGGAGCCCGACCTTCATGCTGGGCCACCGCATCTGGGGCAAGCGTCTGGGCATCATCGGCATGGGCCGCATCGGCCAGGCGGTGGCGCGTCGCGCCAAGGCCTTCGGCATGTCCATCCACTACCACAACAGGAAGCGCGTCCATCCCGACATCGAGACCGAGCTGGAAGCCACCTATTGGGAAAGCCTGGACCAGATGCTGGCCCGCATGGACGTGATCACCGTCCACTGCCCGCACACCCCGGCCACCTTCCACCTGCTGTCGGCCCGGCGCCTGGAACTGCTGCCCAAGCACGCCTACGTGGTCAACACGGCGCGTGGCGAGATCGTCGACGAGAACGCGCTGACCCGCATGCTGATCCGTGGCGATCTGGCCGGCGCCGGCCTCGACGTGTTCGAGCACGAGCCGGCGGTGAACCCCAAGCTGCTGGCCCTGGACAACGTGGTGCTGCTGCCCCATCTGGGCTCGGCGACCATCGAAAGCCGCATCGACATGGGCGAGAAGGTGCTGATCAACATCAAGACCTTCGCCGACGGCCACCAGCCGCCGGACCGCGTCCTGGCCTCGATGTTCTAGGCATTATCCGCCAAAGGAAAGCCCCCCGGAGCGATGCTCCGGGGGGCTTTTTCGTGGGCGGGTCTCAGTGATGCATCATGCCGTGGCCATGACCATGGCCGCGGCCGAAGCCGCCCTTGCCGCCAGCGCCGGGCATCAGGTCGTCGGCGATCTTCTGCTGCTCCAGGGAAAGGGTCGAATAGAAGGCGGTCATGGCCGGCACCACCTTGCGCAGGGCTTCGGTGCGGGCCTCGGCCTGCCGCTGCATGCGGCCCATGCGCTCGGGCAGGGTGGTGAGCTTGGCCGGATCGGCCCTGTCCTCGCACAGCTTGCGCATGGGGGCCGAGGCCTCCTTCATGGTCTCGGTCAGGCGCTTGAAATCCGCCTTCTGGGCCTCGGTCAGCTTCAGCTTGACCTCGGAATAGGCCATGTGGGCGGCCATGCGGGCGTCCATGTCGCCGCAATGGCGGGTCATGCGCTCGAAATTGGCGGTTTGCGGGGCGGGAACGGCCTGATCGGCGGCGCGGGCCACGTTCACCAGGGCGGCGATGCCCAGCGCGATGGCGACGGAGGCGGTGATGGCGGTGATGCGGGTCATGGGGGCACCTGTGAACGGGTGGATCGGAATGACACCGTTCTACAGGGGGGGCGTAACCCGCGAATGTCGCCGGGACGGGAAAATGGTAACGCTTGGTAACTACCGCGCCGTCCGCCGGAAGTCGAAGGCGGCGGTCATGTCGTTGGCCCGGGCGTCGCGTCCGCCCAGCGGCTCCAACCCGAAACGGGTTTCGATCAGCTTGAGGATCGAGGTGGTGTCATAGGCCGTGTGGTCGACGAATCCGCGCCTGGCATAGGGCGAGATGACCAGGGCGGGGACGCGGGTGCCCGGTCCCCAGGCGTCGCCGGCCGGCGGCGCCACATGATCCCAGAAGCCGCCGTTCTCGTCGTAGGTGACGATGATGGCGGTGTCCTTCCACAGCGGGCTGGTCCGGATGGCGTCGATCAGCCGGCCGGCCTTGGCATCGCCGCCCGCCACGTCGGCATAGCCCGGATGCTGGTTCTCGTCGCCCACCGGCTTGTAGAACACCACCCTCTCCAGCCGGCCCCGAGCCACCGCCTTGAACAGCTCGGTCTCGTCCTTGAGGTGGGCGGCCTTGGCGGCGGTGCCCTCGCCGGTGCTGGCGAAATAGACGAAGGGCTGGTGGTGATACTGGAAATTGCCTTCGTTGCGCCCGGCCATGGCGGCGGCGTAGCCGCCGGAATACCAGGCCCACGACACCTTCTTGTCGCTCAACCGGTCGCCGATGTTGGGCATGGTCTGGGGCGGCAGCCGCTTCGCCAGATCGGTGGCCGAGGGCGGATAGGGCGGATAGAACGAGAAGATGGTGTTGACCGCATGGCCGTCGGGGGTCAGCGCGCCGTCCTTGACCAGATGGCCGTCTGCGTCCAACTGGGCGCGGATGGCCGTCGGTCCGGTCTCGTAGCGCGGCGTGCAGGCGCAGATCAGCCAGAAATGGTTCAGGAACGAGCCGCCATAGGCCGCCTGGAAGAAATTATCGGCCAGGGTGAACTCCTTGGCCAGAGCCCACAGCCGGGTGTTGGCGGTATCGTAATAGCCCATCACCAGGCCGCCGGCATCGGACCATGCCGCGAACTTGTCGTTGCGTCCGCCGTTGATCTGCTCCCGGTTCTGGTAGAAGCGATGGACGAGGTCGCGATGCTTTTCGGTCTGGGTGACGAAGGGGCCGACGTCGAAGGGGGCATTGGCCAGCCGGGCGGGAAAGCGCGGGTCGGGCTCCTTGCTCTTTTCGTCCAGGATGGGGGGCAGGGCGGCGTAGGGATTGCCCGCCTTGTCCACCTGCGGCGGCGCGCTCTTGGCGGCGTCCAGCCCGTCGGCGCCGGGAAAGGTGCCGAACATATTGTCGAAGCTGCGATTTTCCAGATAGATCACCACGATGTGGTTGATCTTCTCCAGGCCCGCCGGCGCGGCAAGGGCGGGAAACGTGGCGGCGCACAGCGCCAGGGCGACGGCGACACCACGCATCATGATCCTCTCCCCCGAATAACGGCGAAGGCATTCTAGGAGATGGTCGCGCCGTCCGGGATGACGGTTAGATGAACAGCATCCCGCCGGTCTTGGAGGCGTCGGCCAGGAAGGTGACCACGCCGCCCCTGGCGACCGGCACGTCGGGACGCAGGGATTCGGGGTCCATGCCCAGCGCCTTCAGACCCATCTCGCAGACCATGACGGTGACGCCCAGCGCCACGCAGGCCTCCAGCAATTCCTCGAAGCTGCCCACGCCCTTGGCCTTGAAGCCGTCGTCCATGGCCTTGGCCGAGCCGCCGTCGGAGCATTTCAGCCGGGTCCAGGCGGCGGAGCCGTCGGCGAGCGGGGCTTCCAGGGCGCGGCCGGCCCACATGGTGAAGAACAGGGTGACCGGCGTGTTGGAGGCCACCGCTGCCGCAGCCATCACCAGGGCATAGTGGATACGGTCGAAATCGCCCGAGAACACCACGATGGACAGCTTGTCCGGCCCGCCGCGGCCTTCAGCCGCAGACATTGGCGGTGCTCCCATGGGACGACAGATCGGTGATGGTGGGATGGTCGCCGCACAGGGGACAGCCGGGGTCGCGCGGCACCCGCACGGTGCGGAAGGTGACCGACAGGGCGTCGTAGATCACCAGCTTGCCCGACAGGGATTCGCCGATGCCCAGCAATTCCTTGATCACCTCGGTGGCCTGCATGGCGCCCATGGTGCCGGCGATGGCGCCCAGCACTCCGGCGCTGGAACAGGTGGGGACATGGCCCTCGGGCGGGGCCTCGCGGTAGATGCAGCGATAGCAGGGGCCGCCCGGCCTGTAGGTGGCCAACTGGCCGTCGAAGCGCAGGATGGCGGCCGACACCAGGGTCTTGCCCTCCAGCCGCGCCGCGTCGTTGACCAGGAAACGGGTGGGGAAGTTGTCCGAGCCGTCGGCGATCACCTGGAAGTCGCGGAAGATCTCCCGGGCGTTGTCCTTGTCCAGGCGGGCCCGGATGGGCACCAGCTTGACGTCGGGGTTGATGTCGGCGACGGCGGCGGCGGCGCTGTTCACCTTGGCCGCACCCACGTTGGAGGTGCGGTGGATGATCTGGCGCTGCAGATTGGACAGCTCCACGTCGTCGTCGTCGATCACCCCGATGGTTCCCACACCGGCGGCGGCGAGATAAAGGATCACCGGCGAGCCCAGGCCGCCCGCCCCGATCACCAGGGCGGAGGACCCGAGGAGTTTGGCCTGCCCGATGCCGCCCACCTCCGGCAGGATGATGTGGCGGGCGTAGCGGTGGATCTGCTCCTCGGTGAAGTCCATTGAGTGGTCCCTGCGAAATCGTCACCCCCGGATCAAGTCCGGGGGTGACGACTATATAGGATGGTTCCGAGGCGCCTCTACACCTGATCGAACAGGGCGGTCGACAGGTAGCGTTCGGCGAAGCTGGGGATGATGGCGACGATCACCTTGCCGGCGTTCTCGGGGCGCGAGCCCAGTTCCAGGGCGGCGGCGATGGCCGCGCCCGACGAGATGCCCACCGGAATGCCTTCCAGCTTGGCCGCCTTGCGGGCGGTGGCCAGGGCCGTTTCGTTGCCGATCTGCAGGATTTCGTCGATGATGCCCTGGTCCAGGATGTCCGGAATGAAGCCGGCGCCGATGCCCTGGATCTTGTGGGGGCCGGGGGCGCCGCCCGACAGCACCGGGCTGTCCTCGGGCTCCACCGCCACCATCTTCAGGCCGGGCTTGCGCTTCTTCAGCACGTGGCCGATGCCGGAGATGGTGCCGCCGGTGCCGACGCCCGACACGATGATGTCCACCTTACCGTCGGTGTCGTTCCAGATTTCCTCGGCGGTGGTGCGCTCGTGGATGGCCGGGTTGGCTTCGTTCTTGAACTGCTGCGGCATGATGGCGCCCGGCGTGGAGGCCAGCAGTTCCTCGGCCTGGCGCACCGCGCCGGTCATGCCCTTGGAGGCGGGGGTCAGCACGATCTCGGCGCCGAGGAGCTGCAGCATCTTGCGGCGCTCCAGCGACATGCTTTCCGGCATGCACAGGATCAGCTTGTAGCCCTTGGCGGCGGCGACGAAGGCCAGCGCGATGCCGGTATTGCCCGAGGTCGGCTCGATGATGGTGCCGCCGGGCTTCAACTGGCCCGACACCTCGGCCGCCTCGATCATGGCGAAGCCGATGCGGTCCTTGACCGAGGCCAGGGGATTGAAGAACTCCAGCTTGCCGAGGATGTCGGCCTTGGCGCCGGCTTCGGCGGCCATGCGCTTGAAGCGGACCAGCGGCGTGGCGCCGATGGTGTCGATGATGCTGTCGTAGATCTTGCCGCGGAAGGCGGGGGCGGAAGTGGTCATCTCGAATTCCCCACAACAATGGTGTAATACGATGCTTAACTACATCGTACCAAGGTTAGATGATGAAGTCCAACTTCTGATGCGCCTCGCTGGGAATGCCGCCCTTGTAGGCGCGCATGCACAGCTCGTCGATGGAGATGGCGTCCAGGCGGGACATGATCTCCTCGGTCAGGTCGCCCCACATGGGACGGATGACGTGCTTGCCCAGTTCCGAGGCGGGCATGTCCTGGTAGGGGTCCTCGGCGGTTTCCAGCGCGCGGACCACGCGGACCACCTCGCCCACCGAGATGCGGCGGCGTTCGCGCGCCAGACGGTAGCCGCCCCGCGGGCCGCGCACGCCCACCAGGATACCGGCGCGGACCAGTTGCTGCAGGGTCTGCTCCAGATAGCGCCGCGGAATGCCCTGGCGCCGCGTGATCTCGCGGCTCTGCACCGGCTCGCCGCCGGCGTGGTAGGCGATGTCCAGCACCGCCTCGATGGCGAACAGCATTTTCTTCGATGGACGAAGCATGGTCGGTCAGCCCTTCCTTCCCGTGCCGGTCGAGCCGAAGCCCCCGGTCCCCCTTTGGGTGTCGTCCAGGCTTTCCGCCTCGCGCCACTGGGCCCGCGACACCGGCGCGATCACCATCTGGGCGATGCGCATGCCGCGGCTGATGGCGAAGGCGGTCTCGCCCAGATTGATCAGGATGACGCCGATCTCGCCGCGATAATCGGCGTCGATGGTGCCCGGCGCGTTGAGCACCGTGATGCCGTGCTTGGCGGCCAGTCCCGAACGCGGCCGCACCTGGGCCTCGAAGCCTTCGGGCAGGGCGATGGCGAAGCCGGTGGGGATCAGGGCGCGCTTGCCGGGCGCAAGCTCCATATCGGCGGGAATGCAGGCCATCAGGTCCATGCCGGCCGCATGGGCGGTCTCGTAGGCGGGCAGGGGCAGCTCGGCGGCGTGCTCCAGGCGTCGAATCAAAATCTCGGTCATTGTTGAAGCCCCTCAAACGCCGGGCGCGCGCTTCCGCGCGCTTGGCTCCTCCACTTCCCACCTTCGCTTCGCTCCGGTGTCGCTCCGGGGCGCCCAATGCGCCCGCGCTTCGGCTTCGCCTCGCTCGTCATCATGCTTTCCCCAAAGCCTTGGCGATGCGCTCGGCCAGTTTGCGGGCCACCTCGTCCTTGCCCATGGCGGGCCAGGATTCGGTGCCGGCCCCATCGATCACATGAACGGTGTTGGCATCGCCGCCGAAGGTGCCGCTTGCCTCGGACACGTCGTTGGCGACGATCCAGTCGCAGCCCTTGCGCGCCAGCTTGTCGGCGGCGTGCTCCAGCAGCTTTTCCGTCTCGGCGGCAAAGCCCACCACCAGCCTGGGCCGCGCCGCCCCCTCTGCCCTGGACACCGTCATCAGGATGTCGGGATTGGGCGTCAGCTCGATGGTGGGCGGTGGATCACCCACCTTCTTCTTACGCTTTTCGGTGGCGCGGTTGGCCACTGTCCAGTCGGCGACGGCGGCGGCGCAGACCACCACGTCGGCGGGCAGATGTTGGCGCACGGCGTTCAGCATCTGGATGGCGCTTTCCACCTTGACCACCCCCACGCCGGCGGGATCGGGAATGGTCACCGGGCCGCTGACCAGGGTGACCTCGGCGCCCAGGGCGGCCAGGGCGGCGGCGATGGCGTGGCCCTGCTTGCCCGACGAGCGGTTGGCGATGAAGCGCACCGGGTCGATGGCCTCGTGCGTCGGGCCGCTGGTGACGACGGCCTTGACCCCCTTCAGGGGACCGTCGGAGAGCATGGCCTCGATGCGCGCCAGGATTTCGGCCGGCTCGGCCATGCGGCCCGCCCCCACCTCGCCGCAGGCCAGATCGCCGGCGCCGGGGCCGATGCGGGTCACGCCGCGCGATTCCAGCAGGGCCAGATTGGCTTGGGTGGCGGGGTGCTCCCACATCATGGTGTTCATGGCCGGCGCCACCAGCACCCGCTTGTCGGTGGCGAGCAGCGCGGTCGACGCCAGATCATCGGCGATGCCCGCCGCCATCTTGGCCAGCAGGTTGGCGGTGGCCGGCGCCACCACCACCAGATCGGCCTCGCGCGACAGGCGGATATGGCCCATCTCGGCCTCGTCGGTCAGCGAAAAGGTCTCCTGATAGACCTTGTCCCCCGACAGCGCCGATACGGCCAGCGGCGTTACGAAATTGGCCCCGCCCTTGGTCAGGACGCAGCGTACGGCGCAGCCCCGATCCTTCAGGCGGCGAATCAGTTCCAGCGACTTGTAGGCGGCGATACCGCCCGAGATGATGAGAAGAACCCGCCTGCCGTCCAGCACTGTGAAGCCTCGGAAAAATACGTTGGCGAAGTGTGGTTACGGTAGCGGTCCGAAGGCGGTGGCGCAAGGGGGGAGTCGCCTCCATAAGAAAAACCCCCCTCCCGTTGCCGGGAGAGGGGCTTCCTTTAACGCGATAAGCGTTGGCTGGCCCGGACTTAGAAGTCCATGCCGCCCATGCCACCCATGCCGCCCATGCCGCCCATGTCGCCGCCGGGCATGCCGCCCACGTCCTTCTTGGGACGCTCGGCGATCATGGCTTCGGTGGTGATCAGCAGGCCGGCCACGGAAGCGGCGTCCTGCAGGGCGGTACGCACGACCTTGGTCGGGTCGATGATGCCGGCCTTGATCATGTCGGTGTAGACGCCGGTCTGGGCGTCGAAGCCGAAGGCCAGATCCTTGGACTCGCCGATCTTGCCGGCAACCACGGCGCCGTCATGGCCGGCGTTCTCGGCGATCTGACGCACGGGAGCCTGCAGGGCGCGACGCACGATGCCGATGCCGACTTCCTGATCCGGATTGCCGGACTTCAGGCCTTCCAGGGCCTTGACGGCATGCAGCAGGGCGACGCCGCCGCCCGGGACGATGCCTTCCTCGACCGCGGCGCGGGTGGCGTGCAGGGCGTCGTCGACGCGATCCTTGCGCTCCTTCACCTCGATCTCGGAGCCGCCGCCGACCTTGATGACGGCCACGCCGCCGGCCAGCTTGGCCAGACGCTCCTGCAGCTTCTCACGGTCGTAGTCCGAGGTGGTCTCCTCGATCTGCGCACGGATCTGCTTGCAGCGGGCGTCGATGTCGCCCTTCTTGCCCGAGCCGTCGACGATGGTGGTGTCTTCCTTGGTGATGGTGATGCGCTTGGACGTGCCCAGCATCTCCAGGTTGACGCTTTCGAGCTTGATGCCCAGGTCTTCGCTGATCACCTGGCCACCGGTCAGGATGGCGATGTCTTCCAGCATGGCCTTGCGGCGATCGCCGAAGCCCGGAGCCTTCACGGCCGCGACCTTCAGGCCGCCGCGCAGCTTGTTGACCACCAGGGTGGCCAGGGCCTCGCCCTCGATGTCCTCGGCGATGATCACCAGCGGACGGCCCGACTGGACCACCTGCTCGAGCACCGGCAGCAGGGGCTGCAGGCCGCTGAGCTTCTTCTCGTGCAGCAGGATGTAGGGGTTATCCAGCTCGACGGTCATCTTCTCGGCGTTGGTCACGAAGTACGGGCTGGTGTAGCCACGGTCGAACTGCATGCCCTCGACCACGTCCAGCTCGGTGTCCAGGCCCTTGGCTTCCTCGACGGTGATGACACCCTCGTTGCCGACCTTTTCCATGGCCTTGGCGATCATGTCGCCGATTTCCTTCTCGCCGTTGGCGGAGATGGTGCCGACCTGGGCGATCTCGGCATTGGTGGCGACCTTGCGCGAACGCGACTTGACGTCGGCGACCACGGCGGCCACGGCGAGATCGACGCCGCGCTTCAGGTCCATGGGGTTGAGGCCGGCGGCCACGGCCTTGACGCCCTCGCGGACGATGGCCTGGGCCAGCACGGTGGCGGTGGTGGTGCCGTCACCGGCCAGATCGGCGGTCTTCGAGGCCACTTCGCGCACCATCTGGGCGCCCATGTTCTCGAACTTGTCGGCCAGCTCGATCTCCTTGGCGACGGTGACGCCGTCCTTGGTGATGCGGGGCGCGCCGAACGACTTCTCGATCACCACGTTGCGGCCCTTGGGGCCCAGGGTGACCTTCACCGCGTCGGCGAGAATGTCGACGCCGCGCAGCATGCGGGTGCGGGCGTCGGTGGAGAACTTGACTTCCTTGGCAGCCATTTGTCTTAACCTCTATAGAATTCGTGGGTTAGGCGAGAATGCCGAGAATGTCGGATTCCTTCATGATCAGCAGATCGACGCCGTCGATCTTGACCTCGGTGCCGGACCACTTGCCGAACAGCACGCGGTCGCCGGCCTTGACGTCCAGGGCGACCAGCTTGCCGTCATCGCCACGGGTGCCGGAACCGACAGCCATGATTTCGCCCTGCATGGGCTTTTCCTTGGCGGTGTCGGGGATGATGATGCCGCCGGCAGTCTTCTCTTCGGCGTCGAGGCGCTTCACCAGCACGCGATCATGGAGCGGTCTGAACTTCATTTTGGGAATAACCTCCGTAAGACGGTTCGATCCAGCCGGGGCGCTGTTAGCACTCTCCGGCGACGAGTGCCAACCATCTAGGAGGGGTCCGCGGGAGAGTCAAGCGCGATCGGGTGAAATTTCCCCAAATTGGGAGAGGGTAATTCGCCAACTTAATGATTTGTAATGATAATTTTCTGCCATGGACTTGCCGTGATTCGCACCTACATTGTGGGGCGAAAGTTTCTCAATCGGGAAGGCGAACCATGACCCCCTCCGAACGTGACCTGATCCAAAGCGTGTTCGACCGCCTGGCCAGGCTGGCGGGCGGCAACAAGGACCGCGAGGCCGAGGCCCTGATCCTCGAGCGGATGCGCGCGGTGCCCGACGCCGCCTACAATCTGGTGGAGGCGGTGGTGGTGCAGGAAATGGCCATCAAGGAGCACGAGGCCCGCATCCGCGACCTCGAGGCCCAGTTGGCCGGACGAACCCAGCCGCCGCAACAGGCGGGCGGCTTCGGTCAGCCGGGCAATCCCTGGGGCGGCGGGCGCGGTTCGGTGCCCTCGACCCAGCCGCCGCAGCAGCAGGTCCAGCAACAGCAATACGCCCCTCCGCCGCAGCAATATGCCCAGCCCCAGGCCTCGCCGTGGGGCGGGCAGCCCTCGGCCGGCGGCAGCTTCCTGCGTACGGCGGCCGGCGCGGCGGTGGGCGTGGCCGGCGGCATGCTGCTGGCCAACGGCATCTCCAGCATGTTCGCCGGCGGCCATGCCGGCGGTTCGCCCTGGGGCGGCGGCGCCCAGCCCGCCTCGGAGACCATCACCGAGAACACCACCATCAACAATTACTACGGCTCGTCCACCCCGGCGGCCGGCGGCGACGCGCCCCAGGCCAGCTACGACAGCCCCCAGGTCAGCTACGACAGCAACGTGGCCGACGACCAGGGCTACGCCGATTTCGATCCCGGCTACGACGTGGGCGGCGACGACAGCTTCTAAGCCAACAACATTGCAACGGCGGAAACCGCTCCCTTATAACGGGGGCGGTTTCCTTGCATGAGAGCCCGACATGATCCTCTACACCCTGCGCTGTTCCCACGATCATCACTTCGAGGAGTGGTTCGACAACAGCGGCGATTACGATGCCAAGAAGGACGCCGGCGCGCTGACCTGTCCCGAATGCGGCGACAAGGAAGTGGGCAAGGCCATCATGGCTCCCAACGTGGGCAAGGGCCGCGCGGCGGCCGTCCCGCCGCCCTCCTGCGGCACGCCCATGGGCTGCGGCG